>NZ_JASF01000005.1:2621489-2949175 GCF_000622405.1 Sulfitobacter donghicola DSW-25 = KCTC 12864 = JCM 14565
CCCGCCCAACGCGAAGCGGTTGAAAAGATGGACGGCCCTGTTTTGATGCTGGCCGGCGCGGGAACAGGTAAAACCCGCGCGCTGACGGCGCGTATTGTTCATTTGCTGAACACGGGGCGCGCGCGCCCAAACGAAATTCTGGCGGTGACTTTTACCAATAAAGCCGCCCGCGAGATGAAAAACCGCGTGGGGTCTATGCTGGGGCAGCCGATTGAGGGGATGCCGTGGCTGGGCACGTTCCACGCGATTTGCGTCAAGCTGCTGCGCCGTCATGCCGAATTGGTCGGGCTAAAATCGAACTTTTCGATTTTGGATATGGATGATCAGAAACGGCTGCTAAAACAAATCATTACAGCCGAAGGCATTGACGAAAAACGCTGGCCTGCGCGGATGTTGGCGGGCATCATTGATGACTGGAAAAACCGCGCCTTAACGCCTGATAAAATTCCGGCAGCAGACGCTGGTGCCTATAATCACCGTGGTCCTGAAATTTACGCCGCCTATCAAAAGCGCCTGCTGGAACTGAATGCCACCGATTTTGGTGACCTGTTATTACACATGGTCACGATTTTTCAGACCCACGAAGACGTGCTGAACCAATATCAACGCTGGTTCAAATACATCCTCGTTGACGAATACCAAGATACCAATGTCGCCCAATACCTATGGCTGCGGCTGTTGGCAGCGGGGCATAAGAACATCTGCTGTGTGGGGGATGATGATCAGTCGATCTATGGCTGGCGCGGTGCTGAGGTGGGCAATATCCTGCGGTTTGAAAAGGATTTTCCAGGTTCACATGTGGTGCGGCTAGAGCAAAACTATCGCTCGACCCCGCATATTCTGGCCGCTGCTTCAGGTGTGATTGCGGGCAACCAAGGGCGTTTGGGTAAAACCCTATGGACCGAAGCGACCGATGGCGAAAAGCTGCGCTTGATCGGCCATTGGGATGGTGAGGAAGAGGCGCGTTGGATCGGGGACGAAATCGAATCGATGCAGCGTGGCACCCGTGGTCTGCGCCCTATGTCGCTGGATCATATGGCGATTTTGGTGCGGGCATCGCACCAGATGCGCGCGTTTGAAGATCGCTTTCTAACCATCGGCTTGCCTTACCGTGTGATTGGCGGGCCGCGATTCTATGAGCGTTTGGAAATTCGTGATGCCATGGCCTATTTCCGCGTTGTGACCTCTCCCGACGATGATCTGGCGTTTGAACGCATTGTGAATACCCCTAAACGCGGCCTTGGCGATGTTGCGCAGCAGAAAATCCAAGGCATGGCGCGCGCGCATGGCGTGAACCTGATCGAAGGCGCGCGCCTTTTGCTGGCGCAAAAGGGAATCGGCGGCAAAGGTGCGGCTCAGCTAAAGCTGTTGATCGAGGGGATTGATCGCTGGACGTCAAAGCTTCACGGCCCGCGCCTTGAGGTGCAGGACGACAGTGTTGTTGACGACTTGTTAGATAGTGCTGGTCCGATGCCGATGGAGTTTGGCCCCGCTGAGGTGAGCCATATCGAGTTGGCAGAGATGATTCTGGACGAAAGCGGTTATACCGCCCACTGGCAAAACGACAAAACCCCCGAAGCTCCAGGGCGATTGGAGAACATCAAAGAGCTTGTTAAGGCTTTGGAACAGTTCGAGAATCTTCAAGGGTTCCTCGAACACGTCAGCCTGATTATGGATAATGAAAAGGAAGGCGAGGGCGAAAAGGTCAGCATCATGACGCTGCACGCGGCTAAGGGGCTTGAGTTCCCTTGCGTGTTCCTGCCCGGTTGGGAAGATGGGCTGTTCCCGTCCCAACGCTCGATGGATGAAAGCGGGCTGAAAGGGTTGGAGGAAGAGCGCAGGCTGGCCTATGTGGGGATCACCCGCGCCGAACAGATTTGCACAATCTCGTTTGCCGCGAATAGGCGTGTGTTTGGCCAATGGCAAAACGCCATGCCGTCGCGGTTTATTGACGAATTACCCGAAGAACATGTGGATGTTCTTACGCCGCCCGGCCTTTACGGTGGTGGATTTGGCGCAGCAGCAATGCCAAAAAGCACGCTGCACGAAGCCGCAGCCGAGGCGAATGGCTATGATTCTCCGGGGTGGCGCAGGTTGCAGGCACGATCAGGCGCGCGTGGAATGGCACAACCGTCCGAAGCCAAAGGCGTGACACTTGATATGAAGGCCAACAGCAGCTTCACCATGGGCGAACGCGTGTTCCACCAGAAATTCGGCTATGGCGCGATCATCGGGATCGAAGGCGACAAGCTGGAAGTGGCATTTGAAAAAGCAGGGGACAAAAAGGTCGTCGCCCGCTTTTTGACAGCTGCGGATGATGTGCCGTTTTAAGTCATTCACATAGCTAGGGCGCAGGGAACTTCGTCGGGCGGATTGCCAAAGGCTGCTTCCCAAAAAATAAAGCGGTGGCCACAGGGAGGTGGGGCCACCGCTCTAACAGGTGCATCTAGCTGTCTGGGAGGAGAGACAGATGCATCTTTTGTACAGCGCGGGGTCATCGGGGAGGCGAGACACTGCCGTGCTGTTTATTCACCCGCGATCAAATGGGAGGATCGGATCGCGGGGAATGGCGGTATTACTTAACCATTTCTGCCGCTTCTTTGGACAGGCGGCGGAAGTCGGCGCGGCAGAGACCAAGGTCTGCCAAGTCACGGGCTGTCATTGTGCACAGCTCGTCGAATGTCTGTTTGTATACTTTGCGCTGACGCATTTTCAGAGCAATCGTGTCGAAGAATGCTGCGGTGCGGCTAGGCTGCGCGGAAACTGATACGTTGGTGTCTGTGAAGTATGTCATGTTACTCTCGATCCATCGGTTGCGTCTTTCTGTGTTCAATACTTAAGGCAGCCAGTTCAGAAAACAATAACCAATGCTGCAATGCGGCTATGCGTTTTTTGCAAGTGCAGAAAAAAGTTAGCCCTCTGATTATCAAACGCAAAAGGACATCACATTAACGTGCGTAAATTTCTGAGGCGTGGCCAATGTGAAGACAAAAAAATGGCGACGATATCGGGAGGATGATATCGCCGCCTAAAAATAAGAGGGCCCTCGGGAGGAGGATGAAGGCCTCTTGGATGTTTTAGAAAACTATCGGGAGGATTGTTTCCATGGCTTAGGTATAAAAGTTAATGCTGCGTTAGCACAATTAAAAAATGCGCAATGCTGCTATGCGGCATGTGCATAGGGGGGTGGCTTTGCTTAAAATTTAATCAAATCCCATGGTGTTGCTTGTCTTTGGGTGGTGCTCTTGCGGATTTCGCCGAATCTGCGATGTCAGAGGCTGGTTAATGGAGAAACGTTATGTCGGTCACAAAGCAGGATGTCATCGCCGCCCTTGAGCGGATCAATTTGCCTGACGGGCGTAGTTTGATTGCGCATGATCTAATGAGGGCCCTGTCAGTCGAGGGCGATGTGGTGCGTTTTGTCATCGAGGCGCCAAACGCAGAGATCGCGCGATCAATGGGTCCGCTGCGGGATGCGGCAGAGAAGGTTGTGTCGGAATTAGCTGGCGTAAAACAGGTTACTGTCGCGTTAACGGCACATGGGCCTGCGCAAAAAACCTCGGCTCCGCCTAGTCTGAAGGTTGGAGGGCACCCAAAGCCACAGGATGGGCCGACAAAACCATCCGGTGTTAAACGCATCTTGGCGATCGGGTCGGGGAAGGGGGGCGTTGGGAAATCCACGGTTAGCTCGAACCTCGCTGTTGCCTTGGCCAAACAGGGCCGCAAGGTTGGTCTGTTGGATGCTGATATATATGGTCCCAGCCAGCCTCGTATGATGGGGGTGAATAAACGCCCAGCCAGCCCTGATGGTAAAACCATCATCCCGCTAAAGGCGCATGGCGTTACGATGATGTCTATTGGTTTGATGATGGAAGAGGGCAAGGCGGTTGTCTGGCGTGGCCCTATGTTGATGGGCGCCTTGCAGCAGATGCTGGGGCAGGTTGAGTGGGGCGAGCTGGATGTTCTGCTGGTAGATTTGCCGCCGGGAACAGGTGATGTGCAATTGACGCTCTGCACTAAATCCGAACTTACGGGCGCGATTGTGGTCAGCACGCCGCAAGATGTGGCCCTGATCGATGCGCGCAAAGCCTTGGATATGTTCGCAACACTTAAGACGCCTGTTTTGGGTCTGATCGAAAACATGTCGATGTTTGTCTGCCCCGACTGCGGGGGTGAGCATCAGATATTCGGCCAAGGCGGTGTTGCTGCCGAAGCGGAAAAAATGGGGGTGCCATTGCTGGGGGCATTGCCGATTGACCTAGAGACGCGCATTGCGGGCGATGGGGGCACGCCTGTTGCTGCGGGAGAGGGGCCAATGGCCCAAGCCTATGCACGCATTGCCGAGGGTCTTGTAAAGGGCGGTATGGCCTAGGCGACGCTTTATGGCGTGCCGGTTTCACCTTGTTGGATCTGGCGCGCATATAGTGTTGTCAGAACGCTAAAGATCAGCAGCCCTTCGATGATGTAGATCGGCAATTCCAGCGCCAGCATATGTTCAGGCGTGCTGGGAGAGACAAGGGCGATCAGCGCGGCGAATGTTGTGTTGATGAATGCAAGGGCCGCTGCCACGCCCCAAAGCATCCGCGAAACAGATTGGGTGCGCTGCCAGCTATGGCGCATCGTAATCGCACGTCCAAGTGCTGCCGCCGGCAGGATGAGGCTCAGCCGTAGAGACAGCCAAACCAGCAGGAGCTGGGTTAGGAAAGTCGTTAGCAACATCGAGAATGTTGAGGGGTTCGCAGCGGTCTCTCCTTCTTGCCCTGCGGCAATCAGGGGCAGTACCAGAACCAGCCCGACAACAAGTTGAATGATCGCCAGCACAATGACGCGCCACAGGTACCCAAGGATAAGGGGCGCGGACATCGGTCTGGGGGCGTGCGTGGGGCCAAGCGTATGGCGATGCCAGAGAATGGCCATCAACGCATAGCTCAGAATAAAGGTTGTGAGTAGGACGAGGGCCAGATTGACGGAAGTAATGCTCGTCAGGTCCGGTTTGGACGGGTTAATGGCCAAAAGCTCGGGCGCGAGCGCCGCTGTCAATAGGCCCACACCGCCCATCATCAGGATTGCTGGGGCAATTACCTTCACCGTTTTAGCAGGGTGAGTGGTCACAAGGCCAAAAGCGTGGCGCAAAAGGTTAAGGGTAGAGTTCACGAGAAACCTTCATCCAAATGATTGGCGTCCTTTTTGAACCTAACGGGCCTCTGAAACAAGCGGCGCAATCACGACGGGGGGGATGTGTTGTGAAAAAGGGTCACAGAACGCTTTGGGAGGCTTATGGGAAATTATGGGCGATCTGGCTCGGGAGGGGAGCTGGCCCATGGGAAAATGGGGGCGATGGTTGCGATTGTGAGGTGATTCGCGGTGTCTAATGCTCTATTGTTGAGAACAGGGAGTGAACATTGTGTGTTGCTGATGAATTCGTCGTTCGCTTGTGGGATTTTATGGGAAATTATTTCGAATTCAAGATTTGTCTATATGTAGTGGCTCTATTGCTTGTTGTCAGTACATATTCCTATGGGATTGGTGGATTTGGCTCATCCCCATAGATTTATGATGGGTTTGGAGCCGATTTTATTCAGATTTTAGAAAAAATATGTAGACGCCCATGATTTCCCATGGCATCCCTAGTGCATCGGATGAGAACGAGACACGGGGCAACTAACGACCCCAAATAATAATAAAACTCTAGCAGGTTTCATACAGGCCCTCGCTTTCATCAGACCAAGAGATCCGGCGCGCGAGCGAGCAGACATCCCCCCAGGTGGCGCGCGCAGTCGGACATACCCGCAAAGCGGGATAAAGCGGCGGGTTGATCAGTGGCAGCAGATCAATCCGCCCTTTTTACATTCAGGGGTCAGGGCAGGGGGCTTTGATCGCAAATAGAACGGACGTCACGCAACGAGCGGGCAAAGGAACATCAGGTGAGCCGAAGGTTCAGAGGCGAAAGCCACAACAAGGTCGACACGAAGGGGAGGGTATCTATACCCGCCTCTTTTCGGCGTGTGTTGGAGGCATCTGACCCGAACTGGAAAAGCGGCGAAACCCCCGAGTTGGTTATCGTCTACGGTGATCACCGCCGTAGCTATCTTGAATGCTACACAATGAAAGCCATCGAAGAGGTGGACGACAAGATCGACGCGCTGCCGCGTGGCTCGATGCAACGTAAAATGCTGCAGGCCCTGTTTCATGGGCAGTCGTTTCCAACGACTGTCGATGAAACCGGACGGCTGGTTCTTCCCGCAAAATTGCGCGGCAAGATTGATCTGGAAAAGGAAGCCTTCTTTATCGGGATGGGCGACACGTTCCAGATTTGGCACCCAGAAACTTATGACACCCAAGAGCGCGCCAAGCAGGAAGCATGGCTGGACGAGTTGCCAGAGGACTTTGATCCGATGCAGTTCTTGGACGGACCGGTCGAGGTTTAACGGGTTATGGCTTCGGACGCTAACGCCCCTCACATTCCAGTTCTCTTGCGTCCTATTCTGTCGGCGGTTGCGCCGGTTGAGGGCGTTTGGCTGGATGGAACCTTTGGCGCTGGCGGCTATACGCGCGGCTTTCTGGATGCGGGCGCCGAGCGTGTAATCGCAGTGGACCGTGATCCACTGGCCTTTGAAATGGCCAAGCCATGGGCGGGTGAATACGGTGATCGGCTAGTGATGCAGCACGGCGTGTTCTCGAAAATGGACGAATACGCGCAGGATCTGGACGGTGTTGTTCTTGATCTGGGTGTTTCTTCGATGCAGTTGGATCTGGCTGAGCGCGGCTTTTCCTTTATGCGTGACGGGCCGCTGGATATGCGGATGTCTCAGGACGGGCCTTCGGCCGCTGATCTGGTGAATGAAGCATCAGAAGAAGAGCTGGCCAATATTATCTTCCTCTATGGGGAAGAGCGCGCCAGCCGCAGGATTGCAAAGAAGATTGTTCTCGCTCGCTCAGATGCGCCGATTACCCGCACGCTTGAGCTGGCAAAGCTGGTCGAAAGCTGCCTGCCGCGCGCCAAACCAAACCAAAGCCACCCCGCGACCCGCACCTTTCAGGCGCTGCGCATCGCTGTAAATGATGAATACGGAGAGCTGTGGGCAGGCCTTATGGCGGCTGAGCGCGCCCTTAAACCAGGGGGTAAGCTGGCTGTGGTGACGTTCCACTCGGTTGAAGATCGCATGGTCAAACGGTTCCTCACCGCGCGTGCAGGGGCGGGGGGCAATGCCAACCGTTTCGCACCCCAGGTTGAGCAGGAAGCGCCGCAGTTTGTCATCAAATCGCGCAAGGCCATTGGCCCAGACGCGCAAGAGCTAGAAGAAAATCCGCGCAGCCGCAGCGCAAAACTGCGCGTGGCAACGCGCACGGATGCGCCAGCGGGCGCGATTGAGGCAAAAGCCATCGGCATGCCGATGATGAGGGGAAAGAAGCAATGAAATCGGTGATTTACGTTTTGACTGCATTGGGTGTGATCGGGTTGGCCTTTTGGGCATACCGCGAAAACTATGCCACTCAGGCCGTTCTGAATGACACCGACAAGCTGCGCGTGCAAATCCGCACAACACATGCACGTTTGGCCGTGTTGCGCGCTGAATGGGCGTTTCAGAACCGCCCTGATCGCTTGCGTGACTTGGCCGAATGGAATTTCGAACGCCTTCAGCTGTTGCCCTTGCACCCCGATCAATTTGGCCAAGTGGACGAGGTGCAATACCCCGCGCCAGACCTGCTGCCGATTACGAACCCTGTTGATGTTTCCTCAATGAACGCGGAGGACAAGCTATGATCCGTACCCCGCTGCGCCCCCTAGCTCGGATCCTCGAAGCACGTGCCAAGGGCGAAAACCCTGACGCGATTGAACACCAAAACCGCCGCATCCGTCACGAACAGATGCAGGATCAAGATCGCAGCCGCGCCGAAGGGCGTTTGCTGGTTTTGGGCATGATCTTTTTATGCGCCTTTGTTGTTGTTGGTGCGCGGATGGGGTTGCTCGCGGTATCCGACCCTGTTGAGCCACGCGCCCATGCGCCCGGATCGATCATTGCAAATACCCGCGCTGACATTGTTGACCGTAATGGCCGCATCTTGGCAACAAACCTTGATACACACGCCCTATATGCGCAGCCGCCACATCTGATTGATGCAAAAGGTGCTGCCGAAAAACTGGCAAAGATCTTTCCCGATCTAAAAGAAGAGCGCCTGATCAAAGATTTCACAGGCAAGCGCAAGTTCTTGTGGGTGAAGAAGAAAATCAGCCCCGAGCAGATGCAGGCCGTGCATGATATCGGTGATCCAGGTCTGTTGTTTGCGCCGCGCGACATGCGCCTTTACCCTAACGGTAAGTTGGCAGCCCACATCATGGGCGGCGCCAGCTTTGGCCGTGAAGGGGTGCGCGCCGCCGAAGTCATCGGTGTCGCGGGTGTAGAAAAGTATTTTGATGACTACCTGCGTGATCCCGAAAACGCCGGCAAACCACTAGAGCTGAGCCTTGATCTAACGGTGCAAGCCGCAGCTGAGCGCGTGCTTGAGGGCGGCATGAAGCTGATGAATGCAAAAGGGGCCACATCTATCTTGATGGATGCCTATACGGGCGAAGTCGTCAGCGTTGCCTCCTTGCCCAGCTTTGATCCAAACAAGCGTCCGCGCCCTGCTGTTGAGGGTGATCCTTCGGACAGCCCGCTGTTCAATCGCTCGGTTCAGGGTGTTTACGAACTGGGGTCGACCTTTAAAATCTTCGCCGCCGCGCAGGCGATGGAGCTAGGCCTGGTCAATTCGAACACGATGATCAATACCGCAGGGCCGATGAAGGTTGGTGGCCACAAGATTGGCGAGTTTGCGAACCATAACTATGGCACAATCAGCGTGCGTCAGATCATTGAAAAATCATCTAACCGTGGCACAGGCCGTTTGGCTTTGATGATCGGGAAAGAGCGCCAGCAGGAATTCCTGCGCAGCCTTGGCCTGTTTGAACGGACCCCGTTCGAGATTGTCGAGGCCTCTGGTGGGCGTCCGTTGTTACCGTCGCGTTATACAGACCTATCGGCGGTTACGATTTCTTATGGCCACGGTATTTCGACCACGGCGATGCATTTGGCCGCTGGCTATGCGGCGATTGCCAATGGTGGGCGCGTGGTAAAACCAACGTTGCTAAAGCAAAACAGCCAGCAGATGGGCGATCGTGTGATGCGCCCCGAAGTGGCTGCTGCCTCACGACGCATGTTGCGCGATGTGGTTGTCGGTAAAAACGGCACGGCCTCTTTTGCCGAGGTGCCGGGCTATTTTGTAGCGGGTAAAACAGGCACAGCGGATAAACCAAAGGCGCGTGGTGGCTATTACAAAGATAAAACCATCACCACCTTTGCCTCGATGTTCCCTTATCATGACCCCCGCTATGTATTGATTGTAACGCTGGACGAACCTGTTGAAACCTCCAGTGGCAAACCGCGCCGCACAGCGGGGTGGACGGCGGTGCCAATCGCCGCTGAAATGATCCGCCGCGTTGCGCCTTTGCTAGGAATGCGTCCGGCCATTGAACCCTCTGGTGTCGCTGGTATAACGCTAACAAGCAGCAACTAAGCGCACAGGCCAGCCATATGACATCCGCTCCGAGCATTACTTTAAATTCCTTGGGGCTGATGGCCGCAGGGGGTGAAAACCCGACCCTTTCCAGTCTCGAAGTAGACAGCCGCCGCGTGAAAGACGGTACATTGTTTGCCGCGATGCCGGGATCGGTTGTTCACGGGGCTAGTTTTGTCGGCAAGGCGTTGGAACAGGGGGCAGCCGCCATTCTGACAGATGCTGAAGGCGCTGAACTGGCGGCGGATGAAATTCGCGCTGCGGGCGCTGCTTTGGTGATTTCCGAACAACCGCGCGAGGCTTTGGCCCGCGCTGCGGCTCTTTGGTTTGGGGGGCAGCCGCAAAATATGATTGCGGTGACGGGCACCAATGGGAAAACATCCGTTAGCACCTTTGTACGTCAAATCTGGATCGAAATGGGTTTGGCTGCTGTCAATCTGGGTACAACAGGGGTTGAGGGCGCATGGACTGCGCCGCTGGCCCACACCACGCCCGAGCCGATCACCCTGCACCGCACATTGGCAGAGGCCGCCAAAAACGGCATTACCCACGCCGCGATGGAAGCTTCCTCGCATGGGTTGGATCAGCGCCGCCTTGATGGTGTGGTGTTGCAAGCGGCTGGGTTTACCAACTTTACCCAAGACCATTTGGATTATCACGAAACCTTTGAGGCCTATTTCGACGCAAAAGCAGGTCTGTTTGCGCGGGTCCTCCCCGAAGACGGGGTGGCGGTGATCAACATTGACGATCCTAAGGGCGTGGATATGGCCGCGATCGCAAAGGCACGGGGCTGCCGCGTGATCACGGTGGGGCGTGACGGGGGCGATTTGCACCTGACGGCGCAGCGCTTTGATGCCACGGGACAGGATTTGCGGTTTGAATGGGGCGGTAAGACCTATCAAAAACGGCTTGAGCTGATTGGCGGGTTTCAGGCGGATAACGTGCTGCTGGCGGCGGCTTTGGTTATTGCCTGTGGTGCAGAGCCTACAGAAGTGTTTGACACAATCCCCCACCTTACAACGGTACGCGGACGCATGCAGCTTGCTGCGACGCGCGATAACTCGGCTGCGGTGTTTGTTGATTACGCCCATACGCCCGATGCCGTTGCGACCGCGCTGGCGGCGATGCGGCCCCATGTGATGGGGCGACTGGTGGCGATCGTTGGCGCGGGCGGTGATCGCGATACGGCTAAACGCCCCCTGATGGGCGCAGCCGCTGCACAACACGCGGATGTTGTTTTGGTGACGGACGATAACCCCCGCTCGGAAGATCCAGCAACAATCCGCGCGGCGGTTTTAGAAGGCTGCCCAGGTGCTGCCGAATTCGGTGACCGCGCCGAGGCGATTTTGCGCGGTGTTGATTTGCTGGGGCCGGGGGATGCATTGCTGATCGCGGGCAAAGGGCATGAAACGGGCCAAACCATTGGCGATGATGTTCTGCCCTTTGATGATGTAGAGCAGGCCAGCGTTGCTGTTGCCGCTTTGGACGGGAGACTGACATGAGCTTGTGGACAGGCGCAGAAGCAGCCGCAGCAACCGGTGGCGAGCTGCGCGGTGATTGGGCCGTGAATGGCGTGTCGATTGATACCCGCACGATTGAGCAGGGCGATTTATTCGTTGCTCTGAAAGATGTGCGTGACGGTCATGAATTTGTTGCCGCCGCCTTGGAAAAAGGGGCAGGGGCCGCATTGGTTTCGCGCGTGCCTGAAGGGGTCGCTGAGGATGCGCCCCTGTTAATCGTTGACGATGTCCTTAGCGGATTGGAAGCCTTGGGGGCTGCTGCCCGTGCGCGCACGCAAGCCAAGGTGATTGGCATCACGGGATCGGTTGGCAAAACCTCGACCAAAGAAATGCTGTTGGCGATGTTATCCGCACAAGGGCGTACCCATGCCTCTGTCGCAAGCTATAACAACCATTGGGGTGTGCCGCTGACGCTGGCGCGCATGCCAGCGGACAGCGAATATGCGATTATCGAAATGGGGATGAACCACCCCGGTGAAATCCTGCCACTGACGATGCTGGCAAAGCCTGACGCGGCCATGATCACCACGGTTGCGGCAGCGCACCTTGAGGCGTTTGACGATATCACTGGTATTGCCCTTGAAAAGGCCAGCATCTTTGACAGCCTGCCGATCGGCGCGCCTGCGGTTTATAATGCCGATGTGGAAACCTCGGCCATTTTGGCCTCGAAAACGCATGATCGTCGTTTGCACGGCATTGCCTTTGGCGAAAACGGCTTTGATTGGAAGCTCAAAGAGCTGACCATTCAGGGCGACACCACAATTGTTCAGGCCGAATTTGACGACAAGCCCTTGTTGTTCAAACTCGCCACTCCGGGGCGGCATTTTGCGATGAACGGGCTGGGGGCCTTGGCGATTGTTCAGGCGATTGGCGCTGATCTGGCGCAGGCGATTGCGGTCTTGGGCCGCTGGACGCCCTACAAGGGGCGCGGGTTGCGCGAAGTGATCCAGCTGGACCCGACAGAAAGCCGTGAACGCCTGTCGCTGATTGACGATAGTTATAATGCCAATCCGACGTCGATGGCGGCCTCTCTTGAGGTGCTGGCTGGTGCTGAGACCACTGATGGGGTTGGGCGCATCGGCAAGGGGCGGCGGATCGCCTTTCTGGGTGATATGAAAGAACTGGGTGCGGATGATGTGGCTTTGCATGCTGGAATCGCGCATCTGGAAGCGACCAAGGCGCTGGATGTTGTGCATTGTGTGGGGCCGCTTATGCGCGCGCTCTACGATTTGCTACCCGAACACCAGCGCGGCGATTGGTTCGAAACCTCTGAGGAAATGTGCCAAGGGCTGCGCCACCGCATTGATGCCGGCGATGTTGTGCTGGCAAAGGGCTCTTTGAGCATGAAATTGGGTCTTGTCGTTGACGCCATCCGCAAAATGGGCCATCCGATAACCGATGTGTGACACCCCTATGAAGGGGAGCAAAGGCAAATGCCTACCAAATGTGGGTAGTGGCCGTAGAACAAGTAAGGACGATGTATGCTGTATTGGTTAACCCTACTGTCTGATGGCGGTGATTTTTTTAACCTCTTTCGCTACATCACCTTCCGTGCAGGTGGTGCGTTTTTTACGGCTTTGATTTTTGGTTTCCTCTTTGGCAAGCCGCTGATCAACATGTTGCGCCGCACCCAAGGCAAAGGCCAACCCATTCGCGACGATGGCCCCGAAGGGCATTTCGCCAAAGCGGGCACACCTACCATGGGCGGGTTGTTGATTGTTGGGGCGCTACTAACGTCGACGCTACTTTGGGCGCGCTTGGATAATGCGTTCATTTGGATGATCTTGTTTGTTACGATGAGCTTTGCAGCCATTGGTTTTGCGGATGACTATGCAAAAGTGAGCAAACAAACTGTTGCAGGTGTTTCCTCAAAAGTCCGTCTGCTGCTTGGCTTTTTGATCGCAGCGATCGCGGGCTTCTGGGCGGCTGCTTATCACCCAGAAGCGTTGCAAAATCAGCTGGCTTTGCCTGTCTTCAAGGACACGCTGATTAACCTCGGATTTCTCTTTGTGCCCTTTTCCATGATCGTTATTGTTGGCGCTGCGAATGCGGTGAACCTGACCGATGGTCTGGACGGCCTTGCGATTATGCCTGTGATGATCGCGGCCAGTACTTTGGGCGTGATCGCCTATGCGGTGGGGCGTGTGGATTTCACCGAATATCTGGATGTGCACTATGTGCCAGGTACGGGTGAGATTTTGGTCTTTACGGCTGGTATTTTCGGCGGGGGCCTTGGGTTTCTTTGGTATAACGCCCCTCCGGCGGCTGTATTTATGGGCGATACGGGGTCGCTGGCCTTGGGCGGCGCCTTGGGCGCGATTGCTGTGGCGACCAAGCACGAATTGGTGCTGGGCGTTGTTGGCGGCCTGTTTGTGGTCGAGGCGCTGTCCGTCATCATTCAGGTGCTCTACTTTAAACGCACTGGCAAGCGCGTCTTCCTGATGGCGCCTATCCACCACCACTATGAGAAAAAAGGCTGGGCCGAGCCGCAGATCGTGATCCGTTTCTGGATCATCTCGCTGATTTTGGCGCTGATTGGCCTTGCGACCCTAAAGGTTCGTTAAATGGCGGGGACGGTAAAGGAAACCAATGCGATGATCTCGGGGATGGACCCGATATTGGACGCTACCGTTTACCACTTTTGCGTTGGTCCTGACCATTTGCTACCCAAAGCGATCGCAAGCTTTAAAGAAGCTGAGGGGCTTTCGCTGATCCTTCCAGAGGACGTGGCAGAGCAGCACGGGATGCTTAGTGATTTGCCGTTGAAGCGGATCACCCTGAATGTCTACTCCGCACTTGATGGAGTGGGGCTGACGGCTGCGGTAGCGACAGTTTTGGCGCAAGAGGGTATCGCCTGCAACATGGTGGCGGGTGCGCATCACGACCACGCCTTTGTCCCAGCCAATCAAGCGGATGATGCGGTTTCCTTGCTGCTATCGCTTGCCAATAGCCGCAACAATGCGGACAGCTAAGACGGAACAGATTGACCAAGACAGGCCTTGCCTGAAAGTCTCGAGTATAGGAGCAGCAAGATGATACCAGTTCAGGGCATGGGGGGGCTGCGCGTCGCGGTTTTAGGGCTGGGGCGTTCGGGCCTTTCGGCAGCACGTGCTCTTGCCGCTGGCGGTGCAGAGCCCTTGTGCTGGGACGATAATCCAGCGGCGCGTGCGGCTGCCGAGGCCGAAGGTTTTGAATGTCTTGAACTCACCAAGGCGGGGGCGTTTGATAACATCGCGCGCCTGATCGTTAGCCCGGGTATTCCGCATCTATATCCAACGCCAAATCCCGTTGTCGCCGCCGCTTTGGCAGCAGGGGTGCCCGTGGACAACGACATCGGTCTGTTTTTCCAAAGCTTTGCCACATCCGAGTGGAACACATTTGATGTCGCGCCGCGCATCGTTGCAGTGACGGGATCAAACGGCAAATCCACCACATCGGCCTTGATCCATCACATTCTGGAACATGCGGGGCGGAATTCGCAACTGGCGGGTAACATCGGGCGCGGGGTGCTGGATATTGAACCTGCGCCCTCAGGCGGTGTGGTTGTGCTGGAACTGTCGAGCTATCAAACCGATCTGGCACGTAGCCTAACGCCCGATGTGGCCGTATTTACCAACCTGTCACCAGATCATCTGGACCGTCATGCGGGGATGGGGGGCTATTTCGCCGCCAAACGCCGCCTCTTTGCCGAAGGCGGACCTGATCGCGCTGTGATTGGCGTGGACGAGCAGGAAGGCACTTTTCTTGCTGGGCAGCTCACCGAAGGTGCTGTTGATGATCGTGTGATCCGCGTCAGCGTCGAGCGCAAGCTCACAGGGCCAGGATGGCAGGTTTTTGCGCGCAAAGGGTTCCTGAGCGAATACCGTAACGGCAAACAAGTCGCCTCAATTGATCTGCGCAATATCGCCGGATTGCCGGGGTCGCATAACCACCAGAACGCTTGCAGCGCCTATGGCGCGTGCCGCTCGCTTGGGTTGGCGCCAAAAGTGATCGAAGCAGCCTTTCACAGTTTTGGCGGTTTGCCGCACCGCAGCCAGACGATTGGCGAAAAGGGTGGCGTGCGTTTTGTGAATGACAGCAAAGCCACCAATGTTGACTCCGCCGCCAAGGCGCTGGCCGCGTTCAAAAATATCCGCTGGATTTGTGGCGGGCTAGAGAAGGAAGGCGGCCTAGACGGCTTGCAAGAACCCTCCGCCTCAGTGCGCAAAGCATATGTGATCGGTCGCGAAGCCGCAGGATTTGCAATGCAGTTATCGGTTGAGGCCGAAGTCTGCACCACAATGCAGGCCGCAGTTGCCGCTGCGATCAAAGATGCCGAAGAAGGCGATGTGGTTCTGCTTGCCCCTGCTGCTGCCAGCTTCGATCAATATGACAGCTTTGAAAAACGCGGCGATGATTTTGCGCGTTTGGTGAAAGAGCATTTGAGCGCGGATTAAAACCCTAACCCGCGTTCAAGGCCTTGGCCGCGGCCATGGCCGACGACCACGCCCATTGAAAGTTATAGCCGCCCAGCCACCCCGTCACATCCACAGCTTCGCCAATGAAATAGAGGTTCGGGTGGTTTTTGCTGGCCATGGTTTTCGAGTCGAGCGCATCGGTATCCACACCACCTAGGGTGACTTCGGCGGTGCGATACCCTTCAGTCCCGCTTGGGGTGACTTGCCAGTGTTTTAACCCGTTCATCAGCTCGCTCAGGCGTTTGTCAGACCAATCAGCAAGGTTGCCGCTTAGGTCAAAAACACCGCTCAAGTGGTCAACTAGGCGCGAGGGCAGGTGGCGGGCCAGTTCGGTGGTGAAATTCTTGCGACCTGCCTGTTGGCGCTGGTTGCGCAGGGCTTCGTACATATCTGCGGGAAGGATATCGAGGGTGACCGTCTCGCCCTCGCGCCAATAGGACGAAGCCTGTAGGATCGCGGGGCCTGAAAGGCCGCGGTGGGTAAACAGCAGCGCCTCTTCAAACGTTGGACCATCAGCGTGAATGCGAGAGGGGACCGCAACACCCGAAATCTCGGCGAACCGCCCGTCTGGGAAGGTGAAAGGGACCAAGGCTGGCCGTGTCTGGGTTACAGGCAGGCCGAATTGCTCTGCCACCTCATAGGCAAAGCCCGTTGCGCCCATCTTTGGGATGGATTTGCCGCCCGTCGCGATGATCAGGTTGCGCGTGGAAACTTGGAGCTTGGCTTCTGGTGTGTGGAGGGTAAAGGAAAACCCTTCCTCTCGCTTTCTAATATCGCTGATGCTGCTTTTCAGGCGGCGCTCGACGGTGCGCGCATCAATCAGCTGGTTCAGCATGGCGATGATATCTTTGGCGCTGTTGTCGCAGAATAGCTGGCCTAGCGTTTTTTCATGCCACGCGATCCCGTGTTGCTGAACCAGATCAATGAAATCCCATTGCGTATAACGGGCGAGGGCCGATTTAACAAAATGCGGGTTGGCGCAGATGAATGCGTTTGGATCGGTATAAAGATTGGTAAAGTTACAGCGCCCGCCGCCAGAGATGCGAATTTTCTCGCCCGCTACTTTTGCGTGATCCACCAGCAGGGTGCGCCCCTCTAAATGGGCGGCACACATCATGCCTGCGGCACCTGCGCCAATAATTGCTGTATCAAATTCCATGGGCGAGGGGTGCCTTATGCGGGGGCGGTGGTCAAGCGCTGGCGATATCGCCGATTGTCGGCGACAAGCGAGGGGGAATAACCGAAAGGACAGCGCAAACACCCCATAAAACCGTGCAAAAACGCTAGCCGCGACCGATTTTTCCCGTTATGCTTAAATCTAGACCTCCGAAAAGGGGGCATGACAGGCAGTGTAAGGCACGTACCCATGACAGAAATGGTTTATGGCGCAGTTCCCGTTCGGGATGGCGAACCAATCCTACCCAAGTGGTGGAGAACGCTCGATAAATGGGCGTTGTCCTGTATTTTGATGCTCTTTGGCGTCGGTATGTTGCTGGGTCTGGCGGCGTCCCCTCCTTTGGCGGAAAAGAACGGGTTTGAACCGTTTCATTATGTGCAACGTCAGGCGTTTTTTGGCGGTTTGGGCATGATTGTGATGATGCTGACGTCGATGATGTCCCCGACGATGGTGCGCCGTTTGGCTGTTATCGGTTTTGTTGGGGCTTTTATCGCGCTGGCGATGTTGCCTGTTTTCGGCACCGACTTTGGCAAAGGGGCGACGCGCTGGTACAGCCTAGGGTTTGCATCGGTGCAACCTTCCGAGTTTCTAAAGCCAGGTTTTGTTGTTGTTGCGGCATGGATGATGGCCGCTAGCCTCGAAATCAACGGCCCTCCAGGCAAGGCGTGGTCCTTTGGTCTGTGTATCACAATTGTTTTGATGTTGGCGCTTCAGCCTGACTTTGGGCAGGCCTGTCTGGTGCTGTTCGGTTGGGGGGTTATGTATTTCGTCGCGGGTGCGCCGATGATTTTGCTGGTTGGTATGGCGGTAATGGTCGGGCTGGCTGGCACAGTCGCTTATTCAAGCTCGGAACACTTTGCCCGCCGCATTGATGGGTTCCTAAGCGTGGACGTCGATCCGACGACCCAGTTGGGCTATGCGACGAACGCGATCCGCGAGGGTGGGTTGTTTGGCGTCGGTGTTGGTGAGGGCGAGGTGAAATGGTCGCTTCCCGATGCGCATACGGATTTTATCATCGCGGTTGCTGCCGAGGAATACGGTCTGGTTTTGGTGCTTTGCATCATCGCGCTGTATGCGTCTGTCGTCGTGCGTTCCCTGCTGCGTTTGGTGCGCGAGCGTGACCCCTTTATCCGTCTGGCGGGAACGGGGCTTGCTTGCATGTTTGGTGTTCAGGCGATGATCAACATGGGCGTTGCGGTGCGTCTGCTGCCAGCCAAGGGCATGACCTTGCCTTTCGTCAGCTACGGTGGCTCTTCCGTTATTGCATCTGGGATCGCACTGGGCATGCTTTTGGCATTTACCCGCACGCGTCCGCAGGGTGAAATTAGTGCGCTATTAGCGAGAGGTCGATCATGAGCAAACCCCCTCTATTGGTTATTGCCGCTGGTGGCACAGGGGGGCACATGTTTCCCGCCCAAGCACTGGCCGAAGTGATGCTGGCACGGGGCTGGCGGGTAAAGCTAAGCACAGATGCCCGTGGCGCCCGCTATACGGGTGGTTTTCCTGAGGCTGTCGAGATCGAACAGATTTCCAGCGCCACTTTTGCGCGCGGTGGGCTTTTGGCAAAGGCGATGGTGCCCTTTCGGATTTTGGCAGGGACGCTAGGATCTGCTTTTGGCATGCTGCGCGACAAGCCATCAGTTGTTGTCGGTTTTGGCGGGTACCCTTCGATCCCCGCGCTTGGCGCGTCTTGGATGTTGCGTTTGCCGCGCATGATCCACGAGCAAAACGGTGTCCTTGGTCGCGTGAATGAGCTGTTTGCCAAGCGGGTGGATGTGGTTGCCTGCGGGACTTGGCCGACGACGTTGCCTGACGGGATCGACGGTGTTCACGTTGGCAACCCTGTTCGTGCCTCTGTGTTAGAGCGGGCTGGCGCGGGGTATATCGCGCCGGGTGATTACCCGATGGAGCTGTTGGTGATGGGCGGCTCGCAAGGGGCGCGTATCCTGAGCGATGTCATCCCGCCCGCGATTGCTGCCCTGCCGATGGATATGCTGCGCAATGTGCGCATTAGCCATCAGGCCCGCGAAGAAGATGGCCCCCGCGTTTCCGAATATTACGCCGAAAACGGCATTAACGCTGACGTGCAGCCCTTTTTCCACGATGTTCCGCGCCGCATGTCCGAGGCGCAGCTGGTTATCAGCCGCTCTGGGGCTTCCTCTATTGCTGACCTCACGGTGATTGGGCGCCCGTCGATCCTTATCCCGTTTGCCGCTGCCGCAGGGGACCATCAGGTCGCCAATGCGCAGGGGCTGGTTGATGCCGAGGCCGCGATATTGATCCGCGAAAACGCGGCGAGCCAAGAAATCCTCACTGAACATATTCAAATGATCCTGTCCAACGGCGCCGCCGCCCAGACAATGGCCAATCGTGCCCTGTCATTGGGAAAACCGGAGGCTGCGGAAACGCTTGCCGATATGGTACAGAACCTCACCGCTAAGGAGCCTACCCAATGAACGCCGCAACCAAACTGCCCGGAGACGTAGGCGCAATCCATTTTGTTGGCATCGGTGGGATCGGCATGTCGGGCATTGCCGAAGTGTTGCTGAACCACGGCTATCAGGTTCAGGGTTCTGATCTGAAATCTACGCCGATTACCAACCGCCTTGCCGAATTAGGTGCCAAGATTTTTGAAGGCCAAAGGGCAGAAAACGTAGAAAACGCCCAAGTGGTGGTGATTTCCTCCGCGATCAAACCAGGCAACCCAGAGCTAGACGCCGCGCGCGCCATGGGCCTGCCTGTTGTACGCCGCGCAGAAATGCTGGCCGAGTTGATGCGCCTGAAATCCAATATCGCAATTGCCGGTACACATGGGAAAACAACAACCACAACGATGGTTGCCGCGCTGCTGGATGGGGGGGGCTTTGACCCTACTGTTGTGAATGGTGGCATCATCCACGCCTATGGCTCAAACGCGCGCAAGGGCGAGGGCGAGTGGATGGTTGTCGAGGCCGATGAAAGCGACGGCACGTTTAACCGCCTGCCAGCCACCATCGCGATCGTCACCAACATCGATCCCGAGCATATGGAGCATTGGGGCACGATCGAAAACCTGCGTCAGGGCTTTTTGGATTTCACCTCGAACATCCCGTTTTACGGCGTTGCCGTTTGCTGCACCGACCACCCCGAAGTGCAAAGCCTTGTCGGTAAAATTACCGATCGCCGCGTGATTACCTATGGATTTAATGCGCAGGCCGATGTGCGTGTTGTTGGCCTGCACTATAAGGCAGGCGTGGCGCATTTTGATGTCCATCTGCAAAACGAAGACATCGTAATCAAGGATTGCGAACTGCCGATGCCGGGGGATCATAACGTATCAAACGCCCTGTCGGCGATTGCCGTTGCCCGTCATCTTGGCATGAAGGGCGAAGAAATCCGCGACGCACTCAAGAGCTTTGGTGGTGTTAATCGCCGCTTTACCAAAGTTGGCGAAGTGGACGGTGTGACCATCATTGATGACTATGGCCACCACCCTGTTGAGATCGCCGCGGTTCTAAAGGCCGCACGCCAAGCGACCGAAGGGCGGATTATCGCTGTTCACCAGCCACACCGTTATTCCCGCCTGAGCCATCATTTTGATGAGTTCTGTTCCTGCTTTAATGACTGTGACGTCGTCGGCATTGCTGATGTTTATTCCGCCGGTGAAGAGCCTATCGAGGGCGCAGATCGTGATGCGCTGGTTGCTGGCCTGATCCAGCATGGTCACCGCCACGCCCGCCGCGTTGATGGCGCCGAAGACCTTGCCCGTTTGGTCGCAGAACAAGCGCGCCCTGGTGATATGGTCGTTTGCCTTGGGGCAGGGACGATCAGCGGTTGGGCGAATGGTTTGCCAGATGCGTTGCGCGCGCTGAAAGGGGCTGCGGCGTGAAGGCCCAAATGGATGGGGTGATATGATGCCATCTGTCGTCTGGCTTTGCATCGGGTGGGTCTTTGCGTCGGTTGGTGTCGCATGTTTGCCCATCAGAAAACAATTTGTGCCTGCGGGCATTCTATTGCTGGCAGCGCCGGTTTTGATCGTGATGATCGGGCTTCAATTTGGCTGGATCTTTGCGTTGCTTGGCCTTGCTGCATTTATTTCCATGTTCCGCAATCCTTTGCGCTACCTCGCGGCGCGGTTGCGTGGTGAAAATCCGGAGCTACCAAGGTGAGCCTTTCTCTTACTTTTGCCTGTATCTGGGCCTTGATCGCAAATGTTTTGGCGATGACCCCCAGCAAGGACCATCATTGGCGAAACGCCTATATTCTGGTTGCAGTCGGTATCCCGATTTTGGGCTATATCGTGGTGCAGCACGGGCCGTGGGTCGGGCTATTGGTTTTGGCAGCTGGGTGTTCGGTTTTGCGTTGGCCTGTCATTTACTTGGGTCGCTGGCTACGTCGTGGTGGCCGCAAGACACCGGCGGAGTAGAGTTGACATGTTGATTGTGCTGTTAACGGGCCTTGCGCTTTGGATGTTCGGTTGCGCCTATTCGGGCTATCATCGGCGCTTTGTCCTGTTTTTTATCGTTCTGTTGACGGGGATGACCCTGAATACGATCTGGATGGTTTTAGGCTTGGACGCAAAACCGTTTTCCCCTCCTGCGATGACGGCCCATTTGGCCGCGCTTATGTATGGTATCGCCGCTTTTGGCATGGGGTGGATCATTGGGCGGATTGTTGATGGTATTCGAGAAAGCAGAGTAGAAGATGACGAGTGAACTTCCCACGCCACGCGGCAAACTAACCCCCCAGCGTAGCCTGTCCGAGCTGACATGGCTGCGGGTTGGTGGCCCTGCGGATTATTTGTTTCAACCTGCTGATCTAGAGGATTTGCAGGAGTTCCTGCGAGACCTGCCAGACGATGTTCGGGTGTTTCCGATGGGTGTTGGGTCAAACCTGATTGTGCGCGACGGCGGTCTGCGCGCGGTTGTGATCCGATTGGGCCGTGGCTTTAACGGGATAGAGATCGACGGCGGCCAAGTAACCGCAGGCGCTGCGGCGCTGGATGCGCATGTGGCGCGAAAGGCGGCTGATGCTGACCTTGACCTCACATTTTTGCGCACGATCCCAGGCAGCATTGGCGGCGCAGTGCGCATGAATGCTGGCTGTTATGGGACCTACACGGCGGATCACTTTGTCTCTGCTCAGGTGGTGATGCGTTCGGGAGAGCTGGTGACCCTGACGGCAGAGGCGCTTGATTTCAAATACCGTCAAAGCGAGTTGGAAGAGGGGGCTGTTATCGTCAGCGCAACCTTTGCCCCGCCCAGCGGCGATGCGGCCACGCTTCACGCCCGTATGGAAGACCAGCTGGCCAAACGTGACGCCACGCAGCCCACCAAAGACCGCAGTGCTGGGTCAACCTTTCGCAATCCGGCGGGTTTCAGCTCAACAGGGCGCGAAGATGATGTGCATGACCTAAAGGCGTGGAAGGTCATTCAAGACGCTGGAATGAAGGGCGCCCAGCGGGGTGGGGCGCAAATGTCGCTCAAACACGCTAACTTTTTGATCAATACAGGCGATGCAACCGCCGCCGATCTGGAAGGTTTAGGCGAAGAAGTGAGAAAAAAGGTTTACGATTCCAGTGGTATCACGTTAGTATGGGAGATAATGCGAATAGGCGAAAAATGATCGTCGATTTGTAGGGGCTAATGCCGCACAAAGCGGCAAACCAACTAACAAAAATGAGCCAAAAAGGCTCGGGACATTGAGGCACTGGGTTATGTCGAGCAGGACAAACCCGACAGTGGCGGTACTCATGGGTGGACCTTCAGCCGAGCGCGAGGTGTCACTCAACACGGGGCGCGCATGCGCGGCTGCACTGCGGGAATATGGTTATACAAATGTGGTTGAGGTCGATGCTGGCCCCGACCTTTGTGCTGTTTTGGGCGATCTTGCGCCAGACGCAGTGCTGAATTGCTTGCATGGTCGCTGGGGTGAGGATGGTTGCGTTCAAGGTATCCTTGAGTGGTTAAAAATCCCTTACACACATTCCGGTGTTTTGGCCTCGGCTGTGGCCATGGACAAACAGCGCAGCAAAGATATCTTTCGCGCGGCGGGTCTGCCTGTTGTTGAAAGCGTCATTGTTTCAGCGGATGAGGTGCGCAGCCGCCACGTGATGGCGCCCCCTTATGTGGTGAAGCCAAACAACGAAGGTTCCTCGGTTGGGGTTTATCTGGTTGAGGCTGAAAACAACGGCCCTCCGCAGCTAGACGGTGACATGCCCGAGATGGTCATGGTTGAAACCTTTGCGCCGGGTCGCGAATTGACGACAACCGTCATCGGTGATCGTGCTTTGACTGTGACGGATATCCTTACCACTGGCTGGTATGATTATGACGCCAAGTACAAAGAGGGCGGATCCAGCCATGTCGTGCCTGCGGATGTCCCGCAAGAGATCTTTGACCTTTGCCTTGAATACGCCCTGCGCGCGCATAACGCTTTGGGGTGTCGCGGCGTGAGCCGAACAGATTTCCGCTGGGATATGGATCGCGGCACCGATGGGATCATCATTCTCGAGACGAACACACAGCCCGGGATGACAAGCACCTCCTTGTCTCCCGAACAGGCACAGGCCGTTGGTATCAGCTTCCCTGAGCTCTGCGCGTGGATGGTGGAGGACGCATCATGTGGCCGCTAAAGCCTAAAGCCTCTGTTGGCGGAAAGGCCGATCCCGCGCCATCCCGTTGGGCGTGGCGCATGCAGCGTTTGATGCTGACGCCCGGTATCCGGCTGGCTTTGCGCGCGGGCGTTCCGTTTTGTATCACTTTGGCCGCTGGTACGTGGTACCTATCGGATGAGGCGCGGCGCGGCGCCATCGAGCTGGCAGTCGCCGAGGCGCGGGCAAGCATCCAGACCCGTCCAGAGTTTATGGTGAACCTGATGGCGGTGGATGGGGCCAAGGATGAATTAGCAACCTATATTCGCGAAAGCCTGCCGTTGGATTTCCCCATTTCCAGCTTTGATCTGGATCTGGACGCAATGCGGACGACCGTTTCCGAAATCTCTGCTGTCAAAACCGCGTCGGTACGTATCCGTCCGGGCGGCGTTTTGCAGATCGATGTTGAACAACGCAAAGCGGTTGCGCTGTGGCGCAATGATGACGGGCTGGTTCTGGTGGATGAGGGCGGTAACTATGTTGCGACTGCCACCAGCCGCCATGCGCGGCCTGATCTGCCGTTGATCGCAGGCGAGGGCGCCAATGATCACGTGGATGAGGCACTGGAACTCATGCAGGCGGCTGCACCTTTAGGGGGGCGGCTGCGCGGATTGGTGCGTATGGGCGCACGGCGGTGGGACGTTGTGCTGGATCGCGATCAGCGGATCCTTTTGCCGGCCGATCAGCCCCAGCGCGCGCTTGAGCGCGTGATCGCGCTGGAAGGCGCACAAGATATACTCACCCGTGATGTTGCGCGGGTAGACATGCGGCTGGCACGCCGACCAACAGTGCAAATGACAAATGAGGCCGCCGAAGAACGGATGGCCCAACAGGCAGCGTTTAGGGCAAAGAACAAATGAACGATTTATACGACAGCCAGCGTAGCATGCGGCAGATGCGTAAACTTGCGATGCAACGCGGCGTAGTTGCTATTTTGGATGTAGGCAGTTCCAAAATCGCAGCGCTGGTTTTGCGTTTTGACGGATCGGCGCGACTGGAAGATGAGGGCGAGATTGGCTCGCTGGCGGGTCAGTCTGGCTTTCGCGTCATTGGCGCGGCGACAACGCGGTCGCGCGGGGTGCGCTTTGGCGAGATCTCAGCCATGGGCGAGACCGAGCGCGCCATTCGCACCGCCCTGCAAGCAGCGCAAAAGATGGCTGGCATTCGTGTGGACCATGTGATCGCCTGTTTCAGCGGGGGCGAACCGCGCAGCTATGGTTTGGACGCCAGCGTCTCGCTTGAGCATCAGGTTGTAACGGAAGAAGACGTCGCTCGTGTGCTGAGCAGCTGTGATGTGCCCGAATACGGCGAAGGCCGTGAGGTGATGCACGCCCAGCCCGTGAACTTTGCACTGGATCACCGCAGCGGTTTGATTGATCCGCGTGGCCAGCTGGGCAACGAGCTGAACGTAGACATGCACATGCTGACGGTGGATGCCGCAGCTATTCAGCATTTGGCTTATTGCATCAAACGCTGTGACCTTGAACTGGCAGGGATTGCTTCCTCGGCCTATGTTTCGGGTATTTCATCCCTCGTTGAGGATGAACAAGAGCTGGGCGCAGCCTGTATTGACCTTGGCGGTGGGGCGACCAGCGTGTCGATCTTTATCAAAAAGCACATGATCTATGCGGATAGCATTCGCATGGGGGGTGACCATGTGACCGCAGATATTTCGATGGGCCTACAGGTGCCAACGGCAAATGCCGAGCGGATCAAAACCTTTTATGGTGGCGTACAGGCAACCGGCATGGATGACCGCGAAATGATCGAGATCGGCGGCGAGACGGGCGATTATGAACATGACCGCCGCACAGCCAGCCGCGCCGAGCTGATCGGCATCATGCGCCCCCGTGTCGAAGAAATTCTGGAAGAAGTCCGCGCCCGTTTGGATGCCGCAGGCTTTGACCACCTTCCCAGCCAGCAAATCGTTCTGACAGGAGGCGGAAGCCAAATTCCGGGTCTGGATATGATGGCAACCAAGATTTTGGGCCAGCAGGTGCGCCTTGGCCGTCCGCTGCGTGTACATGGGTTGCCCCAAGCTGCAACAGGGCCGGGGTTCTCTTCGGCTGTCGGGCTTGCGCTGTTCGCGGCAAACCCACAGGACGAGTGGTGGGATTTTGATATTCCTGCAGATCGCTATCCGGCGCGGTCGCTAAAGCGTGCGGTTAAATGGTTTAAGGATAATTGGTGACCTCAATATCGGGTGACTGAGACGAGATGCGGTGAATAGTGGCAAAAAATTGCCTATATTTAGCGCCAAAAAGCCCTTTTTTACGTGACGACAGGCGTGATGGCGTCTAAAGTTGGGGAAATTTGGGAAAAATATGACCCGCGCGGTGCGGGCAAACAGACAGGCGGAACCAAGATGACATTGAACCTTTCGATGCCGGGACAGGAAGATCTCAAGCCACGCATTACCGTATTTGGTGTAGGTGGGGCAGGCGGAAACGCAGTAAACAACATGATCGAGAAGAACCTCGATGGTGTTGATTTTGTAGTGGCAAACACAGATGCGCAGGCGCTTCAGCAAGCCAAAGCAGAAAACCGCGTTCAGCTGGGTATCAAAGTTACCGAAGGTCTGGGTGCGGGTGCCCGCGCAACTGTCGGGGCCTCTGCCGCTGAAGAAAGCATTGAACAAATCGTTGACCATCTGGCAGGCGCGCACATGTGCTTTATCACTGCTGGTATGGGCGGCGGCACAGGGACAGGCGCTGCGCCGATCATCGCGCAAGCCGCACGTGAGCTGGGCGTTCTGACCGTTGGTGTTGTGACCAAGCCGTTCCAGTTTGAGGGTGCCAAGCGCATGCGTCAGGCCGAAGACGGTGTTGAGGCGCTGCAAAAGGTTGTTGATACGCTGATCATCATCCCGAACCAGAACCTGTTCCGTTTGGCGAATGAAAAAACCACCTTTACCGAAGCATTCTCGCTTGCCGATGATGTGCTGTACCAAGGTGTTAAAGGTGTAACCGATTTGATGGTCCGTCCGGGCCTGATCAACCTCGACTTTGCTGATGTTCGCGCCGTCATGGACGAAATGGGTAAAGCGATGATGGGCACAGGCGAGGCCGATGGCGAAGATCGCGCAATTCAGGCCGCCGAAAAAGCCATTGCGAACCCGCTGCTGGACGAAATCAGCCTGCGTGGCGCCAAAGGCGTTCTGATCAACATCACAGGTGGCGACGACCTGACATTGTTCGAACTTGATGAAGCGGCCAACCGCATTCGTGAAGAAGTTGACCCAGAAGCAAACATCATTGTGGGCTCTACACTGGACACAGGTTTGGGTGGCATGATGCGCGTCAGCGTTGTTGCGACAGGTATCGACGCACTGGAAACCCAATCCGATATGCCTGTGCCGCGCCGCTCTTTGTCGCGCCCTTTGACGCAGGAAGTTGTTGAAGAGGCTGTTGAGCCAGCGCCAGCGCCTATGGCTGCACCTGTTGCAGCAGCGGCTGTTGCTGCTCCGATCGCGGCGGAAGCTGCGCCAGAGCCACAAACGCCTAGCTTCTTTGACGAAGCGCCGCAGCAGCCTGCACGTGCTGACACGCGCGACATGTTTGAGGGCCGCCGTTTCGAGCCTATTCAAGATGCTGCAGATGATCTGCCTCCTCCGGCTTACGCGCCTGAGCCAGTCGCCTATGAGCCACAGCCAGAGCCGCTGGAAGCTGAGCCAGAAGCCTTTGTTGCACCACGTGCGCCGACACCAGGTACGCCATCACCCGAAGCAATGGCGCGCTTGCGTGCCGCTGCCCAGCGTGCTGCACCTGCTGAGCAGCCCCGTGCGCAAGCACCAGTTGCCGCACCTGCGCCAGCACCTGCACCAGAAGCTGCTGCTCCGGCCGCACATGGCGAGCGCCCGCGTTTTGGCATCAACTCGTTGATCAACCGCATGACGGGAACCCAAGAAGGTGAGGCGCAGCCACGTGCCGCTGCCCCAAGCCAGCCAGCGCGCCAGCAACCTCCGGTTCAAAGCCAGCAGTCCGCTGCTGCGCCACAGCCGCGTCAGGAAGTTGATCCAGAGCAGGAGCGCATCGAAATCCCAGCGTTTTTGCGCCGCCAAGCGAACTAATTAGCATCACTTTGTGATGTAGAGGGCCGCCTTCGGGTGGCCCTTTTTCGTTTCTAAACATGGGTTTACAGGGCCGTTAGCGGCAACATGCCAGTTTGTGACAGTCATGTTTCAATCCGTTGCAATGATTGATTTGAACGCAGCCTCTCCAATTCGTATCTAGGCTGCAATCAGGTGAAAACTTGAATCAAAAACTAGGATGGCAGCGTGCAGAACACTGTAAAGACAGCGATCAGCTTCACGGGTAAGGGGCTTCATTCAGGCAAGCCAGCTACCGCGACAGTTCTGCCGGCTCAGGCCGGTTTTGGGATTTGGTTCAAACGGACAGATGTGCAATTGGGTGATCGCATGATCCCTGCACGTTGGGACGCTGTTAACCGCTCGCCTCTTTGTACAAAGTTGGAAAATGGCAGTGGTCTTCAGGTTTCTACTGTTGAACATTTGATGGCCGCTTTGGCTGGCTGCGGTGTTCACAATGCTTTGATCGAGATCGACGGCCCCGAAGTGCCGATCCTTGACGGTTCTGCCGCGCCTTTTGTGCGTGGGATCATGGAGCAGGGGGTTCAGATGCAGGCAGCGCCGGTTATGGCGTTTGAAGTGTTGAAGGAAGTAACCGTTCGCGATGGCGATGCCGTTGCGACAATCGCGCCTTCTGACACGCTGCGTATCGATTTCGAAATTGATTTCACGGATGCTGCGATTGGGCACCAGCAAAAGTCACTTGTGATGAATAATGGTTCCTTTGCACGTGAGCTATGCGATAGCCGCACTTTCTGCCGTCAGGCCGATGTGGACAACATGCAGGCCAATGGTCTGGCATTGGGTGGGAAAGCAGGCGAAAACGCTGTGGTTTTTGACGGTAGCGAAGTTCTAAGCCCGGGTGGTTTGCGCCACACGGATGAGCCGGTTCGCCATAAGATGTTGGATGCGCTTGGTGATCTGGCCTTGGCTGGTGCGCCTTTGCTGGGGCATTATACAGGTATTCGCGCAGGTCACTCCCTTACCAATACTTTGCTGCGGGCGCTGTTCGCAACGCCGGGCGCTGTGCGTTTGGTTGAATGTAATGGCGCCATGGCCTCCCGTTTGCCGGGGCATGGCCTTGTTTGGGACGAAATTCCAGCGGTTGCCTAAGCGGATTTCCTCCAAGATTTCCTCGTGTTTCATTAGCTATAGCTTTGTGCATTGTGACAAAGTAGGAAATGGGCGTTTTGCATCGGTAAATACTATGCTAACACCATGGACAAACAGGGGAGTTCCCTTGAAAACAATGCAAGCGGTAAAAGAATAAGGATAGCCAAGGATGGGTTTTGGAAGGTCTGCAAGACGTCTTTCCGTCACGCTGGTGGCTGTAGCGGCGCTGAGCGCTTGCGGGGGTAGTCAAAATACGGGTCGGGTAACGAATAACTTCTTTAACCCGCAGTCGATCCCGCTTGAGACATATACGCCTGAACAGATTTTTGAGCGCGGCGAATTTGAACTAAACCGTAAACGCCCTGCTGAAGGGGCATTCTATTTCGCCGAGATCGAGCGCCTTTACCCCTATTCGGAATGGGCAAAGCGCGCGTTGATCATGCAGGCCTTTGCCTATCATCAGGATGCGGATTACCCGAATAGCCGCTCGGCCGCTCAGCGGTTTATGGATTTTTATCCAGAAGATGATGATGCGGCTTATGCAGCCTATCTTTTGGCGCTTAGCTATTATGACCAGATTGACGATGTTGGTCGCGATCAGGGTTTAACCTTTCAAGCGCTGCAAAGCCTGCGTCAGGTTATCGAACGCTATCCCGATAGCGAATATGCCAGTGCTTCCATCCTGAAATTCGATCTGGCCTTTAACCACCTTGCGGGCAAGGAAATGGAAATCGGCCGCTATTATTTGCGCCGTGACCATTACACCGCCGCGATCAATCGTTTCCGCGTTGTTGTCGAAGACTTCCAAACCACGACGCACACAGCCGAAGCGCTACACCGTCTGGTTGAGGCTTATCTAAGCCTCGGATTGACCGACGAGGCGCAGACAGCAGGGGCGATCCTTGGCCATAACTATCAGTCTACCGAATGGTACGAGGATAGCTACAAGCTGCTTACGGGGCGCGGATTAGAGCTGAAATCTTTTGGCAACAACTGGTTGTCGGCGATTTACCGTCAGACGCTGAAGGGCGAATGGATATAACATGCGCGCGCGCATGATTGTGGCGGAACCATCCTAATGCTACGCGGTCTTGATATCTCGGATATGCTGATCATTGAGCGGTTGGAGTTGAATTTCCAATCGGGTCTTAACGTGCTGACGGGTGAAACGGGCGCGGGCAAATCCATTTTGCTCGATAGCCTTGGCTTTGTTCTAGGGTGGCGGGGGCGCGCTGATCTGGTGCGGCAGGGCGCTGCGCAGGGCGAGGTGACCGCATGGTTTGACATGCCCGAGGGGCATCCTGCCTTTGCGGTTCTCGAAGAAGCAGGTCTGCCATCCGGAGATGAGCTGATCCTGAGGCGCATAAACACAGCTGACGGACGCAAGACAGCTTGGGTGAATGACAGGCGCTGTTCGGGTGACGTGCTGCGCGCGCTAAGCGAGACATTGGTCGAGCTTCATGGCCAGCATGATGATCGCGGTCTGCTGAACCCGCGGGGCCACCGCACTATTCTAGATGCCTTTGGTTCTTTGGATGCAAAACGGGCCAAGTTGCGCAAAGCATGGAGCGAGATGGCGCGGACACGCAAGGCTCTAGACGCCGCAACCAAAGCCCAAGAGGAAATCCGCGCCGAAGAAGAATTCCTACGCTATGCGGTTGCCGAACTGGACAAGCTGAACCCCGAAGAGGGCGAAGAGGCGGCGCTGGATATCAAACGCCGCACCATGCAAGGCGCAGAAAAGATCCGAGCCGACGTTGTTAACGCCTATGAAGCCATGGGGCAAAGCGGCGCCGAGGCCCAGATGGCGGATGCTTTCCGCTGGCTGGATGGTGCAGCAGCCCGCGCTGAGGGCGCATTAGAAGAGCCGATGGCGGCGCTTAACCGCGCGATGGTTGAACTGGACAGTGCGATGGAAGGTGTTGTCAGCGCGATCGAGGCGATGTCCTTTGATCCTTATGAGTTAGAAGAAACCGAAGAGCGGCTGTTTGCCATTCGCGGCTTGGCGCGCAAACATGATGTGCAGCCAGACGAGCTGGCCGGTTTTGCCGATACGTTGCGCGGCAAGCTGAACGCGCTGGATGCAGGAGAGGCCGAACAGGCCCAGCTAAAGGCCGATGTTAAAGCGGCTGAAGCGGCCTATGATGCTGCCGCCACAGCCCTGACCGAGGCCCGCAAGAAAGCGGCGGCGAAATTGGACAAAGCAGTAAGCGCCGAGCTCGCCCCGCTCAAGATGGAGCGGGCGGTATTTGCCACGCTGATCACGGATGAAGCAGAAGGGCCAGAGGGGCGCGATGCGGTTTCCTTTACCGTTGCCACCAACCCAGGTGCGCCAGCGGGCCCGCTGAACAAGATCGCCTCTGGCGGTGAACTCAGCCGCTTTTTGCTGGCGTTGAAGGTTTGCCTCACGCAGGGGCAGTCGGGGCTGACCTTGATCTTTGATGAAATTGATCGCGGTGTCGGGGGGGCGACTGCGGATGCGGTTGGGCGCCGTTTGGCCGCGATTGCCGAAGAGGGTCAGGTTTTGGTTGTCACCCATTCGCCGCAGGTGGCAGCATTGGGGGCCCATCACTGGCGGGTTGCCAAATCGGTCACCAAGGGGATGACCACCACGGATGTTGTTCCGCTGGACCATGACGAACGCGTGGATGAGGTTGCCCGAATGGTGTCGGGGGATACAATCACCGAAGCCGCCCGCGAGGCTGCTCGCGCCTTGTTGAGCGCCTAACGCTTGAAACGAGGGGCGCAATATGGTTTCCGCAAGGTAACGACCGCCCCAACCGAGAGCCTCCTATGAGCGAACCGACCAGCTCTTTCTTGTCCGAGCAGTGGAAAATGGCCACCAGCGCCCTGCGCGAAGGCTGGATGGTGCTGCGCGACAAAGGTCCGGGCAAGGTGACGTTCTGGTTTATCGCGCTGTTGATCGGGATCGCGGCAGGCTTTGCGGCGCTGTTGTTTCGCAAAGGGATCAACCTGCTTCAGGAAACGCTATACGGCACCGAAGATACTGAACGTTTACATACTTTTATCAGTGGCTTGGAGTGGTATTGGATTATTCTGATCCCGACCTTTGGCGGCTTGGTTTCAGGGCTGATTTTACACCATTTCACCAATGATGCGCGGGCGCGCTCTGTTGCTGACGTTATCGTTGGTTCGGCGTTACATGACGGCAGGGTCGAAACACGGGCGGGGATTGCCTCGGCATTCGCCTCGCTGGTGACGTTGGGGACGGGTGGTTCATCGGGGCGTGAAGGGCCTGTTGTACACCTTGCCGCTGTTATTTCAGCACGGGTTAGCCACCGTATCAATGCCGATGGGATCACGGGCCGTGATCTGTTGGGCTGCGCTGTGGCGGCGGCTGTCTCGGCGAGCTTTAATGCGCCGATTGCAGGGGCCTTATTCGCGCTAGAGGTCGTGCTGCGCCACTTTGCCGTGCACGCATTTGCGCCGATTGTTATCGCCAGCGTGGCAGGCACCGTTATCAACCGTCTGGAATTTGGCGGTGTGACCGAGTTTAAGTTACCTGAAATGGGCGATCTGCAATTCTATGTCGAACTGCCTGCGTTTTTGATGCTGGGGCTGACGTGCGGCTTGGTCGCCGTGGTGCTGATGCGGGCCATTTTCTGGGCGGATGATATTGGCAATCACATTCAATCTCGTACCAAACTACCACGATATATCCGCCCTATGGTGGCGGGTGCAGCACTAGGCATTATTGCGCTTTGGTTTCCGCATATTATCGGTGTTGGCTATGAAACCACCTCGCTTGCCTTGACCGGAGAGCTGGCATTGCACGAAGCCACCGTGTTTGCGGTGCTAAAGGTTCTTGCTGTTGCGATCACGCTGGGGGGACGGATGGGGGGCGGTGTGTTTTCACCTTCCCTGATGATCGGCGCGCTGGTTGGCCTGTCCTTTGGCTTTATCGCAACGGGCTTTTTTCCCGATGTGTCGGGTTCTTCGTCACTCTATGCTTTGGCGGGGATGGGGGCGGTGGCTGCTGCTGTTCTTGGGGCGCCAATTTCGACCACGCTCATCGTGTTTGAACTCACAGGGGACTGGCAAACTGGCCTTGCCGTTATGGTCGCGGTGAGCCTGTCTACGGCTCTTGCCTCAAACATTGTCGACCGCAGCTTTTTCCTGTCTCAAATCGAAAGGCGGGGTGTGCATCTGGCGGCTGGACCGCAGGCCTATCTGCTGGCGATGTTCACGGCTGCCAAAACGATGCGCCCCATTGATGATCCCAGAGCCGCTGACAATGACCGCTGTTGGGAGCTGATAGGCGAGGGAAACTATATCGATAGTGCCGCAACCCTAGAGGCCGCGATGCCGATGTTTGAAAAATCCGGCTTGCCGTTTTTGCCTGTCGTGACGCTTTCGACCGAGGCAGCCCCCCCCGAGCTATTGGGGGCGCTGTTTCATGTGGATGCTCTGCGCGCCTATAATCGCGCTTTGGCGGCCACTGCCGCAGAAGAGCATTCCTAGAGGTCAGATTTTTTCGACGGCCACTTCGCCTACATTGTAAAAGGCGAGATGGTTCTTGATCCGTGCAACATCTTCTTTTGGGTCCTCATAGGACCAGACTACATTTTCCAACGTCCGGCTTTTGGTGACCACGCTGAAATAGTTTGCATCACCCTTGTGCGGGCAATGTGAGGTCTTGTCGCTGGCATCCAGAAAGGCCATCGCGATATCTTCGCGCGGGAAATAGATTACAGGCGGGTAGTCACCCTCGATCAATTCCAATGCATTGGTGCTTTCGCCCAGTACCGCGCCGCCGGCCCGTACTGTCCAAGTTCCCTCTGCTTTGCGAATTGTAATGTGACTAACCATATCTTCCCCCCGAGATTGTGCAACAACGGCACCTCGGATCGCTTAGATCGGGGCCGTGGCGGCACTTAACCATTCTTTGGCTTTGGCGGAAACCCGTGGGCCGATTTTGTTTGCAACCTGAGCGTGATATTCATTGAGCCATTCCCGCGCGGCGGGGTCCAGCATTTCGGGAATTATCAAGCGTCTATCAATAGGAGCAAAGGCTAACGTGCGCCAATCCAGCATCTCGCGGTGGGCATCTCCACCCGCTAGGGGTGCGGCGTTTTGCACCACCAAGAGGTTCTCGATCCGGATGCCAAAAGCGCCTTCGCGGTAATATCCGGGCTCATTACTGAGAATCATTCCCTGTTCCAGCGGGACTTGGCTGACGCGGCTAAGGCGCTGGGGCCCTTCATGGACACTAAGGTATGCGCCCACGCCATGTCCAAGCCCATGATCAAAATCTTGCCCCGCCAACCACAGAGGCATCCGGCCTATCGCCTCGATATGCGCGCCAGCCAGCCCCTTGGGCCAGCGCAGGCGGCTCATCGCGATCATGCCAGCCAGAACGCGGGTAAAGGCCTCGCGCGCTTCTTGCGGGGGCGTGCCAATGGCAATGGTGCGGGTGATATCGGTTGTGCCGTCCAGATATTGCCCGCCGCTATCCAGAACGATCAGGTGCCCGTCCTCTAGGGTTGTGTCGGTTTCTTCGGTCACGCGGTAATGCATGATCGCGCCGTTTGGTCCTGTACCTGCGATGGTCTCAAAGCTGATATCTTGCAGGCCATTATCACGGCGGCGCAGGGTTTCTAGCTGGCTCACCACCTGCGTTTCGGTGATGGAGGCAGGGGGCTGCTCATCCAACCAACACAGCATCTCGACCATGGCGGCACCATCGCGCAAATGCGCCTGAGCAGCGCCTTCGATCTCGGCCTCGTTTTTGCACGCCTTTGGCAGCGCACAGGGTTCCGCACCACGAACCATCGCATCCCCCAAGGCATCGGCTACGATTTGTGGGGCGGTTGACGTATCTAGGCGTACGGGGCCTGTCAGCTCACTAAGGGTCGCCAGAAACCTGTCTGGCGCGTGTAGACGCACATCGCTGCCCAAGTGGTCTTGTAGGCCTTTGTATTTCGAAGGCTCTGAAAACAGATCAACCGAACCATCAGCGTGCAAAACGGCAAAGCCATGCACAACGGGGTTTCGTTCAATATCCGCGCCGCGAATATTAAGCAGCCAGCAGATGCTGTCGGGCAGGGTGATGATAGCTGCGGCTTCCCCTGCATCGACCAAGGTTTTTGCAAGGCGGCTGCGTTTGTCGCTATGCGATTCCCCAGCAAATTCTAGGGGGTGAATTTTTGCAGGCTCCATCGGCGGGGCAGGTTGGTCGTGCCAGATCGCATCCACCAGATTGCGGCATTGGACCAGCTCGATACCGCTATCGGCTAGGGTCTCTTGGGCCTGTTTGATCTGGTCAACTGTGTGCAGCCAAGGATCAAACCCAACACGCCCCCCATTGGGAAGCTGTTCGCGCAGCCACGCGGCCATAGAGGTTTCGGGCCATGGAACGGGGGTGTAAACATCGGCGACTTGCGATTTAACCTGCGTGCGGTAGCGCCCGTCGATGAACACGCCTGCGATCTCTTCCAAGGCAACACAAAAACCCGCTGATCCGGTGAACCCTGTCAGCCATGCCAGACGCGCATCACGATCCGAGACATACTCACCCTGATGGGCATCCGCGCGAGGAATGATAAAGCCGTTGAGCTGTTCAGCTGAAAACAATGCGCGCAAGGCCTCCAACCGTGGTGGACCTTGCTCGGGTCGGGCGGTGACCTCAAAAGTTTGATACATCACATTCCCTTTTCTGTTTATTTATAGCGGCTTGCAGCCCTTAGCCTGCGCGTTTCATACCCAGAACACGGGCACGTTTACGCGGATCACTGTCAAACAACGAGGCAAGCTGTTCGGTCATCGCGCCAGCCAGTTGTTCAACATCGGTGATGGTGACAGCGCGGTCATAGTAACGCGTCACATCGTGGCCGATACCAATCGCCAGCAGCTCGACCGCTTTTTTCTTTTCTACCATCGCGATCACGTCACGCAGGTGCTTTTCCAAGAAATTAGCAGGGTTCACCGACAAGGTGCTGTCATCAACAGGCGCACCATCTGAAATCACCATCAGAATCTTGCGCGATTCATTGCGCGCGATCATCCGGCGGTGGGCCCATTCCAGCGCCTCGCCGTCGATGTTTTCCTTCAGCAAGCCTTCCTTCATCATCAGGCCCAGATTTGGCCGCGTCCGGCGCCATGGGGCGTCGGCGGATTTATAGATGATGTGGCGTAGATCGTTCAAACGGCCAGGGCCAGCAGGGCGACCATCGTTCAACCATGCCTCGCGGGCTTGGCCACCTTTCCATGCGCGGGTGGTAAAGCCCAAGATCTCGACCTTGACGTTGCAGCGTTCCAGCGTACGCGCCAGAACATCGGCGCAGATCGCCGCGATGGAGATCGGGCGCCCCCGCATCGAGCCAGAGTTATCGATCAACAGGGTCACCACGGTGTCGCGGAATTCCGTATCTTTTTCGACCTTAAAGCTGAGCGGCGTTGTCGGGTTGGCAACGATACGCGCCAGACGGCCAGCATCCAGCGTGCCTTCCTCCAGATCGAACTCCCACGAGCGGTTCTGCTGGGCCTGTAGGCGGCGCTGCAATTTGTTCGCCAGACGGCTCACTGCGCCTTTCAGCGGCTCTAGCTGTTGGTCAAGGTAGGCGCGCAGGCGCTCCAGCTCGGCAGGTTCGGCGAGGTCTTCGGCGCCGACGGTTTCGTCATGATCGGTCATATAGACGGTATAGTTCGGATCCGCGTCCGAGATCGGCTGAGGGGCGGGGGGCTCCATCGGGGCTTCGCCCTCTGGCATCTCGGCCTCATCGCCCAATTCCTGATCCGCCATTTCATCCATGGAAACCTGAGCCTGAGAAGAATCCTGCTGCTCTTCTTGGCTTTGTTCGGGGGAGGCGTCAGCGTCTTCTTGCTCTTGGTCGTCGCTGCCAGTGCTATCGGGATCGTCCTGCTCTTCGGTGCCTTCTTCGGCGTCATCTTCCTGATCGTCGTCTTGGCCGTCAGGGTCGTCGCCCAATTGATCGGCATAGCCAAGGTCGGTGATGACCTGTCGGGAGAATTTGGCAAAGGCCGCCTGATCTTCCAGAGCGTTTTCCAGATCGTCGAGCGTGCCGCCGCAGCTGTCTTCGATATAGCCGCGCCACAGTTCCATCACGTTTTGCGCGCCAGCTGGCATTTCACGGCCTGTCGCAAGGTGACGCACCAGATAGCCAGCCGCCACCGCCAATGGCACATCCGAGGCGGTTTTGGCCTGATCATAGCCTTTGCGCAGGGCTTCATTTTTGATTTTTGCGTCGATGTTTCCTGCGGTGCCCGGCATATCACGCGCGCCTACGGCTTCGCAGCGGGCGGTTTCCATCGCCTCATACAGATCACGGGCCATTTCGCCCTGTGGCTGATAGCGGGCATGGGTCTGGCCGTTGTGATAGCGACGGTTCAGGGCCAATGCATCGGCCGTCCCACGCGCCAGCAGAACCTCTTCGCGGGTCATGCGGCGGGTCACCTGAGGCAGGCGCATCGCATCACCGCTCAACCCTGAGGGATCAACCGAATAGCTGACCGTCAGCTCGGGATCGTTGGCCATCACCTTGGAGGCTTCGGCGAGCGCTTTTTTAAAGGCCTCTGCGGGGTTGTCGGTTGGTTTGTTCATGTCGTTTTCCCCATCGCGTGATCTTTCAGGTCGGCTTGGCCTGTGCACAGCCTGACCAGCAGGTCGATATGTATGTCTAGCGCATCAATCACGGGGTAGCCAACCTCGCGTCCGTCAAAGGCAAGGTTCAGATCGGTTCCAGCAAGAACAACAGCGTCGGCGCCGCCTTGGATCAGTTCTTTCCCTTGCGCGAAAAACGCTGTGCGCTGATCGTCAGTGCATGCACCGCTGAGCGCCATGTCCAAATAGTTTTGGCCGACGGCGTCGATGTCCTTGGGGGCAATGGCGCAAGTCTGCGCGAGCTGGCCGTATAGCTGGGTGCGCATCACAACCGCTGTGCCTAATAACCCCACAGTGGCGATGCGATTTGCCGCAAAATATGCATCCAAAGGTGTGACGCCACTGACCAAAGGCAGGGCAGAGAGTGGCACCGTTTCATGGATGCAAAAATGCCCGCCCAAAGAGGTAATGGCCGCGAAATCAGCGCCAGCTGCCTTAAGCCGGTCGATCAACCCCGCATAGACCTGCGCCTGAGCGGCGCGGTCGTCCGCAAGGTTGTTTTTCACCAGCACATTGGCATCAGCGTTCACAATGGTCAGTTCCAGCGGCTTGCCAGCTGCCCGCATCGCTGCGGTCAGCTTTTGATAGTAAACCACGGTAGAGGCCGGACCGATCCCGCCGATTAAACCTAAGTGCATACTGCCCCCTTGGGCCTGCTTTAACCCAAGCTCACGCTTGCAGCGGATTCGGGTAGCTCTTCGTCAAACAGGCGCTGGTAGAATTCGGCAACTGTCTGGCGCTCTAACTCGTCACATTTGTTGAGAAAGCTCAGGCGGAAGGCATAGCCAACATTGGCAAAGATTTGCGCGTTTTGCGCCCATGCAATGACCGTACGGGGTGACATCACCGTGGACAGATCACCGTTCATGAAGGCGGTGCGCGTCAGGTCGGCGACCGTGACCATCTGCTTGATGGTTTTGCGCCCTTCAGCGGTGTTGAATTGCGGGTTCTTGGCCAGAACAATCGCCGCTTCGGCATCAATGCTGAGGTAGTTCAGCGTCGAGACAAGCGACCAGCGGTCCATCTGGCCTTGGTTGATCTGCTGGGTGCCGTGGTACAGGCCCGTGGTGTCACCCAAACCAACGGTGTTGGCTGTCGCAAAGATGCGGAAATACGGGTGCGGGGTGATTACTTTGTTCTGGTCCAGCAAGGTTAGCTTGCCGTCTACTTCCAGCACACGCTGGATCACAAACATAACGTCGGCGCGGCCAGCGTCATATTCATCGAAAACAATTGCAGTCGGGGTGCGCAAAGCCCAAGGCAGGATGCCTTCCTGAAAATCGGTAACCTGCTTGCCATCCACCAATTTGATCGCGTCTTTCCCGATCAGGTCGATCCGGCTGATGTGGCTATCAAGGTTCACGCGCACGGTTGGCCAGTTCAGGCGGCTTGCCACCTGTTCGATGTGGGTGGATTTACCCGTGCCGTGGTAACCTTGAACCATCACGCGACGGTTGTGCGAGAAACCGGCAAGAATCGCCAGCGTTGTATCCGCATCAAACTTATACGTGCTGTCCAGCTCGGGCACACGGTCGGTGCGCTGCTCAAAGCCTTTCACAGTCATGTCTGTGTCGATGCCGAATACCTCACGTACCGAGATATCTTTGGTCGGGGTTGCGTTGAGGTCCAGTCCGCCGTCAGCCATGCTCATTCATCCTAAATATATCAGCCCGAGAACTGGGCCATGTGGTTTGAGGTGCAACATATCGTTGAGACGAGCAAGGGAAAGGCCTAAATTGCACCTGTTTATGACTCCAGATCGTGGATTTGGTGTTTTCTGGGGTGTTCAATGTGAAATTGTATTCTTCTAACAAAGAAAGCGAAGGGGAAACTTCGCATTCCCAAGCCAAGGCGATGTTTCTGCCGCAACGTAAATTCAGGATCGTTTTGCAGCGGCGACAGCTTTGCAGGAATTGATGGTGCCTTGAGGCTGGGATGTTCTGGGGGATGAATGGCTAAGGACCAGCTGGGCGCATGATTTTGCGGGTTCAAATTTCTTGGTCCGTTCTCGCATGAGTATGCGGCATGGCATTCGCTGCAAACGCCAAGAGCGAAATGGGCGACCCGAAGGGCCGCCCAATAACATTTTGATGTGGTTTGTTAGTCTTTGAAATTACGGCTGGTTTTCAACTGATCCCAAGCCCAGACAACCAGCTGAAGCTGCTCCTCTTGGCTGCGATCGCCACCGTTCATATCTGGGTGTAGGACTTTGATCAAAGATTTGTAGATCTTGCGGATCTCTGGCTTTGTCATGTTGTCCTTGGCTTCCAGAACCTCCAGCGCCCGTTTTTCTGTGGGGGGCAGGCGGCGGCCTGCTTGTGGGCCTTTGCCTGGGTTTTGGGTCGCGTTTGCGCCCAGTACCTGATGGGGGTCTTCAATGCCCAAACGCGCCCACGCACGGGCTTCTGGATCGCCCATCGGTTTGGTGGGGCGGTCCCAGACTTTGTCTTCGGACAATTGAGCGTTCATTTCGGCCTCGGTTGTGCCGTGGAAGAAATTCCATTTTGTGTTATATTCACGAACGTGTTGCTGGCAGAACCAATAGTAATCGTCCAACACGTCAGGCGCCTTGGGTGCGCGGTATTTGCCGGCCTCTTCGCAACCTTCGTGATCACAGATGCGTCGGGATGTTTCCGACGCGCCTGACATGCCTCTGCGTCCGCGCGGATTCTTCTTTTTCGCGGATGAAACAGACATATCAAAACCAAAGGGATCGTCTTTTTTCATGGGTGCACCTTTCCGACTCAGGCCCGTCACTCTAAACGTGTGGCTGTCAGAGGGAAGGGGGCGAAGCGAAAAAAATCGCCTTCATAGGAGGGTTTATGGCCATCAAAGAAGAAATCGAAAAAGCATTGGAAACGGCCTTTGCGATTGAGCGCCTAACCGTGGAAGATGTGAGCGAAGCACACCGTGGGCATGCGGGCTTTCGCGAAGGGGGCGAGACCCATTTTGATGTGTCTATTCGCGCGCCAGATTTCGCGGGCCTAAGCCGTTTGGCTAAACATCGCGCTGTTCATAGCGCCCTTGGGGCTGATTTAATCAGTCGTATCCACGCCTTAGCTTTGGATATCAATCCTTAGGGGCTTCTTCATCGTCCATCGGCCCGTCCGCGTCATCCTCACCCGTGGTTTCAGATGAAACATTTCTGGCGCGGGCCAGAATGCTAAGAGATGCGCCGATATTGGCGTCAAATTCAGTGTCTTCCACCCCGTTGTCCGCTAATGGCAGCGCGCCTGCGGCCTGTTGTTCATTGGCCATTTCAAAGGCTTCGTCTGCCTCTTGTGTGGGCATTGACGGCGCGGGAAGCAGCTCGGGTTGGAATTCAGCGGCATCGCCAGAACGGGGGCGGCGAAAGACCAGCACATTGCGCCACTCGGTTGTTGTGCCTGCGATGCCTGATCGCTCAACAGACGGCAGGGTTTCTGATCGCTGGTATTCCCAGCCATAACCAGACATCCCGTTCATAAGTTCCTGAAGGGCAAAGGAAAATTTGGCTTCCGCGCCACGCACGCCTTTGCCTTTGATGCCCTTTGTCGGGGCAGGAACAACTTTGTATTCATAGCGGATCATGGGCAGGGCTTTCGCGTGGTTTGCGCTGTTCTAACTTAGGGGAAAGTGAAAGGGAACAGAAGGTCTGCTCCTCTCTCATTCGATTTGTCGCAGGGCGGCGTTGTGAAACCGCCCCCTGCGCGACAGGGCGCTAGGTGATCTATTTTTGTGCAATCGCGATTTTACGGCCCACGCGGTCGGGCAGGGGGCTGCTTTTTTGGGCGTCTTTCATTTTCGCAAGATTGGCCAAGATGTCGTCGGGCATCGGAGCAACGCGGGGTCTATCGCCAGATTGGTCAACATGCAGGGTCAGTGCCTCGCCCGTCGCAGCCAGCCAGCCGTCTTCGTGCCAAAGCTCTTGAAAGATGTGGAACCGCTTTTCATCAAAATCGATCAGCCGCACAGTTGAGGTGACTTTGTCGCCCTCATGTAACTCGCGCACATAGCAGATATGAAATTCCGCCACATAGGTCGTGCAACCGGTCCGCTCGCGGTAATCAGGGCCAAAGCCGATCAAAGGATAAGTTTGATCCGCGCTTTTATCCATTAAGACCGAGTAATACGCCATGTTCAGGTGGCCGTTATAATCGATCCATTCGGGCAAAACGGTGAGCGGGGAAGTGCGAAAAACATCTGTCATTCAGAGGGTTTATCACAGGCCGTTCAAGCAGGCGAGATCGTATTTCGCTTACGCGGGGGCGCAAGGTGGGGCTTGGGGGCGATCACCCCCAAGCCCTTATCGCTGCTTAGCCTTTCAGCTTGGCTGCGACCAATTGGTTCACGGCCTTTGGATTGGCCTTGCCGCCTGTGGCTTTCATCACCTGACCCACAAACCAACCGGCGAGTTTCGGGTTCTCGCGGGCTTTGGCGACCTGATCGGGGTTCGCGGCGATGATTTCATCCACAGCGGCCTCGATTGCGCCAGTGTCGGTAACCTGCTTGAGGCCTTCGGTCTCAACGATTTCCGCAGGGTCGCGGCCCGTTGTATAGGTGATTTCAAAGACGTCTTTGGCGATCTTGCCCGAAATTGCGTCAGAGGCGATCAGGTCAATGATCCCACCCAGCAGAGCAGGGGTGACGGGGCTTTCCGAGATGTCTTTTTCGTCCTTTTTCAGGCGGCCAAACAATTCGTTGATGACCCAGTTTGCGGTCATCTTGCCATCGCGGCCTTTGGCGGTTTCCTCAAAGTAGGACGAGCTATCCAGATCGGCAGTCAGAACCGATGCATCATAGTCAGACAGACCAAAGTCGTTGATAAAACGGGCTTTCTTGGCGTCTGGTAGCTCGGGCAAGGTTGCCGCGATCTGGTCAACCCATGCTTGTTCGATCTCCAATGGCAGCAGATCGGGGTCGGGGAAGTAGCGGTAATCATGCGCTTCTTCCTTGGAGCGCATCGAGCGGGTTTCCTGTTTGTCTGGGTCAAACAGGCGTGTCTCTTGGGTGACTTCTCCGCCTGCTTCGACAATCGCGATCTGGCGCTTGGCCTCTACGTCGATGGCCTGCTGGATAAAGCGCATGGAGTTCATGTTTTTGATTTCGCAGCGCGTGCCAAGGTGGCCGAAATCACCTGTGGCCTTGTACTTTTCGTACTGACCTGGAGCACAGATCGACACGTTCACGTCCGCGCGCATCGCGCCTGATTGCATATCACCGTTACAGGTACCCAAATAGCGCAGGATCTGGCGCAGTTTGGCCAGATAGGCGGCTGCCTCTTCTGGGCCGCGAATGTCAGGGCGTGACACGATTTCCATCAGGGCGACGCCTGTGCGGTTCAAATCCACAAAGGACATGTTCGGATCCATATCATGGATCGATTTGCCTGCGTCCTGCTCTAGGTGGATGCGCTCAACGCCGACCAAACGGGCCGTGCCATCACCCATTTCAACCAGCACTTCGCCTTCGCCCACGATGGGGTGGTACAGCTGGGAAATCTGATAGCCCTGCGGCAAGTCAGGGTAGAAATAGTTTTTGCGGTCAAAGGCAGACCACAGGTTGATCTCGGCCTTCAGGCCAAGGCCCGTGCGCACCGCTTGTTCTACACAATATTCGTTGATCGTGGGCAGCATGCCGGGCATGGCCGCGTCAACAAAGGCGACATTGCTGTTTGGCTCGGCGCCAAATTTGGTCGAGGCGGCAGAAAACAGTTTTGCGTTTGAAGAAACCTGCGCATGGACTTCCATGCCGATCACCAGCTCCCAATCCTGTTTGGCACCTGCGATGGTGCGGACTTTTGGGGTGTCATAGGTGAGGTCTAGCATGGAAACGCCTTTCGCTGGTTGTTGTGACGGGTTTAGCGGGGGGCGTTGAGGGGAGCAAGAGGGCGAAAGCCAATGGGGCGGATTAGTCGAGCCAAGTTTGAGCCAGCACGCTTTGTTTGGCTACTCTTTGCGCGTATTTGTTTCCTGAGGCGTGATTTGACGGTTAGGTGGCAACCGATGTCGGGCCTTGGTCCGTAAAGACAATGCGCTGGCCTGCGGCGATTTCGCGTTTGAACAGCCCTGCAATGATGCGCAAAGCATCCTCTTGGCCAGCGGCCGCAAACCGAGAGGCAGAGGCGACGCGCAGGTTATTGGCAAACCCTTGGGCGGCATGGGCCCAGATCATCGGGTGAAGTTCGGTGAGGTGTTCACGCACGATCCAGTCAGCACATTCCGCAATCAGGGCGCGGTTGGCGTCTGCTGCATCATTGCCTGAAAACGCTTGGCCTATTGTGTTGGCGCAATATGCCGCCAGCAAGTTAACGGTGTGGGGTTCGGGGCGATGATTAACAATGTCGCGCAGGCCTTCGATAAAGAAGGGCAAATCCAGACGGGCGCAGGCTTCGTCATCGACGCTGATCGCATCAAACATAACCCACGTGTACCCGCCAGCGCCCCACGTCTGCTGAGTGCGCGCAGCAGTGCGGCGGGCTTCCAGCTCTAGCGCGTCATATGAACCATACCAACGGGGCAACATATGTGTCCCGAGGGCGCGCAACGGGCTGGTGTTTTCGGGGTTCAGGTCAATCAGGGCTTCATAGCGGTCTGCAACGGTTTTGCTGGTGCAATCGGCACCCCGTTGCAACGCACAAGAGGTGCTTGCCAAGAGAGCGGAGGTTTCAGGTTTCCCTTTAAAGGATTGGACAATCTCGCGCGCCCGAGCGAAATGCGCTTCAAAGGCTTCGCGATTGCGGGGCGCAATTTCCACATCCCATCCAATACCGCGCCACGCCCAAGCCATATCCATATGCGCCTGCGCCACAATGCATCCGATAACATAGTCATGTGCATGTTCGGCTAAAACAAACTCCAAGGCTTCGATGCCCATCATCAATGGCGCATCTTGTTCGGGGGTGCGGTCGAGCAATGCGTGCTCAACTGCCAGAACAACATCAGCGCGCGCCCCAAAGGAAAGCAGCTCGGCCACATTCATGCCCCCTGGTGTCATTGCGTTTTCTGCATCGGCGGCAGCAATTAACTTTGATAGTTTTGCCCAGTCTTCTTGGCGCACCAATTTCAAAGCTTTGTTCTGGTGTTCATCGCGAATGCGCTCTTCGCCTGTCGGATCGGGGCAGGGGATGCTCAGCTTGGCTGCGATGTTTGCGACGAAATCGTTCTTTGCAGCGTTTGGTTTCTCGCTCGGGGTAACCTCTTTAAACAAGGGTTCTTCAGGAATGGGGAGAGGGTCGGGGCGTTTGGTTGGCTGGCGTTTGCGCAGGGGCGAGGGCGCGCGTGATTTTGCGCCCCTCTCAGCGGGGCGGTCTTGCAAAGCCGTTTTAGCATAGCGCGATTCCAGCGATTTTGACCTTTGTTCAAGGCCCGAAATCTTGCGGAAAAAGGATGCCAATTGCGTCATAGTACCGTCCAATGTCGAAATTTTAATTCGTCGTGCTATTGAATTTGGCCGATCATTTGGGCGTGAAAGTGGCGCTGGAACGTTTAAGTGGCGAAATTCACAGGGCATTTGTTTCGCGAGCTTGGTGGATTCGGCGCAGCGCTGGTGCAATGTTGCTTATCGGGGAACAATTGGCACTGGGCCGCGGGCAAAATACTTGTCAGCGGTGATTTTCAACGACCATACTATGCGCCATGAGTTTAAAGTTTGAAAAAATCCGGTTTGATGGTTTGTGGCCAATAGCTCCTGTCTGGGGCTTTGGGGTGTCTTTAATGTTGGCTTTCGGGGGGCAAGAGGCATTCGCCAACGAGCAACCACAAATACGGCCACCTTCGGGGGCGTTGGTTCGATCCTCTGTTTCAGATGTTGCGATCCCGCCAGAAAGCCAGCCGCAGGAACAGGCGGAAACTGGCAATGCGGCAGAAGGTGACGCTGGCGCGCAAGGGGGCATTGGTGCCGAAAAGGAGGCTGTCCCTGCAGCGGTAGAGACACAGCATGTGAACACGGTCTCGTTTGATATTCGCCCACCTGCCAGATCACCTCATATTCCCAAAACGCGTTGGCAGCATATGCAGGGGCATTCGCTGTGGACGCGGGCGGCTATATCGGCGCTGAAATCACACGGGAGCCCTTTGGTTGAAATGGTGCCGCGTGACATTGCCAACTGGTGTCCGGCATATAGCGATAATGATGATGACCAGCGCCGCGCCTTTTGGGTTGGCTATATGTCTGCACTTGCCAAACATGAAAGCACTTATAAACCGTGGGCGGTTGGCGGCGGCGGGCGCTGGTATGGGTTGCTTCAGATCCTGCCCGCAACTGCGCGAGGGTATAAGTGTAACGTGGGCACTGGAGAGGCGTTGAAAAACGGAGCTGCAAACCTAAGCTGCGCTGTGCGGATCATGGCCTTTACGGTGAAACGTGACGGCGTCATCCATGGGCGTGACAAAAAATGGCGCGGCGTATCGGCGGATTGGGGGCCCATGCGCAGCAGCGCGAAACGTCAGGATATGGCTGGCTGGCTCAAACGCCAGAACTATTGCAGGTTGCGCAATAGCACGCGCCCCAAATCGCGCCCTTAACCCAATAGCGAAAAATGATGCCTTTGCGTCTGCACCCCTGCGTCTTTTGCAAGGGGTTCAAGAATGGCATGGGGCGGTGTGGCCTGCACAGGAACGCGGATTTTCACACCCGAGGGACGCACTACCGTCAAACGGACGGACATGTCTAGGCGGGTATCAAAGCGCAGATGATCAACCTCTGACAAGGCGATGCTTGCCTCTTGGCGCCCCGTTTCCCAACGGATCGTGTTATCGTCCAACGAAAATGTCGCGGTCGGGTTTGCAGCCAGCTCAAACGCGGCGGGCAAGGTAAACGCGCCTAAAATAGCCAATACAACGGCTGACGCATCCAGCAAGAAATAAGCGGCAAAAAGCGCGACCCAGATCAATACCAAGATCACAGCCGTCAAAGGGCGGCGTCCCTGTGTCTGGTAGGTATAGGGGAGGGTCATGCAGTGCGGAAAATGCGGGCGAGCGCGCCCATGGCATCGGCTTGGCGCGCGCTGGGCATGCCCTTGGTTCCTGCGGCTGTCATATCGCCAAGAACATTCATCATTTTGCCAAAATACGGGCCATGGTCCAATTGTTTTAACCTTTTGGTCAGGCGATCAAAGGCGGGAGTAGGCCCGCCCCCCTGATCCACCAACCAAGGCGCCAAGGTGCAAAAATCGTCAATCTGGAGGGGGTCAACCTGCAGATGTTTTGACACGGCCTTGGCCAGCGTTTCCTCACACGGTTCTTGATTGTCGTCCATTTGCGCAAATGCAAAAGCCATCGCAGCGACGCAGAGTTCGGGGCTGTGAAGGCTCGTGATTGAATGCACATTTGGCTGAGCCTTGAAGCCAACACGTTTTGCGGCGGCGCGCACCTCGGCCGGTGCCTCCATGTAGGAACCAATAACATATGCCCCGCGCTGAAAATGCCGAAAGAGGAAATAGGCCGCGCCCAACGCGCCACAGATGACTAAGATATAAATCATAGGGGGTCCTCGTTACTCTTTCGGGTCCTGTTTTGGCCGTTATGCTTCAGCGATACGGGTCAGCATCTCAGTGGTGTCACGGCTTAGGTCAGGTTTTGTTAATATTTGGTTAACTTGTTCAAGGATCAGGGACTGGCGCGCAGGGTCATAGCGTTTCCATGTCTGGAATGCTGAACACATACGCGCCGTTGTTTGCGGATTAACCGGATCCAGTTTGATCAACCAATCCGCCAACAACCTGTACCCATCCCCCGAGCCATGGTGAAAGCCCGCGTGATGCATCGCCAAAGAGCCAAAGACCGCGCGAAAGCGGTTGGGGTTTTTCCAGTTGAAATCCGCGTGCTCGGTGAGCGCTTTGGCTGTGGCGGCTGCGTCTTCGGGTTTGGCCTGCACAACCTGAAGCGCGAACCATTTGTCCATCACCAGACGGTCGTCGCGCCATTGCTGTTGGAATTGCTCTAACATGGGCGCCCCGACACCCGCCCGAATTGCGGCGCCCAATGCGCTCAGCTGCTGGGTCATGTTGTCGGCGCTGGCGTATTGCTGTTGCGCTAGCGCGCCGCCATCATTGCGCGACAGCAATGAAAGCGCGGCGTTTGCGAGCGCCCGAGCGCCCGATTGCGCCGCATCGGGTTGGTAGGCTTCGCTCACTTGATGGGCGGCATAAAGCTCTTCAAGGTGTTCCGCCAGATCTGTGGCTTGTGCTGTCCGCATGGTTTCTACTGCGGTATGGATCGCCTCAGGGTCGGGGATATCCCCCGCGTCATGCAGGGCTGTTGCCAAATCACTGTGGCTGGGCAGGCCCATCATCAACGCGCGATAGGCTGGGTCCAATGTGGCGTCGGTGACAACGGTTTTGAGGCCTGCAAGGTAAGCTGCGTTCGGCTTTACCCCCGTTCGGATCATGTCCAGCAGGGAGGCCTGAGCCAAATTGCGCCCCGCCTCCCAGCGGTTGAACGGATCGGTGTCATGGGCCAGCAAATGCGCGCGCTGCGCATCGCTGAGCGGGTGGTCCAGCACAACAGGCGCTGAGAATCCGCGCAAGATCGAGGCAACCGGTGCCTCGGTTAGCCCCTCAAAAGCAAAGCTTTGGGATGCTTGGGTCATTTCCAGCACTTGGGTCGAGGCAACCTCGCGACCGTCCTTGCCGATCAACCCAACGGCCAGCGGGATCACCTGCGGCTGTGGATCGGCTGTGGTTGCCGATGGCGCTAGCGTCTGCGTGAAGGTCAAGGTGAGCGTGCCATCTGCCCATGCCTCGTTCACTGCGACGCGCGGGGTTCCCGCCTGAGAATACCAGCGCTTGAACTGGCTGAGATCACGGCCTGTCGTATCCTCGAACACCTGCAACCAATCCTCGATTGTGGCTGCGTCGCCATCGTGGCGTTCAAAGTAGAGGTCCAGCGCCTCACGATAGGCTTGATCGCCGACCAATGTCTTGAGCATCCGAATAACCTCGGCACCTTTTTCATAGATCGTTGCGGTGTAAAAGTTGTTGATCTCTTGAAAGCTCTCGGGGCGCACGGGGTGCGCTAGGGGGCCTTGGTCTTCGGCGAATTGGCGGCCGCGCAGGTCGATCACATCCCCGATCCGTTTGACAGGTTCGCTGCGCATATCGGCGGTAAACTGGCTGTCGCGAAAAACGGTCAGCCCTTCCTTGAGGCACAGCTGGAACCAATCGCGGCAGGTGATGCGGTTGCCCGTCCAGTTGTGGAAATACTCATGCGCGATGATCGCCTCGATCCGCTCAAAGTTCAGATCGGTTGAGGTTTCTTGCGAGGCCAGCACGGCCGAAGAGTTAAAGATGTTCAGGCCTTTGTTCTCCATCGCGCCCATGTTGAAATCATCAACAGCGACAATGTTAAACAGGTCCAGATCGTATTCCCGCCCATAGACATCTTCATCCCATTTCATGGAATCCTTTAGCGCCTGCATCCCAAAGGCGCATTTACCCTCATCACCGGGGCGAACATAGAGGTTCAATGTCACATCACGGCCCGAACGGGTGGTGAACTGACCCGAGTGGGCGATAAGATCGCCCGCGACCAGCGCAAACAGATAGGCAGGCTTTGGCCACGGGTCATGCCACTGGGCGTGATTGTCGGATGTGACAACGGGGTTGCCGTTTGACAACAGCACAGGGTGGGGGCCGTCTATGGTTACGGAAAACACGCTCATCACGTCTGGGCGGTCGGGGTAATAGGTGATCTTGCGAAAGCCTTCGGCCTCGCATTGCGTGCAATACATGCCACCCGACATATACAACCCTTCGAGAGCGGTGTTATTCGCAGGGTCGATCTCGACTTCGGCTTCCCACGTAAACGACCCGCTGGGCACTGCGATGGTCAGGCCCTCATTGGTGAGGGTCGGGGTAACGGGCGCTCCGTCAATCTTGGCATGGATCAGCTTTAGCTTTTCACCATGCAGAAACATCTCTGACTCTGGACCGTTAGGCGAGGCGGGGTTTGGTTCAAAACGAATGCAGCTGCGAACGCGGGTTGCATGGGGATCAAGTGTGAAGTGAAGGTCGACGCTTTTGGCTGTCCAAGGGAAGGCGGTGTAGTCGGAAAGATAGATCGTCTCGGGTGCCGCGTCGCTCATATTATCGCTTTCGTTGGGTCTGTTTCTTTGGCGCAGAGGTTATGGCCGAGAACCCAAAGCTGCAAGCGCACAGGCGGGATATGCTGTGAACAATCAGTGTCGAAAAAGGATACAGCTGCTGGTGGTTTCTGTACAGCTTATGGTGGAAAAGATGCGGGTTTCTGGCCATTAACGCAGGGCGTTGCGGGATTGGTAAGGGGACATTACCAAATTCCCTTGCGGTCTGGCGGTTCGGCCAGTAGTTGTGGGGGAAATTATGTTTCCTATCGGAAATTTGCGCAATTGGCGAAGAGGAGCTTTTTATGGAACGTGTGGATCGCAGTGGATTGAAGGTTGATGTTCAGCTGGCTGATTTTGTCGAGACCCAAGCCCTAGATGGTTTGAACGTTTCAGCGGATCAGTTTTGGAGCGGGTTTTCCGAACTTATCCATGATTTTGGGCCAAAGAACCGCGAATTGCTGGCTGTGCGGGCGGAAATTCAGCAGAAAATAGATGCGTGGCACAAGGATCGTAAAGCGCAGGACCATGATGCAAAGGCCTATGCCGACTTCCTCAAAGAAATCGGGTATCTGGTGCCCGAGGGTGCACCCTTTGAGATTGATACGGCGAATGTGGATGCTGAAATCGCGGCAACGCCGGGACCTCAGTTGGTTGTGCCGATTACCAATGCGCGTTTTGCGCTGAACGCGGCCAATGCGCGGTGGGGGTCATTGTATGATGCATTCTATGGTACCGATGCGCTGGGCGATCTACCTGCCGCTGGCGGCTATGACGCCGATCGCGGCGCGCGTGTTGTGGCAAAGGCAAAGGCGTTTCTGGATGAGGCCGCACCACTGGCGCAAGGAAGCCATACGGATGTGTCAGGGTATTCGATACAGGCGGGTGCCTTGGTGCCTGCTTTGGCGGACCCAAAGCAGTTTGTGGGTTTTGTCGGGGATGCAACATCGCCCAAGGCGATCCTATTAAAGAACAACGGCATACATGTGGAAATTCAAGTGGATGCCAGCCATCCGATTGGCACATCGGACCCAGCGCATGTTTCTGATGTGGTGCTGGAATCTGCGCTGAGCACCATTATGGATTGCGAAGACAGCGTCGCGGCGGTGGATGCCGAAGACAAGGTTGTGGCCTATTCCAATTGGCTGGGCCTGATGCGCGGTGATCTGGTCGAAAGCTTTGAAAAGGGCGGCCAGATGGTCACCCGCAAAATGAACCCCGATCGCGAATATACGGCGCCAGATGGCGGTGCGTTTTCGCTAAAGGGGCGTTCGCTGATGTTGGTGCGCAATGTTGGGCACCTTATGACCAACCCAGCAGTGTTAGACCGTGACGGTCTGGAGGTTGGCGAAGGTCTGATGGATGCCATGATCACCACATTGATCGCCTTGCATGATCTGGCCCGCACAGGCGGCAATTCCTTGCGCGGATCGGTCTATATCGTAAAGCCAAAGATGCATGGCCCTGCCGAAGTGGCCTTTACCAATGAAATCTTTGCGCATGTCGAACAGGTGCTGGGCCTGCCCGAAAACACGGTGAAACTGGGTATCATGGACGAAGAGCGCCGCACGTCGGTTAACTTGGGCGAATGTATCCGCGCAGCAAAATCGCGTGTGGCGTTTATCAATACAGGGTTTTTGGATCGTACTGGCGATGAAATCCACACCTCGATGGAGGCGGGACCAATGGTGCCTAAGGGCGAGATGAAATCCGCCCCATGGATTGGTTCCTATGAGGATCGCAATGTCGATATCGGCCTTGCTTGTGGGTTAAAAGGGCGTGCGCAGATCGGCAAAGGCATGTGGGCGATGCCTGACCGGATGCAAGAGATGCTGGAAGCCAAGATCGGACACCCCCAGTCAGGCGCAACCTGTGCTTGGGTGCCTTCACCAACAGCCGCCACATTGCACGCGATGCATTATCACAAAGTTGACGTTCTGGCCCGTCAGGATGAGATCGCTTCGGGCGGCCCGCGCGGCACAATGCAAGATTTGCTCACCATTCCAACCATGCTTGGCCGAAATCTGAGTGACGCGGAGATCAACCAAGAGATTGATAATAACGCCCAAGGGATCCTTGGCTATGTCGTGCGCTGGATCGACGCGGGGGTGGGGTGCTCAAAGGTGCCGGATATCCACGACGTGGGCCTGATGGAAGACCGCGCAACCTGCCGAATTTCCGCGCAGGCGTTAGCCAATTGGCTGCATCACGGGGTTATCACGCAGGAACAGGTGATCGCATCGATGCAAAAGATGGCCGTTGTGGTTGATCGCCAAAATGCGGGTGATCCGACCTATATCAATATGGCACCGGATTTTGACGGTATCGCCTTCAAAGCAGCCTGCGAGCTGGTGTTAGAGGGCGCGCGCCAACCATCCGGTTACACCGAACCCGTCCTTCACGCGCGCCGCTTAGAGCTAAAGGCCGCTTTGCGATAACGATAACTTGGCTGTTGCATCACGGGATGGCCGATGTTCTGAAATGAGTAATACGAAATAGTTGAGAGGCAAGACAATGAACCTATCCCTTAGAAAAGCGCGGACCATCATCCGTAAGGCATTTGAAAAAGGCGCGGAAATGGAGCTGAAACCGCTTTCCGCCGTGGTGTTGGATGCAGGCGGGCATGTGATCGCCTTTGAACGGCAGGATGGTGCGGCGCCAGGGCGTTTCGCAATTGCCCATGGCAAGGCATACGGCGCGGTGATGCTGGGCATGGCGGGCACAGCCCAAATGGCGCGCGCAGAGCAGCAACCCTATTTCATGGCCGCTGTTAACGGCGTTTACGGGGGGCAGACGATCCCTGTTCCGGGTGGCGTATTGCTGCGCTCGACCAAAGGCGCGGTTATTGGAGCGGTGGGCCTGACGGGTGACACCTCGGACAATGACGCGGTTGCTGCTTTGGCTGGTATCGAGGCGGCAAACCTGATCGGCGAAATCTAAACGCTGTGAATTTTTAGGCGTAACGCGCCTATCGTTTAGGCGCGTTACGTTTGTGCTATTGAGGCCATTGCGGTTCAAAGCTATCCTTTGCAGAGCTGTTTTGAGCTGAGGAGCAGAATTTATGGGTCGTCCCGTCATCGGAATTATGGGCAATAGCCACGTCTTGAACGATCAATATCCCGTTCATGCAGGCGGTATGATGAACAGTCGGGCCATCGCCGAGGTGTCTGGGTGCTTGCCTTTGCTGATCCCGTCTGACCCTTCTTTGGCGTCTGTTCCTGATCTGATGGCAAGCTGTGACGGCTTTCTGTTAACGGGTGGGCGGCCAAATGTTCACCCCGAAGAATACGGCGAAGAGGCAACCTCGGCGCATGGTGAGTTTGACCGCTTGCGCGACGCGCTGGTGCTGGAGCTGACCAGAGCCTGTGTCGAAGCAGGGCAGCCGGTATTCGGCATTTGCCGCGGGTTTCAAGAGGTGAATGTCGCCATGGGGGGGACGCTTTACCCTGAAATTCGCGATTTGCCCGGGCGGATGAACCACCGGATGCCACCTGATGGCACCTTGGAAGAGAAATTCGAATTGCGGCACGATGTGCGCTTTACCAAAGGCGGCGTTTTCAACCGTGTAATGGGCGCCGAAGTTGTGCGAACCAACACGTTGCACGGGCAGGGCATCAAAGAAGCAGGCCCTAGAATTGTCATCGACGGTTACGCCGATGACGGCACCCCTGAGGCGATTTATGTTGAGGGTGCAGCTGGCTTTACCCTCGCGGTGCAATGGCATCCTGAATATGAGGCAGCCAAGGATCCGGTCTCGCGCCCCTTGTTCGAAGCATTCGGAAATGCGGCCCGTGAATGGGCGGCTGGCATTCGCCCCGAAGCCGTGGCGCGCGCAGGCTAAATCCAATTAGCAGCGGGGCATAAATGCTCTCTCATCAGTCTATGGGTAAACTGTCTGGCCAAACGGGGTGATTCCCTTTGGTTGGGTGGGTAGCATTGTTGCGCTGCATTGCGGCGAGGTGAAATAATGTTTTGCGCCCAATACTGCTTCTCGGGGGCACATATTCGTGCGCTGCGTCAAAAAAACCCACGATACATTACGTAATAACCCCGCTGTGCGCTTGTTTGTCGGTGATCTGCGGGGTAGGTCAATTGGATCATCTGCGACACGCCAGTTTCGGCACCAAACAAGCATTTTGGGAGATTTTGAGTGAAGATCGGGACACCTAAAGAGGTATTCGAGGGCGAGCGCCGCGTGGCTATGACGCCCGAGAGTGCTTTGCAATTACAAAAACTAGGGCATGAATGCCTGATTGAGTCAGGCGCCGGTGCGGCCTCGGGCTTTGACGATGCGGCTTATACGGCAGCAGGCGTTGAAGTTGTGAAAACAGCCGCCGCTCTTTGGAAGGCAGCCGATGTTGTCGCCAAAGTACGTGTTCCAGACACGTCAGAAATGAAGCGCCTGCGCGCCGAACAGACGTTGATCTCTTTCTTCAGCCCCGTAGCGGACGAAGCAAAGATGAAGTCTGCGGCCAAAAAAGGCGCAACCGTAGTCGCGATGGAAATGATCCCGCGTATTTCACGGGCTCAGAAAATGGATGCTTTGTCCTCCATGGCAAACATCGCGGGTTACCGCGCGGTAATCGAGGCAGGCAACAACTTTGGCCGCTTCTTTACTGGTCAGATCACGGCGGCGGGTAAGGTTCCGCCAGCCAAGGTACTGGTTGTAGGTGCTGGCGTTGCCGGTTTGGCCGCGATCGGGACATCCACCAGCCTTGGTGCGATTACATTGGCCTTTGACGTGCGCCCCGAAGTGGCCGAACAGGTCGAATCCATGGGCGCCGAATTTGTCTATCTCGACTTTGAAGAAGAGCAGACAGACGGCGCGGCAACGGGCGGTTATGCGTCTGTTTCCTCTCCCGAGTTCCGCGAAGCGCAGCTGGCCAAGTTCCGTGAACTGGCGCCAGAAGTTGATATCGTGATCACCACAGCCTTGATCCCGAACCGCGAAGCACCTGAGCTGTGGACCGAAGATATGGTTGCAGCCATGAAGCCGGGTTCGGTTGTTGTGGACCTTGCCGCTGAAAAGGGCGGTAACTGCAAGCTTACCGTTATGGACGAAAAAATCGTTACGGAAAATGGCGTGACCATCATTGGTTATACCGATTTCCCAAGCCGCATGGGCGCGCAGGCGTCGACCCTCTATGCGACAAACATTCGTCACCTGCTGTCGGATCTTACCCCTGAAAAAGACGGTGTAATCAATCACGACATGGAAGACGATGTGATCCGTGGTGCGACCATCGCCTACGGCGAAGCCGTGACCTTCCCGCCCCCTCCACCAAAAGTGGCAGCAATTGCGGCAGCTCCGAAAAAGGAAGCGCCAAAAGAGCTAACAGCGGAAGAAAAACGTGCCGAAGAACTGGCCGCGTTTAAGGCGCAGACCAAGAACCAAGTGATGCTTTTGGGCATTGGCGGCGCATTGCTGCTGTTGGTTGGTCTGGTGGCTCCTGCCAGCTTTATGCAGCACTTTATCGTGTTTGTTTTGTCGGTATTCATTGGTTTCCAAGTGATCTGGGGCGTGGCGCACAGCCTGCACACACCGCTGATGGCGATCACCAATGCGATTTCCTCGATCATCATTCTGGGGGCGCTGATGCAAATCGGGTCCGGCTCTGGATTGGTTGTTATTCTTGCTGCTTTGTCGGTCTTCATGTGTGGGATCAACATCTTTGGCGGCTTCCTCGTGACACGGCGCATGCTTGCCATGTTCCAGAAATCTTAAGGGGGGCTGAATAATGGATTTCGGTTTCACAACAGCGGCTTACGTCGTATCCGCTATTCTCATCATTCTGTCGCTGGGCGGTCTTTCGGGACAAGAAAGCGCAAAACGTGCGGTATGGTACGGGATTGTCGGCATGGCGTTGGCGGTTGCGGCCACATTGGTTGGCCCAGGCGCTGGTTTCTGGCTGCTATCGCTGATCCTGATCGCGGGTGGCGGTGCCATCGGTTATCAGCTGGCGACAAAAGTTCAGATGACCCAGATGCCAGAGCTGGTTGCAGCGATGCACAGCCTTGTGGGTCTGGCGGCAGTTTTCGTCGGCGTGATCGCGCATTTCGAAATCGGCCGTGTGGCGGGTATCGTTGAAGGTGGCGGCAGCACAAAAGAGCTGGGGACTTTCGCAGCTCTGATCGCCAAGAAATCAGCGGTTGAGATTAACATCCTGCGCGTTGAGCTGTTCTTGGGCGTGTTCATCGGTGCGGTAACCTTTACCGGTTCCGTGATTGCCTATGGCAAGCTGGCGGGCAAAGTGTCTTCGGCGGCGGAAAAGCTGCCAGGTGGTCACATGCTGAACATCGCAGCGGCAGTTATTTCTGTCATCACGCTGATCTGGTACTTTAACACGGGTGGCTTCTTCCCATTGTTCATCATGATGCTGGCGGCGCTGTTTATCGGCTATCACCTGATCATGGGGATTGGCGGCGCGGATATGCCTGTGGTTGTGTCCATGCTGAACAGCTATTCTGGCTGGGCTGCGGCAGCGATTGGTTTCTCCCTTGGGAACGACCTGTTGATCGTTGTTGGCGCGCTGGTTGGTTCTTCGGGTGCGATCCTGTCCTACATTATGTGTAAGGCTATGAACCGTTCCTTTGTTTCCGTGATCTTGGGTGGCTTTGGTGGCCCAGCGGGTGAACAGATGGCCGTTGAAGGTGAGCAGGTTGCCATTGATGCAGACGGTGTTGCAACCGCGCTGAATGAAGCAGACAGCGTTATCATCATTCCAGGTTACGGCATGGCAGTTGCCCAAGCGCAAACAGGCGTGGCCGAACTGGTGCGCAAGCTGCGCGCCAAGGGTAAGAACGTGCGTTTCGCCATTCACCCTGTTGCGGGTCGTTTGCCAGGTCACATGAACGTTTTGCTGGCCGAAGCAAAAGTGCCTTATGACATCGTGATGGAGATGGACGAGATCAACGATGATTTCCCTGAGACGGATGTTGCCATCGTCATCGGCTCCAACGACATCGTGAACCCAGCGGCACAAGACGATCCAAACAGCCCCATCGCAGGCATGCCTGTTCTGGAATGCTGGAAGGCAAAGACTGTGTTTGTTTCCAAACGTGGGCAGGGCACCGGTTACTCCGGTATCGAAAACCCGCTGTTCTTTAAGGACAACACACGCATGTTCTATGGCGATGCAAAAGAGTCCTTGGACAAATTGCTGCCCATGATCGACTAAGCGTTCTGCCAAACAGAACAGCCTGAAAACCGAAACGCCTCGTCGAAAGACGGGGCGTTTTGCTGTTTGGCCTTGTGCATTTCACGCTTCGTGAATGGAAAACCGTGCCAGTGGCGCAAGCAACAGCCGTTTCACGTAACCGCGCTAGATCGGTTTGTGGAGGTTTGGCATGGGGTATCCAGCTTTCAATTTCTGAGAAAAGGATCGACGACATGACACAATTCATCACAGGTGCACCGGTTTGGGTTTGGCCGCTTTTGGCGCTTTTGGTCTTTATCGGCCTGCGGGCGCGGCATGAACGCAGGGTGCCGGTGTTTCCCCTCTATATTCTGGCTGCCTTGGGCGTGTTGGGCGTGCGTTCAACTCTGTCACTGCCTGCCGAAAGCTGGATCTGGGGTGTGTTCCTTGTCTGCTATGCTTTTGGCGGTTGGTGTGGGTTCAAGGTGCAAAAGGGGTGGTTGCTGGCCCATGACGGCCAGCGGGCCCATCTGGCAGGTGAGAGCCTGACCCTATGCGTCTTGCTCCTGATTTTCAGCGCGAATTTCATCGGGGGAGCGTTGCAGGCGGTCGCGCCAGATGTTTACGCAGACGCTATGTTTCACATCGCATTTGCCCTTGTCCTTGGCACCGCAAGCGGCAGTTTCTTGGGCCGCGCATTGCTGATCTGGAGCAGGGCACCCGCGCGCGCATGGATGCACAAAGTTCAAGCATCCTAAAAACGCAGGTTTCCGATAAGTGGAAATGTATACCTGCGTACCCGTAACAAGTGCCCGACACAGATAAATCCACGTTGAAGGAGCCATCGCTGATGGGCCACAACAAAGGCTCGTAATGACTACAGGACAAATGCGATGGCTCCTATTTCCGATCACCCGCTACGCTATACTCTTTCCGGAGAGCTGCACGCGCGCCCGTTCCCGAATGTCAGCGCGCCACAGGTTGTGGCGTTTTTGGCGATTAAACAGGCGGGAGAGGGCGCGGCGCGAGATCGGGATCGAAATGCGGATATGGAGCATCTGGTTTCGCTGCTTCAGCATTACGGCGCTCCGCTGCCAGATCGGGACGCCACGCATTATTACGGCGCAATGGGGAAATTCAGCCTCAAATGGGAGCAGCACACAGAGTTTGTGACCTTTACCGCCTTTAGCGAGGAGCTGAGCGAGCGTCCGTTTGATCCGGCTGAGTTTGACGTGTTTCCGGCAGATTGGCTCGAGGCGGCGCCGGGGCAGCGGCTTACCTCTTGTTTACTGCGTCTTATGCCTGTCCCTCGGAAGGCGGATAAGATGCTGGCGCAATTGCGCGATTGGTTTGTCCCAGAAAGCCTCGCCGTGGGGCAGGTGCTGGATGGGGCCGCTGTCGCGGCAAGTGATTTTCGGATTGATCCCGCAGGGCACACCCGCTTTGCCGTCTTTGTTCCCGAACAAACGGGAACCCGTCGGATTGGGCGGATCATCCAACGTCTGTTAGAGATCGAGACCTACAAAACCATGTCGATGCTGGGCTTTGCCCTCACCCGAGAGATCGGCGGGCAGGTGAACGATATGGACCGCAGGATCAGTGAGCTGATGGCGGATATGACGGCTCAGGAGCTAAAGCCCGAAACCACGTTGGACGCGCTGCTTGATGTCTCGGTCGAGTTGGAGAATGTCGTGGCGCAGACCTCGTTTCGGTTTGCGGGTACGGCGGCCTATAAGGCGATTGTAGACGAACGGATTAGCGCGCTGCGCGAAGAGCGGTTTGAGGGGCGGCAGGGATTTGGCGAGTTTATGATGCGCCGTTATGAACCTGCGATGCGGACTGTCCTGTCGATGCAAGAGCGGCTAGAGCGGATGTCGGCCCGTGCCCTCAGGGCCTCTGATCTGTTGCGCACACGGGTGGATGTGGAACGCTCGGCCCAGAACCAAGCGATTTTGGAAAGCATGGACAGGCGCGCCGATCTTCAACTTCGTCTACAGCATACGGTTGAGGGGCTGTCTGTGGTGGCTATCAGCTATTACGCGGTCTCGCTTGCCAGCTATCTCTTGTACCCTCTCACAGAGGTCACAGGGCTGTCTAAGGGGTTGCTGACGTCGCTGGTGACGCTGCCGGTTGTCTTGTTGGTCTGGGCCGCTGTACGGCGCATCCGCAAGAACATCTAAGGTCTGCGCGCCATCGCTGGCGCGCAGATGAAATCAACGTCCGCGAATGCGCGGATCCAGCGCGTCACGCAGGCCATCGCCAAGGTAGTTCACGCTCAGAACGGTCAGCGAGATCAGGATACCAGGCAGCAAGACACGCTCGGGGAATTCCTGCATACGGTTTACCGCATCAGACAGTAGTTTACCCCATGTCGGAAAGTCCGACGGGAAGCCCACGCCAAGGAAGCTGAGCGCGCTTTCTGTGATGATCGCCGTGGCAAGGCCCAGCGTGGCCGAAACCATGATCGGTGAGATCACATTGGGCAGCAGGTGGCTGCGGATGATCTTGCCAGATGTTGACCCGATTGAACGGGCCGCAAGGATGAACTCGCGCTCTTTCAGGGCGAGGATATCACCGCGAACAATCCGCGCTGTCTGCATCCATGAGGTCAGCGCGATCACGGAAACGATCAGCACAAACATCCCTCCCTCGGGGCCAAACCGCGAAGACAGCGGTTGGCGGAACAGGGTCACGGCCAGCAGAACCAGCGGCAGGATCGGCAAGGACAGCACCAGATCGGTCAGGCGCATCAGCCAGAAATCCATGCGTTTGAAATAACCCGCGGCAACGCCGACGGCTGTCCCGATCACCAGCGAAAGGATCATCGCTGACCAGCCAACAGCCATGGAAACGCGGCCGCCATAGATCATCTGGGCCAGAATATCGCGCCCTAACTGGTCGGTGCCAAAGGGATGCGCCCAGCCGGCTTTTGCGTCACCATCCCACAGCAAGTTATAGATCGGGCGCCAGTTTTTGTTGCGGATGTCCAGCTTGGTTGGTTCGATGTCCCACAGGAAAGGGCCAAACAAAACGCCCAGCGTGATGAACAGCAGGAACCCACCGCCAAAGACCGCGCCTTTGTGTTTGCGGAACTGGTCCCAAATGTCGCGCCATTGGCTTTGGGGGGGCTGTGAGGGTTCTTTGTCTTGGAGCGCGCCAAAGACTTCGATCTGGGATGATTGATCAGTCATAGCGGATCCTTGGGTCTAGGACGCCGTATAAGATATCGGCGATGAGGTTAAACAATACGATGAGGATGGCAAAGATGAACGTCAGCGTCATCACCATGGGGAGGTCATTGGCAAAGAGGGCGGTCAGCAGCAGCTGGCCAATGCCGTTCACCTTGAAAACGTTTTCAGTAATGATCGCGCCGCCAAAGATGGCAGGCATGCCTAGGGCAATCACGGTGACCACAGGGATCATCGAATTGCGCAGGACGTGAACCATCACAACCACGCTCTCTTTCAGGCCTTTGGCACGGGCGGTGCGCACATAATCTTGGTTCAGGTTGTCGAGCATGGCCGAGCGCATATAGCGGCTGATCTGCGCCGTTGTCTGAAGGGCCAGAACCATCACCGGCATGATCATCTGCATGAGCTGGATTTTGAAGGTCTCCCAGCTGTCGACAACCAAAGTGGTGTCATAGATCGAGGGCAACCAACCCAACGAGACCGAGAAGATCACGATGAGCAGGGGACCAGTGAAAAACGGCGGGATCGAAAAGCCGACCATCGTGATGAACGTGCCCGCCTGATCAAAGACTGAATAGTGGCGATAGGCCGAATAGATACCAATCGGGATCGCAATCAGGATGCCGACAACATAGCTTAGCCCAACCACCCAAAGGGTCTGCGGCATGCGCTGGATAACAATGTCCATCACGGGGCTGCGGGTTTGCCAGCTGATCACACGCTGGGTCTGTACCAACTCGCCTGTGACAGGGTCCAGCTCCATGCTGAGCTGGGTGTCGGGCAACCAGCCAAACAGAAAGCTTTTGCTTGTCAGGTAATCGATCAGAACCATCGGCTCGACCACGAAAAACTGGTATAGCCATTTGAGGTATTGCACATGGACCGGAGCACCCAGCCCCAGTGCCTCGCGCATCTTTTGTTTCACCTCTGGCGGAACCGTAAGAGGCACCTGTGCCATCGGATCGCCAGGGGCGAGTTGAAGAAGCAGAAAAATCACGAGGCTGATAAATAAAAGCGTCGGAATAGAGAGGACCAATCGTCGGATGGTGAAATTCAGCATCAAGTGGCGCCTTTGTTAATCAGTCTTGTCGGAAGAAGAGGGCGGGGGGTGACCCCGCCCAAAGTTTACAGTGAGCTGCATACGGCGGGTCGCCCCGCCGTTGCAAGGATCACTTGATGCGATGCCAATCTGCGGCGTTCCACAGCTCGGAGTCCCATACGTTCAGCACAATACCACCAAGAGAGTTGGAGTGTGCGGAAACGCGGGCACGGTTTACCAGCGGAACGATGGTCATGGTATCTTTTGTGATCATGTCGTTCAGCTTGCGACCGATTTCGCCGCGCTTTTCTAGGTCACCTGTTTTCGCCAGCTCGTCGAGCAGAGCGTCATAGGCAGGATCGCAGAAGCGGTTGATGTTTTCACCCTGCCACTGGCTGGATGGTTTTGGCTCGTTACCACAGCGGTAAGCCGACAGATATGCCTGTGGGTCTGTGCCGTTGAAGGTGTTCGCATACATTTCTACGTCAGCATAGAATTTCTGGAACGTGTCAGGCGAACCTGGGTCACCACCAAAGAAGACAGAACCGTCAAGGTTGCGCAGTTCGGTTTCAACACCGATCTGGCTCCACCAGTCTTTGATCAAGGCTTGGAAATCCTGACGTACAGCGTTTGTGGAGGTCTGGTAAAGGATCGCCAGTTTTACGCCGTCTTTGTCACGTGTGCCGTCACCATCGCTATCGGTCCAGCCTGCTTCGTCCAGCAGGGCTTTTGCGCCTTCGATGTCTTGTGTCAGGCAGCCTGTGTTGTCCGAGTTGTACAACGCAGGTGCAGGCACGAGGTTACAGGTTGGTGTACCCGCTTTGCCGTAACCAACTTCGGTCAGCAATTCGCGGTCGATCGCCATGGACAGCGCGGTGCGCACTTTCAGATCGGACAAGAACGGGTGAGGTTCTGCCACGGTGGAGCGTGTCTCGGCGGGAAGGTCAGGGGAGGGGTTCGTCAGGTTCATTTCCAGACGCTCAACCAGCGGGCCAAAGCCAGCGATCGCAACACCTTTGCCGCCTTCTTCCATTTTGGCAATCACATCAGGTGCCAGCTGGAGGTTCCAAGCATAGTCATACTCGCCCGTTTCCAGAACCGCGCGACCCGCTGCAGCAGCATCGCCACCACCTTTGAAGGTCAGCGTTGCGAATGCAGGTTTGCTTGCAACACGGTAGTTTTCGTTCGCTTCCATTGTGATTACGTCGTTTGGACGGAATTCAACAACTTTGAACGGGCCAGTACCGATTGGGTTAAAGTTGGCTTCTGTACACTCGGGCGCTTTGGCACCGAGACAGTCAGCGAACTGGGCCGCTTGGATGATGGGGCTTTCGCCGCCAACAAACGGGCCATACGGGTTCGGCTTTGGTGCGTCGAAGGAGACTTTTACAGTCAGGTCGTCAATCGCTTCTACGCTTTCAACACCGTCAAATTTTGCGCCCTGCGCACAGCCACCTTCAGGGTGCATGCAGTATTCAGCAGTGAATTTCACATCAGCAGAGGTGAACGGCGTGCCATCAGACCATTTCAGCCCGGGCGCGATTTTCCACGTGATGGATTTGAGATCTTCTGCAACGCCGCCATTTGCGACTGTTGGGATCTCAGAGGCCAGAAACGGCACCATTTCACCGGTTTCGTTGTACCGCGCGAGCGGCTCGATCACCAAAGAGGCGGACTCAACATCTTTTGTTCCGCCAGAAAGGAATGGGTTCAGAATGGAAGGCGCCTGCCAATACAGGATCTTCACATCCCCATCTCGGCCGCGTTCACCCTCGGCGAAAGCAGCAGGGGCCAATGCGGTTGTCGCAATCGCACCCATAAGTAGCGTTCTCATCTTCATATTTGACTCCTTGTCGCGCGCTGATTCCAGCGCAATTTGTTGGGTCGGGCTGTGCCCAGCCTCTTTTCTAGCCAGTGGGAATGCCTAAAGAACTTCGTGTAACCCCACGTAAACTAGCGGTTTTACTCGGCAGCTGGTTTGCACCCCCAAAGCGCATGTCGCCTATCGAAACAGGTTTCACAAAAATAGCAAGCCTTGTACGTACAGGTTGAAGCTGAAAAATTGACCGAGTGTTCAAAGTTTCCTCAAGGTGAGCTTTGTAAATCGTTTACTTTGTTTGACCTACGCCATGCTTGCGCTTAGCGTTATTTGATTCCTACCCGTAACGGTGGAAAAAGTGCCTGAAAGGACCGCGATGTTAGATCATGCAGCCAAAAGCCCGATTGCCCAAATAAAAGGCCTTCGTGTCGAATTTCAAACCAAAGATGGTCCCGTTGTCGGGGTTGAGGATGTATCGTTTGATATTCATCCAGGTGAAACGGTTTGTGTGGTTGGCGAATCGGGTTCTGGCAAATCGGTGTCTTCCTTGTCTTTGATGCGGCTGGTTGAATTTGGCGGTGGTGAAATCGCCGGTGGGCAGTTGATGTTTGATCGTGGGGAGGATGCGCAGGTTGATCTGGCCAATACCCCCCAAGACACAATGCGCGCTATTCGCGGCAATGAAATCGGGATGATCTTTCAAGAGCCGATGACAGCGTTGAACCCTGTTTTTACCGTGGGTAAGCAGCTGACCGAAGGTCTGCGCCTGCACAAAAACATGACAAAAGCCGAGGCAGAGGAACGCGCGCTAGAACTGATGAAGCAAGTCCGCATCCCTGAAGCTGAAAAGCGTCTGTCGCAATTTCCGCATGAGCTATCTGGCGGGATGCGTCAGCGCGTTGTGATTGCAATGGCGCTGGCTTGTGAGCCGCGCCTGTTGATCGCTGATGAGCCCACAACCGCTTTGGATGTGACCATTCAGGCGGAAATTCTGGCCCTTATGGATCGCTTAAAGCGCGAAACAGGCACGGCGGTGATGTTCATCACCCACGATATGGCTGTGGTTGCGCAGATGGCGGACCGCGTTGTGGTCATGTTCCGTGGAAACAAAGTCGAAGAGGGCACTGTTGAGGAGATTTTCGAAAACCCGCAGCATCCCTATACCAAAGCCCTGTTGGCTGCAGTTCCCAAGCTGGGCGAGATGACAGGCAAGGATTATCCCGAACCGATGAAGCTGCTGGGGCGCGAAGATAAGGTCATCGAGCCGATCAAAGGAACGGATGAGGTCTTGTTGACGGTGAACAACCTGACCACGCGTTTTCCCGTGACGGGGGGGCTGTTGCGGCGCACGGTTGCAAATGTTCACGCGGTCGAGGATCTGTCCTTTACGATCAACAAGGGCCAAACCCTGAGCCTAGTTGGCGAAAGCGGGTGCGGAAAATCCACGGCGGGTCGATCCATTTTGCGGCTGGTTGAGCCGATGTCAGGTGAGGTGAACCTTGGCGGTAAAGATATCATGGGGCTGAACCCAACTGATTTGCGCACCGCCCGTTTGGACATGCAGATGATTTTCCAAGATCCCTTTGCATCGCTGAACCCCCAGATGGGGCTGGCGGATCAGGTGGCTGAACCGATCCATAACTTTGGCACGCTCAAAGGGCAGGCAGTGACCGAACGGGTTGAGATGCTGTTTGACCGTGTTGAGCTGCCGCGCAGTTTCATGCGCCGTTTTCCGCACGAACTATCAGGCGGCCAACGCCAACGTGTCGCCATCGCGCGCGCGCTTGCCCTGAACCCGAAATTGATCATCGCGGATGAAGCGGTATCCGCTTTGGATGTTTCGGTGCAGGCCCAAGTTTTGAACCTGATGATGGAATTACAGGCAGAGATGGAACTTTCCTTCCTGTTTATTTCCCACGATATGGCCGTGGTTGAACGGGTTAGCCATCAGGTTGGGGTTATGTATCTGGGGCGCATTGTCGAATTGGGGCCGCGCCGCGAAGTGTTTGAAAACCCGCAGCACCCTTATACTCAGGCGCTGATGAAAGCGGTTCCCATTGCTGATCCGCGCAAGCGCAAAGAGGAAAAAGACCTCAACTTCAAACCGATCCCCTCGCCAATTCACCCTGTCAGCTATACGGCAGAGCCAAGTGTGTACCGCGATGTTGGCAAAGGGCATAAGGTGTTGATCACTGACAGCGGTTATTGATTTGATATGGAGCTGACCCAGATCACCCCCTTTATTCCCTGTACTATTTTAGAGAAACAGATCGAATTCTACCGTGATGTTTTAGGGTTCGAGGTGGGTTTTCAGGCGGATAACTATGCTTTCATGCGGCGTGGCCAAGTTGCCGTGCGTCTGGTCGAGGTTTCGCCGCATGTTGACTTGTCTCATCCCGAACGTGAGGTCTCTTTTTATATTGATGTCAGGGGGATAGATGCGCTCTATGCCTCGATGAAGCCCGCGTTGGACAAATTGCCCGACGGGCGGGTGCGTGCGCCGTTTAATCAAGAATACGGGCAACGTGAAATGCATATAGCCGATGAAGATTGTACATTGGTGTTTTTTGGTGAGGCGCTATAGCGATCATGACAGATAGACTTTCCCCTTATGAGCTGATGGTTAAGCTCATTAGTTTTCCAACCGTATCACGCGATACAAATATCCCGCTGATCGATTGGGTCGCCGCGTATCTGGAAAGCCACGGCATAAAATCGCACCGCTATGTTGACCCCGATCAACCCAAACATGCGTTGTTTGCCCATGTCGGGCCGGATGTTGAAGGGGCGGTGGTTTTGTCAGGTCATACCGATGTGGTGCCTGTCGATGGCCAGCCGTGGGATACCGACCCGTTCACCGTTGTTGAAAAAGACGGCAAATATTACGGGCGCGGCACCTGTGACATGAAAGGGTTCGATGCCCTTGCCCTTTGGGCATTGGTCGAGGCGCATTATGCGGGGGTAAAACGCCCGCTCCAGATCGCGTTCAGCTTTGATGAGGAAATCGGCTGTACTGGTGCGCCGCCTATGATTGAGGCGATGCAGGGCGTTGTGCCTAAAGGTTCGGCTGTGATTGTGGGCGAACCATCAGACATGCAGGCGGTGACTGGTCACAAAGGGGGGATTGGGTTTTCGGTCCATGTTGTTGGGTTTGAGGTGCATTCATCCCTGCTTCATACGGGCGTCAATGCGATCATGGCAGGGGCCAAGCTGATCGAATGGACGAACGATCAAAACACCGCAAACATGGCCGCAAAGCCAACCGATCTGGCCGCGATGTTTGAACCCCCCTTTACCACATTGCACGTCGGCATGATCGAGGGCGGTACCGCCCATAACATCACCGCCAAAGACTGCTATTTCCCCGTGGACATGCGCGTTGTTCCTGGAGAAGACAAAGAAAAATGGAAAATCGCGTTTTTGGAAAAAGTGCGTGAAGTCGAAGCTGCGATGCAAGCCGTTGTGCCAGACACGCGCATTGATGCCACGCCGCGCTTTGATGTCCCCGCGCTGCAACCCGAGACCGAAGGCGAGGCCGAACTTCTCGTGCGCCAGATCACGGGGGATAACGCCAGCCACAAGGTCAGCTATGGCACCGAGGCCGGTCAATTCCAGAACGCGGGCTATAGCGCGGTGATCTGTGGCCCAGGAAGCATCGCCCAAGCGCACCAACCAAATGAATTTATCGAGGTCTCCCAGTTTAATGCAGGGCATGCCTTTATGATTTCATTGGTTGAGCGGCTTTGTCTCTAAGGAGGGGCTGTTATGCAGAGCTTTCCTATTTCGATGGAGCAGGGTGTGCGGTACGGCGGGGATCTGCCTGACGCTGCTGATTTAGTTGTCATTGGCGGTGGGATCATCGGGATTTGCACGGCGCTATTTGCCGCGCGGCGCGGGTCCAAAGTGGTGGTGCTGGAAAAAGGGCTGGTTGCCGCAGAACAATCCTGTCGCAACTGGGGCTGGATTCGCCAACAAGGGCGCGACCCGTCCGAAATGCCAATCATGGACGAGGCTTTGGCGCTTTGGCGTGAATTGGTCAAAGAGCTAGACGAAGACATCGGCCTTGCGCAGGCGGGGGTGACCTATTTCGCTAAATCCGAGAAAACCCTAAAAGGGTATGAACGCTGGTTGCCCCATGCGATAGAAAATGGCGTGAACAGCCGCTTTTTGAGCACGGCTGAGGTGAATGCCATGTATCCGGGTCTTGCAGAGCCACCAGTGGCGGCGCTGCATACCTCAACGGATTGCCGCGCTGAACCGCAGTTGGCGGTTCCCGCCCTTGCGCGGTTGGCTGACGCCGCAGGGGTCGAGATCATAGAAAAATGCGCAGTGCGCAGCCTAGATATAACCGATGGTAAGATCACTGGTGTGGTGAGCGAACAAGGCGCAATCCGCACCCCGCGTGTGGTATTGGCGGCAGGGGCTTGGTCGGCGCTGTTTTTGCGCAATCACGGGATTTCCATGCCCCAGCTTTCGGTGCGCTCTCAGGTGGCGGCAACCGTTCCAATGGCTAATGTGGGCGAAGCGGCCTGTTCGGCTAAACGACTGGCCTTTCGTCGCCGCCAAGACGGGGGATATACGCTTGCGCCTGCTGGGGCGGCAGAGCTGTTTGTTGGGCCGGATGCGTTTCGTGCACTGCCCAACTATCTCAACCAGTTAAAAGAAGACCCACTAGGCTGTATGTTAAAACCGGCGGCACCCAAAGGGTTCCCTGATGCTTGGGGGACCAAACGCAAATGGGCCGCTGACGAGGTCACGCCCTTTGAACAGATGCGCGTGCTGAACCCAAAACCAACGCGGCGCAAGATTTCCAATCTGGCGCGCGACTTTCAGGCCATGTTCCCCCAGCTGGGCGAGGTAAAGATCAAAACCGCTTGGGCTGGGATGATTGACACCATGCCTGATATCGTTCCCGTTGTTGATCACCTTCCTGTCGAAGGATTGATTGTCGGCACAGGGATGAGCGGCCATGGCTTTGGTATTGGCCCTGCTATGGGGCGCATTCTGGCGGATATGGCTGCGGATTTACCTGCGGGCCATGATCTGGCGCGGTTTCGTTTCAATAGATTTACGGATGGTACCAAAATGGTGCCAGGTCCAAACGTTTAAGGAGCATTCAAAATGCCGATCAAGAACCGATTTGCCGAGATGCACGCAGAGATCACCGGCTGGCGCCGCCACCTTCATCAATACCCCGAACTGCAATTTGACGTCCATGAAACCGCCAAATTCGTTGAGGAAAAGCTGCGCAGCTTTGGCATCAGCGATATCACAACGGGGATCGGGCAAACGGGGGTCGTCGCCATTATTGAGGGGCGCAGCAACACTTCTGGCCGAACGGTGGGCTTGCGGGCTGATATGGACGCGCTGCCGATCGAAGAGGCGACAGGGCTTGAGTATGCCTCAAAAAATCCAGGTAAAATGCATGCTTGTGGCCACGATGGCCATACGGCAATCCTGCTGGGGGCTGCGCAATATCTGGCCGAGACCCGCAATTTTGACGGTCGTGTCGCGCTGATCTTTCAACCCGCCGAAGAGGGCGGCGGCGGCGGCCTTGAGATGTGCAAAGACGGCATGATGGAGCGTTGGAGCATCGACGAGGTCTATGGGCTGCACAATATGCCCGGCGCTGAACCGGGCAGTTTTCACATCCGCGATGGCGCGTTGTTGGCTGCGACGGATGAGTTTGAAATCACCATCACGGGGCAGGGCGGGCATGCGGCCTCTCCGCACACAGCAATTGATCCCAACCTCGCCACAGCCCACGTGATTGTTGCGCTGCAATCTATTGCTTCGCGCAATGTTGACCCTCTTAAACAAGTGGTTGTTTCGGTTTGTACGTTGCAAGCCGATAGCGAGACCCACAATGTGATTCCAAGTTCGGTGACCATGGGCGGCACTGTTCGCACGTTAGACAAAGGTGTGCGGGATCTGGCGCAAAAACGGCTGGAAGAGATTGTCGAGCTGACGGCGCGTGCCCATGGCTGCACAGCAAAGATCGACTACGATCGCGGCTACCCTGTGACCTTTAACCATACCGCGAATACAAATTACGCAGCAGACGCTGCCGAGGCCGTGACCCCCGGCGTAGACCGAGCAACCCCGCCCATCATGGCGGGCGAGGATTTTTCCTACATGCTCGAAGAGCGCCCAGGTGCCTATATCATGTTGGGCAATGGTGAGGGGGCAACCGTTCACCACCCAGAATATAATTTCAATGATGAGGCCATTCCCGCGGGATGTTCGTGGTTTGCCGAGGTTGTTGAACGGCGGATGCCCCTCACGTAAAGCCGTTGCTCTGGCGGTGCTTGCGCAGTCAGGGTAACGAATGCCCATACCTATACCTATTCACTCATTTTTCAGGATTGCCTCGATGCCCGTAAAGAACCGATTTGCTGAATTGCATGCAGATATCACCGCTTGGCGACGTGATCTGCATGAACACCCCGAGATACTGTTCGAAACCCACCGCACCTCGGCTAGCGTCGCTGAGAAACTGCGCGCATTTGGCTGTGACGAAGTGGTCGAGGGCATCGGGCGCACGGGTGTTGTCGGGGTGATCAAGGGTCAGACGACGGCTTCGGGCAAGGTTGTGGGCCTGCGCGCGGATATGGATGCGCTGCCGATCCACGAGGAAACGGGTTTGGACTATGCTTCCAAAACCGATGGGGCGATGCATGCCTGTGGCCATGACGGGCATACGGCAATGCTGCTGGGGGCCGCGCAATATCTGGCCGAGACCCGCAATTTTGACGGCACAGCCGTTGTGATTTTTCAGCCCGCCGAAGAAGGCGGCGGCGGTGCCAAGGTCATGTGTGATGACGGGATGATGGCGCGTTGGGGCATTCAGGAAGTTTACGGCATGCACAACTGGCCCGGTATGCCCGAGGGCCAATTTGCCATCCGCACGGGGCCGTTTTTCGCGGCGACTGATTTGCTGGACATCGAAATCGAAGGGTTGGGCGGACATGCGGCCAAGCCGAACGAAACCATTGATACAACTGTAATCGCCTCCCAGATCGTTGGTGCGCTGCAAACCATCGTGAGCCGTAATGCCGATCCTGTTAGCAATATCGTTGTATCGATCACCTCGTTCGAGACATCCTCAAAGGCCTATAATGTGATCCCGCAAAAGGTTCACCTGAAGGGCACCGTGCGCACCATGTCGCTGGAATCGCGCGATCTGGCGGAAAAGCGGGTGAATGAAATCTGTAGCGGTATTGCAGGCGCCATGGGGGCAGAGGCCCGCGTGACCTATCACCGCAACTACCCCGTTATGATCAACCATGAAGAGCAGACCGAATTCGCAGCAGAGGTTGCGCGATCTGTCTCGGGGGATTGTTCAGAGGCACCTCTGGTGATGGGCGGCGAAGACTTTGCCTTTATGCTCGAAGAGCGTCCCGGTGCTTATATTCTGGTCGGAAATGGCGATACGGCGATGGTTCACCATCCGCTGTATAACTTTAACGATGATGTCATTCCTGCCGGCTGTAGCTGGTGGGCAGGCATTGTTGAACAACGTATGCCAGTGGCCTAAGAACTAGTCGCCCAAGAGCCTGCGATAGAGGTCGATCAGGCTCTGGGCTTCTTTCTCGATCGAGAAATTGGCCAGCACGTGATAGCGGCTGTCGTCGCGCCAATATTGCAGCTTTGTGGTTTCGGCCAATGCCTCATCCGTTGCAGCGGCAAGGGCAGGGATGTCATCTGGTGCAACCAATCGGCCTGTCTTGCCCTCAACGATCAGCTGTTCAAACGCGCCCACCCGTGTGGCGATCACGGGGCAGCCTGTTGCCATGGCCTCTAGCGGGGTCAGGCCGAACCCTTCCCAGCGCTGCGGCGCTACATATAGATCGAGCGCGGCATACCAATCGGCCATGGCTTCGGTCGGCACTTCGGGTTTGAACAATATGCGCTCGCTCAGGCCCGCTGCGGCGACTTCTTCTTTTAGGGCGGTTAGATAAGCGTCGTCATCACCCACAGCGCGCCCCATAACGATGGCATAGGTATCGGGATGCTGGGGCATGATCTGGATCATGGCGCGCACAAAGGCATCCGTCCCTTTTTGCGCGCGAATACGGCCATAGCAACCGACGAGTTGCCCCTGCGTGGGTAGACCCATTTTGGCGCGAAGGGCCATGCGGTCGTCAGCGGGGGCAAATGTTTTGACATCAATCCCATGCATGATCACCGTTGAAGGCGCTTCTAGATAGGCAGCTGTTTTATCGGATGTAGCAACAACCGCATCCATGCGCCGGATCAACCAGCGCGTCAGGCCCGACTGCTTGCGTTGCGATGCCGAGGTGAAAATCAGCTTTAGCTGCTTGCCCAGCAGGTATTTCAACGCCAGCCCCCCGATCATTTCCACATTACGACGCGCATGCCAAACACGAAGCGGTTTGCGGGGCAGGGTCAGCAGGGCGGACAGGGGGATTTGGGGCACGTGCTCGGGTATGACGGGGCCGGTTGCCACGATGGCGATGTCTTGCGCCTGAACGGGGACAAGGCGCACAACGGTCGCCGTCACACCAGATAGGCGGCGTTTGAAATTGGGTGCAATGACCCTGATCGGGGGGGATGTTTTCATGTGAGTTTGAGGGCCTTGATCAGTCGAGCAGCGATGGTGTCTAGTTTTGAATTTTCACCGTTTGCAAAGGTTTTAGCCGCCACAATGGCTTTTGCGCGGGCATTTGTGTCGTTCAGCAGCCTGTTTACTTGCGCTGGAATATCCTCTTTGCCAGCCACAAGGCCCGCAGCACCCGCCGCTTCCATCGCCGAGAATGTCTCGGCAAAGTTAAAGACATGAGTGCCAGACAGGACAGTTGCGCCCGATTGGGCGACCTCAAACGGGTTGTGCCCGCCAATCGGCAGCAGCGATCCGCCAAGGAACACGATATCGCTCAGCGCATACCAATTCCCCAACTCACCCAGCGTATCGGCAAGAAAGACCTCACCAGAGGGCAAATCACCACTGCTGCGTCGAGAATAGCTCATGCCGGCTTCGCTGATTAGCTGCAAAACCTCATCGCCGCGTTCAGGGTGGCGGGGCACAAGGATGAGCAGCAGATCTGGATGCTGCTCAAGAAGGCGTTTGTGCGCAGCTAGGATGCCCTGTTCTTCGCCAGCATGGGTCGAGGCGGCAACCCAGACAGGGCGATGGCCAAGCGTGGCGCGGGCTTCGAAAATCAGATCGTGGTCTTGTGGCAGGGGGCCAGCAAAGGACTTTAGGTTTTGGCCACGCGCTACTTTTGGCGCCGGAGCCTGCAGGCGCACCATTGCTTCGGCCATGGCGTCATTCTGAGTGAGGATCAGGTCAAACACGTCAAACAGATAGGCGGCAAGGCGGGGGCGTTTGGCCCATGACGCGATAGAGCGTTCCGACATGCGCGCGTTAACCAGTGCCATCGTCGCGCCGCTGGCATAGGTGCGGCGCAACATCTGCGGCCATAGCTCACTTTCGACAAAGATCGCGGCGTCTGGTTGCCAGTGACGCAAAAACCGTTTGAGCGGACCAGGGGCGTCGAGGGGCGCAAATTGGTGAACGCATCGCGGTGGCATGCGCGCCTCGATCAAGGCGGCCGAGGTTGCAGTGCCGGATGTGATCAGGAAATGCGCGCTAGGCAGTTGCTCTCCCATGCGGGTCATCAGGGCCAGTACAGATAGGCTTTCGCCGACAGATGCCGCATGAAACCAGATCAGCGTGCCGTTAGCCCGATTTTCGGTCGCGTTGCCCAACCGTTCGTGGGCGCGATAGGTGGGAACATCGGCGCGTTGCAGCTTTTTGACGGTCGCACGCGCAACAAAGGGCACCAACACCATGCTGAGGGCGACATAGGCACGATAGAGCACTGGCACGCGCATTGCGTTCAACCGCCTGTGTGGCTCATGTGGCGGGGCATCTGGCCGCTTGCTGTCTGGCGGGAGTAATCAAAATCATGGCCCTTGGGTTTGAGATTGATGGCCGCGCGGATGGCTTCCTCTAGGGGGGCATTGTCATTTGGATGGGCGCGCAGGGGCGCACGCAGGTCTGCGCGGTCTTCTTGGCCAAGGCACAGATAGATTTCGCCAGTGCAGGTCAGGCGCACGCGGTTACAGCTTTCGCAGAAATTATGGCTAAGAGGGGTGATAAAGCCGATCTTTTGGCCAGTTTCCTTCAGGCGCACATAACGCGCAGGGCCACCCGTGTTTTCGGCCAAATCGGTCACAGTGTAATGTTCGGCGTATTTGGCGCGGACATCTTTTAGCGACCAATATTGGTCAATACGGTCTTCGTTTCCGATGTCGCCCATGGGCATGACTTCGATCCACGTCAGGTCAATGTCACGGCTGGCGCACCATTCGGTAATCTGGGGCAATTCGGGTTCGTTGAACCCTTTCAGCGCAACTGCGTTGATCTTGACCCGCAATCCAGCCGCTTGGGCGGCATCAATACCGCGCAATACTTGGGGCAGGCGGCCCCAGCGGGTCACGTCGGCGAATTTACCTTCGTCCAATGTATCAAGTGATACATTCACCCGTCGCACACCCGCATCATATAGCGCGCTTGCGTATTTCTCGAGCTGGCTGCCATTGGTGGTCAATGTCAGCTCTTTCAGCGTGCCAGCATCCAAATGCCGCTTCATCCCGTCAAAGAACGTCATGATCCCACGGCGCACCAGCGGCTCTCCGCCCGTGATGCGCAGTTTTTCGACACCCAAGCCGATGAATGTCGAGCACATGCGATCCAGCTCTTCCAAGGTGAGCAATTCACGTTTTGGCAGGAAGGTCATGTTTTCGGACATGCAATAAACGCAGCGAAAATCGCAACGATCCGTCACGGAAACGCGAAGGTAGGTTATGGCACGGGCGAAAGGATCAATAAGGGGCGCTGTCATGGGAATAGTGGTATAGACCACACGATAAAGGAGCAAGCGCCATTTGTTGGGGTTGGAGTAACGCTCAAGCTGAATTACTCTGGCGTTATGACACGTATTTTTCTGCCGCTTAGCGCGCTTTCCGCCGTTCTATCCCTAAGTGCTTGTGCGCAATTGGGATGGGTGCAACCCGAAGATTCCGTCCCGCCTGCTATAGCGGAAGAGGCGGCAGAAGAGGTTGTAACACCACCCTCGGACCTGCCCGAAGCAACGGCAGCAGATGTTGCAGCGGTAAAGGCCGATCCGGTTCTGACGTCAGCGCCCCCTCCGCCAAAGGCCGCAAAAACCCAAGAAGCATTGGACACAACCACCACCGAGCAGCGCAAACAGGCCGCAGCCCCAGCCGCGCCAGAGGTGACATCAAAGTTGTTAGGCACCACAATTGCGAGTTTGGGCAGCCCGACAGAGCCAGGGTTCTGGCTCAAGACGCCACTGGTGAAATCCGAGACAGCAGGGCGAGTGACGAACAAAGCGAATGGTAAATCTTCGGCAGTGACATTGATCCCGATTGATGGTCCCGCTTCGGGGGGCAGCCGCCTGTCGCTGCCTGCCATGCGTCTAATCGAAGCATCTTTGACCGATTTGACCGAACTTGAAGTGACTTTAGGCGGTTAAGCGCCACTGGCGGGGCGGTTCAGGTGATGAGCCGCAGCGCCTCTTTGCGGGCAAAGGGTTTCATATCTTCGCCGTGTTCATCGATAAAGGTGATCACGCGGTCGCTGTCGCGTTTGCTCAGGTCGCGCAGCCACCACCCGATGGCTTTTTGGATGAACCATTGATGGTCGTGCACATAGCCCGCAGCCCAGCCCAAAATGCGTTCACGCGCCTCCAATTCGGCTGGCTTTGGGTTGTTCTGTTTTGCCCATGGCAGCGTGGCCACCAAAGCCGCGCGGCGGGTCCACATGTGATCGGATATGGTCCATGCCTCGACCTGATCCAAACGGGTCGGGTCGGCGATGAGGCGCTTTTGCCCTGCCATACAGGCGTGATCGGCAATCGCCCAGCTGTCAAAATCAGCGCACCACGAGGCGATGAGCTGCCATGCGGCTTCATCATCGGGGCGAATACGCGCTTGGGTCAGCAGCTTGCTGGCGGCGAGGCGGGCCTCGAAGATGTTGGTCTGCCACAGGCCATCTGCAACCGCCACGCGGGCAGGGACATCTAACAAGCCGCGCCATTCTTTGGTCAGGTCGTTGATCTGCGGGTTGGATAGCCCCAGATATTCGCGGTCGGTTTTGTGATAGCCGCGCATGCCGAGGGCGCGCTCTGGGTCTGATAGGGCCCTGAGGGCGTCGAGATAGGGTTCATGCATGGCTGTTGTGGTCCTGATCTATGTCGGGGAAACGCAGGGCGACCTATTGGGTAAGGTCGCCCTGCAAAATCGAACCTGCCTTATTCAACCGTCACAGATTTCGCGAGATTGCGCGGTTGATCCACATCGGTGCCCTTGGCCACCGCCGTGTGATAGGCCAGCAACTGGGCGGGCAGGGCATAGAGGATCGGGGCCACAGCATCTGACACATCGGGCATCACAACCGTGTCCCACACGCCTTCGCTGGCCTCGCTCAGCCCTCCGCGATCCGAGATCAGAATGACCTTGCCTTTGCGCGCCATGACTTCTTGCATGTTGCTAACGGTTTTGTCGAACAGCGTGTCACGCGGCGCCATGACGACGACGGGCACCTCTTCGTCGATCAGGGCAATAGGGCCGTGTTTGAGTTCGCCTGATGCATAAGCTTCGGCGTGGATATAGCTGATTTCTTTTAGTTTTAATGCGCCTTCATGGGCGAGGGGGTAGAGCGGCCCGCGTCCTAAGAACAACACGTCACGGGCATTGGCCAGCTTGCGCGCGGTCTCGCGGACTGCATCGTTTTGCTCCAATGCTTCGGACATCAGCGCAGGCAGGCGGCGCAGCTGGGCAAGGTGGTCTTGGCGTGCTTCTTCGCTCAGCTCGCCGCGATCTGTGGCAGCTTTTAGCGCCAGCAAGAACAGGACCGTAAGCTGGCAGGTGAAGGCTTTGGTCGAGGCCACGCCGATCTCGACGCCAGCGTGGATCGGCAAGGCCAGATCGCTTTCCCGCGCGATCGAACTTTCAGGCACGTTCACAACCGAAACGATTTTATCCGCTTTTCCGTCGCAATAGCGCAGCGCGGCGAGGGTATCGGCGGTTTCACCGGATTGGCTGACGAATAGGGCAACCGATTTACCAGGGATGGGTGGTTCGCGGTAGCGGAACTCGGATGCGACGTCGACCTCGACGGGGAGGCGGGCGATTTGTTCAAACCAGTATTTCGCCGTGAGGCAGGCCAGAAAGGCGGTGCCGCAAGCGACCATCGTAATGCGTTCAACCTGCGAGAAATCAATTGCAGGGTCGGGCAGGCGGATTTCGTCAGATTTGCTCAGGTAGTGGCCCAAGGCTTCGGCGATGACCGTTGGCTGCTCGGCGATTTCCTTGGCCATAAAGTGTTTGTGCCCGCCTTTGTCGATCCGTGTGGCGCTGATCTGGATCTTGCGGATTTCACGGTTGGCGGGCTCTCCTGCGGCGTTGAACACGCTGGCGCCTTCGCGCGTCAGGATCGCATAGTCACCTTCTTCGAGATAGCTGATGCGGTCGGTCATAGGAGAGAGCGCAATAGCATCCGAGCCGACGAACATCTCGCCATCGCCATACCCGATCGCCAAGGGCGAGCCCTTGCGCGCGGCGATGATTAAATCGTCATTGCCATCAAACAAAAAGGCCAGCGCAAAGGCGCCTTCCAGCTTACCAATGGTTTTGGTCGCGGCCTCCGTGGGGGATAGCCCCTGGGACATGAAATGCTGCGCCAGCATGGCCACGGTTTCCGTGTCGGTGTCGGTTTCGGGCGTGATGCCATATTCGGCCAGCTCGGCGCGCAATTCGCGGAAGTTTTCGATGATGCCGTTGTGAACAACCGCAACAGAGCCCGAACGATGGGGGTGGGCGTTGCTGACGTTTGGCTCGCCATGGGTGGCCCAACGGGTGTGGCCGATCCCTGATTTGCCAGCCAGCGGTTCGTGCACCAAAAGGTCACCGAGGTTCACCAGCTTGCCCACCGCGCGGCGGCGATCCAGCGTGCCATCGTTGATCGTTGCGATGCCTGCACTGTCATAGCCGCGATATTCCAACCGCTTTAGTGCTTCTACCAAAATGGGCGCCGCTTCGTGGTTGCCCAATACTCCTACAATTCCGCACATATCAGCTGCTCCGCTGTTGTTTGGCCTTTTTGGCCTTGAGAAGATCCATCAGTTTGCGCGCCATGCCCGGTTTTTCAACCTGCGGTGCACGCGCCAAGGCCAAGGCGTCCGGCTCAACATCAGAAGTGATCACCGAGCCCGAGCCCGTCATCGCGCCGTCACCCACCTGAACGGGGGCCACCAACATGGTGTTTGACCCGATAAAGGCATTTGCGCCGATATGGGTGTGGTGTTTCATCACCCCGTCATAGTTGCAGGTGATGGTGCCAGCCCCGATGTTGGCCTTGGTCCCAACAAAGGCATCGCCGATATAGCTAAGGTGGTTCACCTTGGCGCCTTCGGCCACAGTGGCGTTTTTGATTTCAACAAAGTTGCCAATGCGGGTGTTTTCCTGAAGCTCGGTTCCGGGGCGCAGGCGCGCGTAGGGGCCAACGGTGGCGCCCCGCGAAACGTGGCAGCCCTCTAGGTGGCTAAAGGCGCGGATATGCGCACCGCTTTCAACCGTGACACCAGGGCCAAAGACGACATGAGGTTCGATCAGCGTATCGCGGCCAATGACAGTGTCGCGCGCAAAATAGACGGTCTCGGGACCTTGGAAGGTGACACCGTCCTCCATCAGCTTGGCGCGGGTGCGCGCCTGAAAGGCGGCTTCAGCTTCGGCCAGCTGCGCGCGTGAGTTCACGCCAAGGGTTTCAGCCTCGGGGCAGGTGACGGCGGTTGCTTTCAGGCCGCGGGCACGGGCAAGGCCGATGATGTCGGTCAGATAGTATTCGCCCGATGCGTTATCGTTGCCAACCTGCGAGATAAGATCGAACAACAAATCGGATTTACAGGCAATGACACCGCTATTGCACAGGGTCACTGCGCGCTCTGCCTCGGATGCGTCTTTGTACTCAACGATACGTTCTAGGGACATGCCATCCATGATCAGGCGGCCATAACGGCCTGGATCGGCGGCTTGGAAGCCCAAGACAACCACGTCAGCGCCCTCAGCTGCGCTCATCATATCTTCGAGCGTTTCGGGCGAGACAAAAGGCGTGTCACCGTAAAGGACAATCGCCGTCCCATCAAAGCCCTGTAGGGCTTCTTTGGCTTGATCCACGGCGTGGGCTGTTCCTAGTTGCTCGGTCTGAACGGCGACGATTGCCGTCTCGTCATAGTCTTGGGCCGCTTTTGTTACGGCCTCGGCGCCGTGGCCTGCAACGACGACGGTATGCGTGGGGTCTAGTGACGCGCCTGCTGCCATGGCGTGGATCAGCATTGCGTCGCCGGCAATCGGATGCAGGACCTTTGGCAGTTCCGAGTTCATCCGAGTGCCCTTGCCAGCGGCAAGAATAATCAGGCTGGTGTTCATGTTGTTTCCGTTTCCGCTCGATTTGTTTTTTTCCTGTTTAACCCATGGGCGCGTTGGCGCAAGGTGGGTCTGGATCACTTATGGTTGCGGGTTGCAACACCAAGATGCCCGCGATAGGCGGAAAATAGCACGAAAACGGGGATGACGATGAAGACAGTGGTATTCGATCTGGACGGTACAATGGCCGATACAAGCGGAGATTTAATCGCTGCGGCCAATGCGTGTTTCCGCGATATGGGAGCGGGTGATCTGCTGGACCCGATCAAGGATGCAGGCACGGCGCTGCGCGGTGGGCGCGCGATGCTGCGTTTGGGCGTGCAGCGAATGGGCCGTACGGCCGATGATCCGCTGATTGATGAATATTATCAGGCGCTTCTGGATCATTATGCGCGCGATATTGATACCCATACACGCCTTTACGAGGGGGTGATGGAGGCTGTTGAAGCCCTAAAGGCACGCGGATATCTGGTGGCGATCTGCACGAATAAGCCAGAAGCACTCGCGCGTGAGTTGCTGACCCGCCTTGGTATATTGGATAGCTTTGCCGCGATGTTGGGGGCTGATAGTTTGCCCGTGCGCAAACCTGATCCCGAACACCTGCTTGAAACCGTGCGGCGCGCGGGGGGAAACCCTGAACAATGTGTTCTGGTTGGCGATAGCGATACGGATCGAAATACCTCAAAGGCCGCAAATGTCCCCTCTATCTTGGTGACATTCGGACCTTCAGGAGAGGATATGGCCGCGCTAAAGCCAGAAGCCTTGTTAGAACGCTATGCAGACCTGCCCGATGTGGTCGAGAAATTATTGGGAAAGGCCTAAGGCATGAACGAGGTGTTTAAGGGACGCTTTACCCAGCAAGAGCCCATTCCCGAAGCGGGCATTGAGGCCGCCGTTGCCGTAATGCGCCATGGCCGCTTGCACCGCTATAACACGATTGAGGGTGAAGTGGCGCAGACTGTGCTGCTAGAGCAGGAGTTTGCAGCAAAAGTTGGGGCCAAATACTGTCTTGCGGTTGCGTCTGGGGGCTATGCTTTGGCCACGGCCTTGCGGGCTGTTGGCGTAAAGACGGGGGATCGGGTTTTAACCAATGCCTTTACGCTTGCGCCTGTGCCTGGTGCCATTGCGGCTGTTGGGGGCGTGCCTGTCTTTGTGGGGGTGACACCTTCGTTGGTGTTGGACCTTGATGATTTGGCGGCGAAGGTGGATCAATCTGACGTTCTCTTGCTAAGCCATATGCGCGGGCATCTATGTGATATGGAGCGTCTGATGCAGATTTGTGATGCGGCAGGCGTTACCGTGATCGAAGATTGCGCCCATACGATGGGTGCCGCATGGAACGGCAAGGCCTCGGGGACATGGGGGAAGGTTGGCTGTTATTCCTGTCAGACCTACAAACATATGAACGCGGGCGAGGGCGGTCTGTTTGTGACCGATGATGCCGAGGTGGCCGCGCGGGCGATCATGTATTCGGGCTCTTATATGCTGTATGAACGTCACTTGGCGGGGCCGCCATCGGAGGTGTTCGAGGATATCCGCTATGAAACGCCCAATATTTCGGGCCGGATGGACAATCTGCGCGCTGCGATCCTGCGCCCCCAGCTAGAGGATCTGGACCGCCAGTGTGCGCGTTGGAACGAAAGATATTATGCGCTGGAAGAGGCGCTGCGGGATACTGCTGGCCTAACGGTGATTGATCGCCCGAAGGAAGAGCACATTGTCGGCTCTTCGATCCAATTTCTTCTGGCTGATTGGCCAGAAGGGGCTGTAACCGACCTGCTTGCGCGGTGTGGCGCGCGCGGGGTCGAGCTGAAATGGTTTGGCGGGGCTGAACCCGTTGGCTTTACCAGCCGCTATGACAGTTGGCGCTATGTTGATGCCCCTCGGATGCCAGAAAGCGATAAGGTTCTGGCTGGCATCATTGATATGCGCGTGCCACTGACCTTTAGCCTAGAAGACTGTGCGCAGATCGCGCGGATCATCCGCGAAGAAGTCAGCCGGATCTATCAATCTATTGAGTGATCTGACGGGGCGCTAACGCGCAGGTCATGTTTATCGGTGTACCTGTTGTTCGGTTGCGGTTTGCAATCGGGGTTCTTTCCCTGAGCGCCTGTCAGGCGCATATTTTTCCTTTGTTTGCCAACACGATCTAACAGGCTGTGCCTATCTGTAGGGTGCCCGCGCTTGACGCATTGGAATTCATCTGCCAGTAATGAACAAGTGTTCAATAAATCCAGATCGGGGAGGAATGGTGCCATGTTTAACGCAGTGATGAAGTTCGACTTGGGCGAAGATGTGCAGGATATGCGCGAAATGGTACACCGCTGGGCGCAAGAGCGCGTGCGGCCCATGGCTAACAGCATAGATGCGGAAAACCTCTTTCCAGCTGATCTTTGGCAGGAGATGGGCGGCCTTGGCATGTTGGGCATGACCGTTGATGAGGCATTCGGCGGCACTGGCATGGGGTATTTGGCCCATACGGTAGCTGTTGAAGAGGTCGCGCGGGCAAGTGCTTCGGTGTCTTTGTCTTACGGTGCGCACTCAAACCTATGTGTGAACCAGATCAGCCTGAATGGCACGCCAGAGCAAAAGGCCAAATACCTTCCCAAGCTGTGTTCAGGAGAGCATGTAGGCGCGCTGGCAATGTCGGAAACAACAGCTGGGTCTGACGTTGTGTCGATGAAGTTGCACGCGGAAAAGCGCAACGACCACTTCCGCCTATCTGGCAATAAATACTGGATCACCAATGGCTGCGACGCCGACACATTGGTTGTCTATGCAAAGACGGATAAGGATGCAGGGTCCAAGGGGATCACCGCCTTTTTGATCGAGAAATCCATGAAGGGTTTCACCACCAGCCAGCATTTTGACAAACTGGGGATGCGCGGATCAAACACGGCCGAGCTGATTTTTGACGATTGCGAAGTGCCGTTTGAAAACGTTCTGGGCGAAGAGGGGCGCGGTGTTGCGGTTCTGATGTCTGGTCTGGATTATGAGCGCGTCGTGCTTGCGGGGATCGGGCTTGGCCTGATGGCCGCCTGTCTGGATGAGATCATGCCCTATATGGTTGAGCGCAAACAATTCGGCCAGCCAATCGGTAGCTTCCAGCTGATGCAGGGAAAGATGGCTGATATGTACACGGCCATGAACTCGGCCCGTGCCTATGTTTACGAGGTTGCCAAAGCCTGCGATCGCGGGGACGTGACCCGCGCTGACGCAGCGGCGTGCTGCCTCTATGCCTCTGAGCAGGCGATGGTTCAGGCTCACCAAGCGGTTCAGGCCATGGGCGGTGCGGGCTATTTGTCGGACAACCCTGTTGCGCGCATCTTCCGCGATGCCAAGCTGATGGAAATCGGTGCGGGCACGTCGGAGGTGCGCCGCATGTTGGTTGGCCGTGAAATGATGGCGGCGATGAGCTGATGCAGCCAATGTTGCCGGGTCTTGATGGAGAGGGGCGCTGGAGCATTCCGGCGCGTCTCAATATGGCGCGGCAATGTTTGGCGCAGCCTGATGAGGCCTTGGCGGTTATTGATCTGACTGGCACGGGGCGACGGGATGTAACCTTTGGCGCGCTGGGCGAGATGGTCGATGGTTTGGCGCGGGCGTTATCGCTCAAGGTGCAGGCGGGTGATCGCGTTGGCGTATTGCTGAGCCAAAGCCCGTGGTGTGTGGCCGCCCATTTAGCGATCTGGAAGATTGGCGCGATTTCCGTGCCTTTGTTCAAACTGTTTCGCCATGACGCATTAGAGGCGCGATTGACGGATTCTGGAACTGGGCTGGTCCTGACGGATGAAGAAGGCGCAGAACTGTTGGGCGATTTGGCCGAGGCGTGGATGGCGGATCAGGTGGGCGTTGCGGGAGAGCCTGTGGCGTTTGCTGATACGGCGGCGGATGATCCCGCAGTTTTGATCTATACCTCTGGCACAACAGGATCGGCCAAAGGTGCGCTGCACGGGCACCGCGTTCTAACAGGGCACCTTCCAGGCGTTGCCACCAGCCATGATTTTTTGGGCCAAGAGGATGATTGCCTGTGGACGCCTGCGGATTGGGCGTGGATCGGTGGGCTGTTTGATGTGGCCATGCCAGCCCTTGCGCTGGGCGTGCCTGTGGTTGCGGCGCGGATGGCTAAGTTCGATGTCGAAACCTGCCGTTCGATCATCCAGCAGGGCAACGTGCGCAATGTGTTCTTTCCACCAACGGCACTGCGCATGCTAAAGGCGGCAGATGCCCAGATTAGCGGGTTAAGGTCTGTCGCAAGTGGGGGAGAGCCACTGGGCGCACAGATGTTGGCATGGGGGCGAAAGGCCTTTGGTGTCGAGATCAACGAATTCTATGGCCAAACGGAATGCAACATGGTGGCCAGCAGCTGTGGCGCCGCCTTTGAGGCGCGTGCAGGTTGCATCGGGAAGGCTGTTCAGGGGTTTGAATTGGCTGTGCTGGATAATGGCCTGCCTACAACAGGCGAAGGCGAAGTTGCCGTGAAACGCGGCGCGGCCTCTATGATGATCGAGTATTGGCAGCGCCCTGTGGAAACGGCGCAAAAGTTTGAGGGGGATTGGATGCTCACCGGTGATCGCGGGATCTGGGAGGGCGACTATCTGCGCTTTGTGGGCCGTGAGGATGACGTGATTACCTCCAGCGGCTATCGCATTGGCCCTGCCGAGATCGAGGATTGCCTGTTGACCCACCCAGCGGTGTCCACTGTGGGGGTCGTCGGCAAACCAGATGCGCTGCGCACCGAAATCGTAAAAGCCTATGTCGTGTTGAAGCAGGGGCAAGAGGCAACAGAACAGGTCTTGAAAGATTGGGTCAAAGAGCGGCTGGCGGGGTATTCATACCCGCGCGAAGTTACATTCCTTGACGCGCTGCCGATGACTGTCACGGGAAAAGTGATCCGTCGGGAGCTAAAGGCGCGGGCTGTTTCCGAGGGGGCTCGATGAAGGGCGGTTTTACTCTTGGAACGCATAAAGGCCGCGACGGATCGCAGCCTTTGAGAGCGGTAAAGCGTGATGCGTTCTTAGAACTTCATCACATAGGCAAAGTTCAACACATAGGGGTCGATCTCGGCTTCGCCGATGGATGCCCCGTCAAGGGTCGCCTCGGAGTCGATGTCGATCCAGCGCAGGTTTGCACGCAGGGCAGAGCCGTTTTTCAGCTCATAGTCCATACCAACCTGAACGGCGAACCCAAAACCGTCTTCCAGCTCAAGCGTGCCAAGCGAAGATTCCTCTTTGAAGAAAGCGGTGTAGTTGATGCCAGCACCGATATAGGGCTTGAACGCGCTATTGGTCGGGAAGTGGTAGTTAAGCGAGAGTGTCGGCGGCAGTTGCTGGGTTGTTCCGGCAAAACCGAGCCCGTCAATGTTGATGTCATGCTCAAACGGGGTCGCGGCCAACAATTCGATACCCAGATTGTCGCGGACAAAATATTCTGCGGTGATGGTCGGGCGAACGTCGTTACCAATATCCGCAGCGCCGCCCGCAAGCGTGCCGTTGCCGGATTTCGGAACAACCGATGCAATACCCAGACCAAGGGTGAAATCACCTTGGGATTGGGCGGCGGCAGAGGTTGCAGCCAGTGCTGCAACAGCGAGTGCGATGAATGTTGTCTTCATGATTCTTTTTCCATTCGTGTTAACACCGGATTATTGCGCCGCACCGCGGCTAGGGCGCATGACATAAATCAATTCCCACAGCTAAATTGTGCGAAAAATCAGATACTCACCCCAATTTCTGCAAACGCAGCCTGAAAGGACCGCTATGAAACTCACATCACAGGCGTTGCCCTCTTCCGAAGCTTTCAAATCCAACACAGCAGCCCATCTGGAGGCGCTGGAACAGGTGCGCGAAGCGGCCCAAGCTGCGGCGCTGGGCGGGGGGCAAAAATCGCGCGATCGGCACCTGAGCCGTGGCAAGATGCTACCGCGCGAGCGGGTGGCGAACCTGTTGGATGCAGGCAGCCCGTTTCTGGAGGTTGGCGCGGTTGCAGCCCATGGGCTGTATGGTGGTGCCGCGCCTTGTGCGGGTGTGATTGCAGGTGTGGGCACCGTGCAGGGCCAAGAGGTGATGGTGATTTGTAACGACGCCACGGTTAAGGGCGGCACCTATTACCCGATGACCGTGAAAAAGCACCTGCGCGCCCAAGAGATCGCCGAGGAAAACAACCTCCCTTGTGTCTACCTTGTGGACAGTGGCGGGGCGAACCTGCCCAACCAAGACGAGGTATTCCCCGACCGCGACCACTTTGGTCGGATTTTCTATAATCAGGCACGGATGAGCGGCAAGGGCATTCCCCAGATCGCCGTTGTGATGGGCTCTTGTACCGCTGGGGGCGCCTATGTGCCTGCCATGTCGGATGTGACGATCATTGTAAAAGAGCAGGGGACGATCTTCCTTGCTGGTCCGCCGCTGGTTAAGGCGGCGACAGGTGAGGTTGTGAGCGCCGAAGATCTGGGCGGCGGCGATGTTCATACGCGCCTGTCTGGCGTGGCGGATTATCTGGCAGAGGATGATGCGCATGCATTAGAGCTTGCGCGGCGCGCGGTTGGCTACCTCAACCGCAAACGCCCCACAACAGTTCAGTGGGAAAGCGTCGAAGAGCCCGCCTATGACCCCGATGAAATCCTTGGGGTGGTGCCTGCAGACCTGCGCACGCCCTATGACATCCGCGAAGTCATTGCGCGCACGGTTGACGGCAGCCGCTTTGACGAATTCAAACCGCGCTTTGGCGAAACACTGGTCACGGGGTTTGCCCATGTCAAAGGTTGCCCTGTCGGGATTGTCGCCAATAACGGTGTGTTGTTTTCAGAAGCCGCCCAAAAGGGTGCACATTTCGTCGAGCTATGCTCGCAGCGCGGCATTCCGCTGGTTTTCTTGCAAAACATCACAGGCTTTATGGTGGGGCGCAAATACGAAAACGAAGGCATCGCGCGCCACGGCGCCAAGATGGTAACAGCCGTTGCTTGTACCAACGTGCCAAAGATCACCATGCTGGTTGGTGGCTCGTTCGGGGCGGGCAACTATGGCATGGCGGGGCGCGCCTATAGCCCGCGTTTCTTGTGGACATGGCCCAACAGCCGCATTTCCGTTATGGGTGGTGCGCAGGCGGCGGGTGTTCTGGCTACGGTGAAACGTGACGCGATTGAACGGCAGGGCGGCGAATGGTCAGCGGATGAAGAGGCGGCGTTTAAACAGCCCACGATTGATATGTTCGAAGAACAGTCCCACCCGCTTTATGCTTCATCCCGCCTGTGGGATGACGGGATCATTGATCCACGCAAAACCCGCGATACGTTGTTCCTCAGCCTGTCTGCCAGCCTGAATGCCTCAATTGAAGAAACCAAATTTGGCATCTTCCGGATGTAAGGAGAGGGACATGACAAAGACTTTACAAGAGATCATTGATGCCAACCCCGAGGCGGAAACCTTTCGGTTTGGCGATTCCGCCGAACTCTGCGCCGAGATCCTGAATTTGGTGCGCAGTGGCGTGAAAACAGCAACCTGCGATGCGGCCTCGGCCTATGGTCAGGGCGGCGATGCATGGCCCGAAGTCGGCCGCCGTGACGTTGCGCTAAACTGGGACGGCACACCTGCTGTTATGGTTGAAACGGTCGCGGTCTTCACCCGCCGCTTCAATGAAATGGATGCCGCGTTTGTCAAAGAACAGGGAGAATTCCGCGACCTTGAGCACTGGCGAAACGGGTACAAGGCCTATTTCCAGCGCAACGGCGGGTTCTCTGAGGATATGAAGCTGATGTGTGAACGGTTCAAAGTGATAGAGGATTTTGCCTGATGTTTGATACGATCTTGATTGCTAACCGTGGCGAGATTGCTTGCCGTGTCATCGAAACAGCTCAAGCTATGGGCGTGCGTTGCGTTGCGGTTTATTCCGATGCGGATGCTGCGGCGAAACATGTGGCGCTGGCGGATGTGGCGGTGCATATCGGCGGCTCTGCCCCCGCAGAAAGCTATCTGCGCGGTGACGTGATCATCCAAACCGCGCTGGACACAGGCGCGCAGGCGATCCACCCGGGCTATGGCTTTTTGTCAGAAAACCCCGATTTCGTTGACGCGGTTGAGGCCGCTGGCCTTACCTTCATCGGGCCAAGCGCGGATGCCATTCGCGCCATGGGCCTAAAAGACGCGGCCAAGGCCCTGATGATCGAGGCAGGAGTGCCCGTTGTGCCGGGATACCACGGCAGCGATCAATCAAATGTTCTACTGGCCGAAGAGGCGGGCAAGATCGGCTATCCTGTATTGATCAAAGCGGTTGCAGGCGGCGGCGGCAAGGGCATGCGCCTTGTCGAAGAGGCGGGCAGCTTTGCCGAGGCGCTGGCCAGTGCGCGTTCCGAGGCACAAACCGCCTTTGGCAATGCGGATGTGCTGGTTGAGAAATTCGTCAGCCAGCCCCGCCACATCGAGGTGCAGGTGTTTGGTGACGGTAAGACCGCTGTGCATCTGTTTGAACGTGACTGTTCGCTTCAGCGCCGCCACCAAAAGGTGATCGAAGAGGCCCCAGCCCCTGGTATGACCGAAGAAATGCGCGCCGCTATGGGCGAGGCAGGCGTGCGCGCCGCCAAGGCCATCGGGTACAAAGGGGCAGGGACGGTTGAGTTCATCGTTGATGGTTCTGGTGGGCTCAAGGCGGACGGGTTCTTCTTTATGGAGATGAACACCCGCTTGCAGGTGGAACATCCTGTGACCGAGGCCATCACCGGCGTTGATCTGGTCGAATGGCAATTGCGCGTCGCAGCAGGCGAGGCGATGCCCAAAGCCCAAGACGAGCTGACGATCAACGGCCATTCGTTTGAGGCGCGTCTCTATGCCGAAGATGTGCCAAAAGGGTTCTTGCCCGCAACAGGCACCCTGACACATCTGGCCTTTGATCCAGACTGCCGTGCCGATAGCGGCGTGCGCAGCGGGGACACCATCAGCCCCTTTTATGATCCCATGATCGCCAAAGTTATCGTACATGGCCCAACCCGCGATGTGGCTCTTGCACGGCTACGCAAAGCGCTAGCTGGGGCCGAGGTCGCTGGAACCGTGACGAACCTAGCCTTCTTGGGCGCGCTGGCCGCGCATGGTGGTTTTCGCGCAGGCGAGGTGGATACCGGCCTGATCGCGCGTGATATTGATGCGCTTACAAACCAGCCCGCTGTGGCGCCCCGCCATGTTGCACTGGCAGGTATGGCTGCGCTGAACATCCTACAAGGCGGTGCTGAAGTTGGCTTTTCCCTATGGGATCCCTTGTTGCGTCAGGTGACCCTAGAATGGGCAGGTGAGGCGCATTTGATCAAGGTTGAGGTCCAAGGACCTGATCAACAGCTGTGGCATATTCAGGATGAAGAAATCCAAGCGCGGCGTGTAGGGGGCCAGTGGCAAATTGGCGGCCAACCAGCGCCCAAAGTCTCTATCGCGGGGGATCGGATCACCGTGTTTGACGGCTATGGGCTGATCTTTGATCGTCTTGATCTGTTGATGCAAGGCGGTGGTGCGCAGGGTGACGGGAACCTGATCGAGGCACCGATGCCCGGATTGGTGCGCGAAGTTTTTGCCGCTGTTGGGCAGCAGGTGAGCAAAGGCGACAAGCTGGCCATTCTGGAAGCCATGAAGATGGAGCACAGCCTGTTGGCGGCGCGCGATGGTGTTGTGGCCGAAGTGCTGGCAGCGGCGGGTGATCAGGTCGAAGCGGGGGCGGCATTGGTGCGCTTAGAAGCAGAGGCTGAAGCGGCATGATTATCCTGCATCACTGCCCCCAAACGAGGTCGATGCGCAGCCTTTGGTTGCTGCATGAGCTAGGCGTTGATTTTGAGGTGAAGGAATATCCCTTCGACAAAACCCTACGCTCGGAAGAGTTTCTGGCGAAAAACCCAGCAGGCCGTGTCCCTGCGCTGGAACTGGACGGTGAGGCGATCTTTGAGACAGGCGCGATCACCGAGGTTTTGTGTGAACGTTTCTCTCCCGATGGGATGGGGCGGCCCGCAGGCCATGCTGAGCGTGCGCAATGGCTGATCTGGGTCCATTTCGCGGAAACGATCAGCCAGCATTCGGCTGCGCTGACCCAGCAACACGTCGCCTTGCGCGATGACAGCATGCGCAGCCCGATTGTGATGAAGCTGGAGGCCGCACGCCTTAAGAAATGCTATGCTGCGCTGGAAGGGCGCCTTGCTGGGCGGGATTACCTGCTGGATGGCGGGTTTTCCGCGGCGGATGTATCTGTCGGGCAGGCGGTCTATATGGCGCGCTATTTTGCCCATCTGGATGGCTTCGACGCACTTGCCTCTTGGTACGATCGGATCTCGGAAAGGGAGGCGTTCAAAGCGTCTCTTCCGGGGGACAATATCTTGTTCACCCAGAGGTTTTTCGCACCTTGGGAACTGCCCGCCTAAAGGTGCGGGCCACGCGATAATGAAAAAGAGTGCATGAAACAACATTCCAGTGCACTCTGAAACGATAGCAATTTTGGGAGAGAGAGCGATGGATCTGGGACCTTGTGAAATTTTCGAAGTCGGCCCACGGGACGGTTTGCAAAACGAAGCCCGCGATATTCCAGTGTCTGAAAAGATCGCTCTGGTAGACAAGCTGAGCGAGGCAGGGTTTTCGCGGATCGAATGCGCCAGCTTTGTCTCGCCTAAATGGGTGCCGCAAATGGCGGGCTCTGGCGATGTGCTGGCGGGGATCACCCGCAAGGCGGGCGTGCGCTATGCGGCGCTGACCCCCAATATGCGCGGTTATACGGATGCTGTGGCCGCCAAAGCGGATGAGATCGCCATTTTCGCCAGCGCGTCCGAGGGGTTTTCGCAAAAGAATATCAACGCCTCGATCGAGGAAAGCATCGAACGCTTTGCGCCGATCCTAGAAGAAGCGCGCCATATTGATCTGCCCGTGCGCGGCTATGTCTCTTGCGTGGTAGAATGCCCCTATGACGGTGTCGTGTCCCCCGATCAGGTGGCCAAGGTCGCAGACAAGCTGTTTTCGATGGGCTGCTATGAGGTCTCGCTGGGCGATACCATCGGGGCAGGGACGCCCGATAGCATTGCGCGGATGCTGCTGGCGGTGCGTGATGTGGTGCCAGTGGGCCGTTTGGCGGGGCATTACCACGATACAAACGGGCACGCGCTGGAAAACATTGACGCTTCGCTGAGCCTTGGCGTGCGGGTGTTTGATGCAGCTGTTGGGGGCTTGGGCGGTTGCCCTTATGCGCCGGGCGCGTCGGGCAATGTGGCAACCGAAGCGGTCGCGGCCCATCTGGCGACGCTGGGGTATGACACAGGGTTGGACCCTGAGATCATTGCACAAGCGGCGGATATGGCCCGCGCCATGCGCAGCTAGAACTTATCGAAACAAAGGATCACAGACATGTTTGAAACCATAACGGTTGAGACCGATGCACGCGGTGTGGCCACCTTAACGCTGGCACGCGAAGCAAAGCACAATGCGATGTCTGCGCAAATGCTGGCAGAGCTGACGCAGGCGGCGGGTGAATTGGCGGCGGATGATGCGGTGCGGGTTGTGATCTTGGCCGCGGCTGGGCGGACCTTCTGCGCGGGCGGTGATTTGGGCTGGATGCAAGAGCAGATGGGCATGGACGCTGCAACCCGCGCGCAAGAAGCGGGTAAGCTGGCGACGATGCTAGGTGCGCTGAACCGATTGCCAAAACCCCTCATCGGGCGCTTGCACGGGAACGCCTTTGGTGGGGGCGTTGGCATGGCGTCGGTCTGTGATGTGGCGATTGGGGCGGATAGCATCAAAATGGCGCTGACCGAAACCAAACTGGGCATTATTCCTGCCACCATCGGGCCATATGTGATCGCCCGCATGGGCGAAGGGCGCGCGCGCCGTGTGTTTATGTCTGGCCGCGTGTTTGGCGCGGATGAGGCGGTTGAGCTGGGCCTATTATCCCGCGCTGTTCCGATTGACGATCTGGATGCCGCGGTTGAGCGCGAAGTCCTCCCCTATCTTGCCTGTGCACCTGGTGCGGTGGCCGCTGCGAAAAAGCTGGCGCAGGATTTGGGTGGCGCTGCGACCGAAGAAGCGGTTGCGATGTCGATTGCCGCGTTGGCCGAACGCTGGGAGACCGAAGAAGCCGCCGAGGGCATCGGCGCGTTTTTCGAAAAGCGCAAGGCGGCTTGGGTGGTGTAAAGGCGAGCCGTCGGGCTTTGGGGGCGTTTATTGGCGCGCAGCTGCGATCCGCTAAAGGGGGGAGCGGGGCTTTTGCCGAAAAAAGCTTGGGTGAGGCGGGGGCGTTATCTTTTGTCGGCGAATAGCGTGTTCAATTTTAAAGACTGCACACTGGAACGTTAGGGGGCACGAATGATACAGGTTTGATGTCTGATTGTAGGTCAGCTTTCCTTCTCTCATCCCGTTGACCCTAGCGGCCCTCAACGATAAACCGAATAAAAGCGTCGAGCTGGGCGATGAGCCCCTGCCATCCAAGAAAGGAGCCTCCCTTGGAAGATATGCTTCGGGAATACCTGCCGATCCTCATTTTTCTGTTTGTTGCTATTGGTTTAGGGCTTGCTCTTATTCTTGCAGCGGTCGTTTTGGCGGTGCGTAATCCAGACCCTGAAAAGGTGTCAGCCTATGAATGCGGGTTCAACGCGTTCGACGATGCACGGATGAAATTTGATGTTCGATTCTATTTGGTGTCGATCCTTTTCATCATTTTTGACCTCGAAATTGCATTTCTTTTCCCTTGGGCGGTCGCCTTTAGTGAAATTTCGATGATGGCGTTCTGGTCGATGATGATCTTTCTTGCGGTTCTGACCGCAGGGTTTGCTTACGAATGGAAGAAAGGGGCGCTGGAATGGCAGTAACCCAGACAAACGTGCCAGCAACCGCTGGTATGGACCGCGATGTGGCCACGCAGCAGTTGAATGCTTCGTTGCAAGACAAGGGCTTTTTGCTGACCTCGACCGAAGATCTGATCAACTGGGCGCGCACAGGGTCGCTGCACTGGATGACATTCGGTTTGGCGTGCTGCGCGGTTGAGATGATGCACACCTCGATGCCGCGTTACGACCTGGAGCGTTTCGGCACCGCGCCGCGCGCATCCCCACGCCAGTCTGACCTGATGATCGTGGCGGGGACGCTGACCAATAAAATGGCACCCGCCCTGCGCAAGGTTTACGACCAGATGCCAGAGCCACGCTATGTGATCTCGATGGGCTCCTGTGCGAATGGCGGCGGCTATTACCATTATAGCTATAGCGTTGTGCGCGGGTGTGATCGGATTGTTCCGGTTGATATCTATGTGCCGGGTTGTCCGCCAACCGCTGAGGCATTGCTGTATGGCATCATGCAGCTGCAACGCAAAATGCGCCGAACAGGGACGATTGTACGATGAGTGACGCACTGAACGAGCTTGGTGGTTATATTGAGGCCAAGCGCCCTGATTGCGTTCTGGGGTGGGATGTCTCGCATGGTGAGCTGAACCTTGATGTGACGCTGGCCAATATCGCAGGGCTGATTGAGTTTCTCAGAGCCGATGCAACCTGCCAGTTTTCCACGCTGGTGGATATTACGGCGGTTGATTACACAGGGCGCGCTAAACGCTTTGATGTCGTGTACCACTTCCTCTCGATGTATCAAAACCAACGTATCCGTTTGCGTGTGGCTGTGCGCGAAGACGACATGGTGCCTTCAATTGTTGATATTCATCCCTCGGCCAACTGGTTCGAACGTGAGGTGTTTGACATGTTCGGCATCCTGTTCAGCGGCCACCCTGATTTGCGCCGCCTGCTGACCGATTATGGTTTCCGCGGCTATCCGCTGCGCAAGGATTTCCCGACCACTGGCTATACCGAAGTCCGCTATGACGAGGCAGAGAAACGGGTTGTTTACGAACCTGTGTCACTCGTTCAGGAATACCGCCAGTTTGATTTCATGTCCCCATGGGAGGGTGCCGAATACATCCTGCCCGGTGATGAGAAGGAGGCCGCGAAATGATGGACGGCACCAAAGGTTTCGATGACGCCCTCACAGGCGAACAGAAAATCCGCAACTTTAACATCAACTTTGGCCCACAGCACCCTGCGGCCCACGGCGTTTTGCGTTTGGTGCTAGAGCTGGACGGCGAGATTGTTGAGCGTTGCGACCCGCACATTGGCCTGCTGCACCGTGGCACCGAAAAACTGATGGAATCGCGTACCTACCTACAAAACCTGCCGTATTTTGACCGGTTGGATTATGTGGCCCCGATGAACCAAGAGCACGCTTGGTGCTTGGCGATTGAGCGGCTGACAGGTGTGGAAGTGCCGCGCCGTGCGTCGCTGATCCGTGTTCTCTATTCAGAAATTGGCCGCATCCTGTCTCACCTGCTGAACGTCACCACACAGGCGATGGACGTTGGCGCGCTGACCCCACCGCTGTGGGGTTTTGAAGAGCGTGAAGACCTGATGATCTTTTATGAACGCGCCTGTGGTGCCCGTCTGCACGCGGCGTACTTCCGCCCGGGCGGTGTGCATCAGGATCTGCCAGAGGCGCTGCTGGATGATATCGAGGCTTGGACGCATAAGTTCCTGAGCGGCTTTATGGTCGATGTGGACACGCTGCTGACCGAAAACCGTATTTTTAAACAGCGTAACGTCGATATCGGCGTGGTGAGCGAACAAGACATCCAAGACTGGGGTTTCTCTGGTGTGATGGTGCGCGGCTCTGGCCTTGCATGGGATTTGCGCCGCGCGCAGCCCTATGAATGCTATGACGAGTTTGAGTTCCAGATCCCGACAGGAGTGAACGGCGATTGCTATGACCGCTATCTGGTGCGCATGGAAGAAATGCGCCAATCGGCCAGCATCATGTTGCAAGCGATTGAAAAGCTGCGTGCCCCAGAAGGGAAGGGCGATGTCCTTGCCCGTGGTAAGATCACGCCGCCCAAACGCGCCGATATGAAGCAAAACATGGAAAGCCTGATCCACCACTTCAAGCTTTACACCGAAGGGTTCCACGTGCCTGCGGGTGAGGTTTACGCTGCCGTTGAGGCTCCTAAAGGTGAGTTCGGCGTTTATCTGGTGGCTGACGGTTCCAACAAACCCTACCGCGCCAAATTGCGCGCGCCAGGATATCTGCACCTGCAGGCGATGGATTATGTCGCCAAAGGGCACCAGCTGGCTGATGTGGCCGCCATTATCGGCACGATGGACATCGTGTTTGGTGAGGTGGATCGCTGATGCGGATTGCGGCGTTTATCTTTGTGATGTCAGCTTCTGCCGCTTTTGCGGCGGATAAGAAGGCTGAGCTGATCGAGGCGATGAACGCCAATGGCTGCAAGATGACGACGGCGCAAGCCAATGAACAAATGCCCAAGTTGGGTATCGATCGGGCGACCGCAATCGCGTTGTCGCGGGAAATGATGGCGGATGGTATTGCCAAATTCGCCGATGATGAAGAAACGCTGCTGCTGCTGCCCCCTGCGTGCAAAAGCTAAGGCGACAAGGACAAAATTATGCTGCGTAGATTGCACCCCGAACAACCCGATGCCTTTGCCTTTACCCCAGCCAACCAAGCATGGGCCGAAGCGCAGATGACCAAATACCCTGAGGGCCGTCAGGCCAGCGCGATTATTCCGCTGTTGTGGCGCGCGCAGGAGCAGGAGGGGTGGTTAACCCGTCCGGCCATCGAATACGTAAGCGAAATGTTGGGGATGGCCTATATTCGCGGCCTAGAGGTCGCGACATTCTACTTTATGTTCCAGTTGCAACCTGTTGGTTCTGTTGCGCATATCCAGATTTGCGGCACGACAACCTGCATGATTTGCGGCGCCGAAGACTTGATCGGCATCTGCAAGGAAAAGATCGCGCCCAACCCGCATGAGATTTCCGCCGATGGCAAATTCTCTTGGGAAGAAGTTGAATGTCTGGGCGCCTGTTCAAACGCGCCGATGGCCCAGATCGGCAAAGACTATTACGAAGACCTGACAGGCGCGCGTTTGGTCGAGATGTTGGATGATTTGGCAGCGGGTAAGGTGCCGACACCTGGTCCACAAAATGGTCGATATGCCTCGGAACCGCTGAGCGGTTTGACCTCTTTGACCGACCATGAAAGCGGCAAGACACAGTATAACGCCTCGGTGCAACTGGCCACAGATATCGGAGATACGGTCAAACGTATTGACGGGACCGAGGTTCCGCTGTTGGCGCCATGGCAGGGCAAAGCCGCTAATTCGGCCAAGAAACCAGCCAAGGCAAAACCAGCCGCCAAGAAACCAGCCGCGCCAACAAAAGCAAAAACTGAGCCGAAAGCCGCAGCCAAGGCCGAGCCTGCATCAAAGGCTCCGACACAAAAGGCGGCGGGCAAAAAGGCGGCGGGCACCGCAGCAAAAGCTGCCGCTACAGCTGCGCCGAAAAAGCCGCGCACAATGAAGGCACCCCGCAAAGCAGGGGCGGATGATTTGAAGCTGATCAAGGGCATTGGGCCTAAACTTGAACAGACTGTGAATTCACTTGGATTTTTCCATTTTGACCAAATCGCAAAATGGGGGCAAGATGAGCTTGCTTGGGTCGATCAGAACCTAGAAGGCTTTAAGGGCCGCGCATCAAGAGATGGTTGGGTTGAACAGGCGGAAAAGCTGGCGCGAGGCGAAGAAACCGAGTTCTCTGCAAAGGCAAGTAAAGATGGTCGTTACGACTAACGGCTGCCACAATCCATCTGGGGGATAGATTTTAAGCATGGCATCGACAGATAATAACTCAAACTGCTCAACGAATTGCGGCTGGGGGGCGGTTGTGATCGGCCTGCTGGCCTTTCTTATTCTTAAGTTTCCGGCTGATTACCGTTTCTTGCCCGCTCTGCTGATTGCAGTATTGATCGGTCTCGTGGCGTGGTGGGTTTTGAAATGGCTTGTTTGCCGTGACGAAACCGGATCGGCAGGGGCTGTCAGTGCAGGGGCCGCGGGCGCGGCGACAACAGCAGCGGGCGCTGCTGCGGCTGTAGCGGCCACAAGTTCTGACGCAGCCGCGAAGGGCTCTACGCAGGCTTCATCCTTTGCATCCAGCACAGGTTCGGCATCAGCAGCCGACGCTGAAAGCACGTCATCTGCAAAACCTGCTGCGGTAGCTGCATCTGCTTCGGACGCGAGCGTTTCAAGCGCAAGCACAGCGTCGACGGAAGCCGCGGTGAACGTTCAGCCCTCCAAGCCTCTTGCTGGTGAGAAAGAACTGGCCGAGCGCAAGGGTGATTGGAAATATGAAGGCCAATCAAGCGATGAGGTAACATCTAAAAAAACTGAAAAGGCGACAGACGCTCCAAAAGCGAAAGCCGCGTCGACTGCTAAGGCCAAAGCACCAGCAAAGGCCGCGTCGACTGCTAAGGCCAAAGCACCAGCAAAGGCCGCATCGACCGCTAAGGCCAAAGCACCAGCAAAAGCCGCGTCGACTGCCAAGGCGAAAGCGCCAGCAAAGGCCGCGTCGACTGCCAAGGCGAAAGCGCCAGCAAAGGCCGCATCGACCGCTAAGGCGAAAGCGCCAGCGAAAGCCGCATCGACCGCTAAGGCCAAAGCGCCAGCAAAGGCCGCATCGACCACTAAAGCCAAGGCACCAGCAAAGGCCGCGACAAAAGAAAAAGCGTCATCGGCAAAGACCTCTGCTGCGACTGCTAAACCAGCCTCACTCTTGAGTGCTGCGCGCCCAGAGGGCAAAGACGACTTGAAGCTGATTAGCGGTGTTGGACCTAAACTGGAACAAACCCTTAATGATTTGGGTGTTTACCACTTTGATCAGGTTAGCAAATGGAAGAAGAAAGACATCGCATGGGTCGACGACAATCTGCGCTTTAAGGGGCGGATTGAACGGGACGACTGGATGTCACAGGCCAAGATTTTGGCAAAAGGCGGCGAGACCGAGTTCTCGAAGCGTAAAAAGAAGAAGTAAGCATAGGAGCCGACTGTGGCGGACAACGACGAAAAGCTGTCGCGCGATGGTCGGCGCCTTGCATTGACAAGTGCCGCAGGTGCGATCGTCTTCTTGGGGATCGAATTTGCAGGGGCCACTTTGGGGTGGTCCAACCAAACAATGGGCCTATTGGAACTCGGCATCGCAGCTGTGTTTTTGTGGGTCTTTATACAAGCATTCAGCATGTGGCGTCGTCGCCACTCTGAGAAAGACGGATAAGCAGTATGTTGCAGGACAAAGACCGGATCTTCACCAATATCTACGGTATGCATGACCGCACGCTAAAAGGCGCGCAGGCGCGTGGGCATTGGGATGGGACTGCAGCGATCATCAAGAAGGGTCGCGATTGGATCATCGACGAGATGAAAGCATCAGGGCTGCGTGGCCGTGGTGGGGCGGGTTTCCCAACGGGTCTTAAGTGGTCGTTTATGCCAAAAGAAAGCGATGGCCGCCCATCCTATCTGGTCGTGAACGCCGATGAATCCGAGCCGGGCACCTGCAAAGACCGTGAAATCATGCGCCATGATCCTCATACGCTGATCGAGGGGTGCTTGATTGCCTCGTTCGCGATGAATGCGAATGCCTGCTATATCTACATTCGCGGCGAATACATCCGCGAAAAAGAGGCGCTGCAGGCCGCGATTGACGAGGCTTACGAGGCTGGTTTGGTTGGCAAGAACGCCTGCAAATCCGGTTGGGATTTTGATATCTATCTGCACCATGGTGCTGGCGCCTACATCTGCGGTGAAGAAACCGCCTTGTTGGAAAGCCTTGAAGGCAAAAAAGGCATGCCACGGATGAAGCCACCGTTTCCGGCGGGGGCGGGCCTATATGGTTGCCCAACGACTGTGAACAACGTTGAATCCATTGCTGTCGTGCCAACGATCCTGCGTCGTGGCGGTTCGTGGTTTGCTGGCTTTGGTCGCCCGAACAATACGGGCACCAAGCTGTTTGCGATTTCTGGCCACGTGAATAATCCTTGTGTCGTCGAAGAAGAGATGAGCATCAGCTTTGAAGAGCTGATCGAAAAGCACTGCGGCGGCATTCGTGGGGGCTGGGATAACCTAAAAGCGGTAATTCCGGGCGGTTCTTCGGTGCCGATGGTTCCAGGTGAAGCAATGCGTAATGCGACGATGGATTTCGACTATCTGCGCAACGAATTGCAATCCGGTCTGGGAACGGCCGCTGTTATTGTGATGGATCAGAACACAGATATCGTAAAAGCGATCTGGCGTTTGTCCAAATTCTATAAACACGAAAGCTGTGGCCAGTGTACGCCGTGCCGTGAGGGGACGGGTTGGATGATGCGTGTGATGGATCGTTTGGTAAAAGGCGATGCAGAACCCGAAGAGATCGACATGCTGCTGGACGTCACCAAGCAGGTTGAAGGCCACACAATCTGTGCATTGGGCGATGCGGCTGCTTGGCCGATCCAAGGTCTGATCCGCCACTTCCGCAGCGACATCGAAGAGCGCATTGCGCACAAGCGTGGTGGTCAAAAAGTAGCAGTGGCGGCGGAATAAACCATGGAAAACTTTGCTGAATATAGCCACGCAATTGCGGCATTGGGGTTTTGGGCGATCTTGGTCATCGTTCTGACTGCTTTGTCGACAATGGGGCGATCACCAGAAAACCGCAGCGCATCGGGTAAACCTGTGCGCAACTATAGCGATCCAGCCTATCGCCGTGAGCGGGCCTTTATGAATGCAATCGAAGCTTCAGGCCCATTTATTGCGGTAACTGTTGGGGCGATTCTAATTGGCGCGTCTCCGTTTAAGGTGAACCTTTTTGCTTCGATCTTTATCGTTGCGCGGGTTGCTATGGCGATTGTTCACATCAAAACCGAGATCCAGCCATTGCGGTCGATCTTCTGGGCCGTTGCTATGGTGACGATACTGGCGCAAGCAATTTTGGTCGTGACCACGGCTCTTTTCTGAAAATTGCCTGAAGGGGTTTGAACAGGGGGCCAAATAGGATCCTTACAGGGCACTGGGAAAAGGTTGGTTATGGGTTTCTTCCGAAATGTTTTGGACGGCGTGCTGAGCTTTTGCGCGTTCCTACTAACGCTGGTTGTTTTCGCGGCCCCTGCATGGGCTACTTATCTGGCGGTAACCGCGGGTTTGGTCACAGCTTGGATTTATGTGCCGGCGGTTGGGATGCTTTATGTTGGCGCTAATCTTGCAATTGCGTTTTTGCGCAAGGCATTGGACGGGGTATCTCCTTTGCGCACGCGCAAAAGGTCTTAAACGAAGAAGCGCTGGCCCTGCCAGCTGTTTTGCGCAATAACGGGTGCAAATACGCGCAATAAACCGCACCGATGAGTGTGGAGGAGACGGTGATGAAAGTTTGGATGGGATTCGTTTTTTGTGCGGGGCTTCTCGTAGGATGTACATCCCCTGAAGATCGGATCTTTTTTGACGGTCAGTTTTATAATTCAAAATTGCGTAAGGTCGATCGCCAGTTGGATCAATTCGTCGTCACGGTAAGGCCTGTTTCCAAGTCCCTTGAGGGGGCACGTGAGGCAGGGCGCTATGAGGCGACAGTTTATTGTGTGAACGCTTTTGGTTCTTCTGATATTATTTGGATCGCAGGTCCGGATGCTGCGGATGACCAGTTGAACATCGAAAAGGACACATTGACGCTGCGGGGCAACTGCCCCAGCGCAAGATAGGAAGGGCAAAGGTGCGAAACCCCATTGGGATCGCGTTGTTATTGCATAACAAAGGGACAAAGCCCCATCTGCACAAAGGGCAAAGACCCGATATGCACTTGAGGAGAGTATGAATGCGTAAACTGTTTTTTACATTGAGTATCTTGGCGCTGTCCGCCGGGAGTGTCGCGGCAAAGCAACCCTTGCGTGATGTGAAAATAGTGGATGACGCTGTCTTTGATGTGGCGGTGGCTGACAAAATTCGCAAAGAATGTCCGGATATTTCCGCTCGTGTTGTCAAAGCTCTAACACTTTATCGTTCAGTTCGTTCCAAAGCGCGCGCTTTGGGGTATAGCGATGAAGAGATTGAAGCCTACGGCGACTCGGATCAGGAAAAGGCGCGGATGCGTGCCAAAGGCGAAGCATATTTACGGGCCAACGGGGTTGTTGCTTCGGACCCGCAAAGTTATTGCGCGGTAGGGCGCAAAGAGATTCAAAAGGCGAGCCGCATCGGTTCGTTGCTGAGAGAAAAGTGACACCATGAGCGATATTCGCAAGATCATCATCGACGGTAAAGAAGTAGAAGCCGAAGGCGCAATGACGCTTATTCAGGCTTGTGAACAGGTTGGCGTGGAAATTCCGCGTTTTTGTTACCACGAACGCCTAACGATCGCCGGTAACTGCCGTATGTGTCTTGTCGAAGTTGTCGGCGGTCCGCCAAAGCCAGCAGCAAGCTGTGCGATGCAGGTCCGTGATCTGCGCCCCGGTCCCGAGGGGCAGCCGCCCGTTGTGAAAACAAACTCGCCCATGGTTAAGAAAGCCCGTGAAGGGGTGATGGAATTCCTTCTGATTAACCACCCGCTGGATTGCCCGATTTGCGATCAGGGGGGCGAATGTGATCTGCAAGATCAGGCGATGGCCTATGGTGTGGATTTCTCGCGTTTCCGCGAACCAAAGCGCGCAACAGATGATCTGGACCTTGGTCCGCTGGTCGAAACCCATATGACCCGCTGCATTTCCTGCACGCGCTGTGTGCGTTTCACCACCGAAGTTGCTGGCATCACCCAGATGGGCCAGACAGGTCGCGGTGAGGATGCCGAGATTACAGCCTATTTGGGCGAAACCCTTGATAGCAACATGCAGGGGAACATCATTGATCTTTGCCCTGTTGGTGCGCTGGTCTCTAAACCTTATGCCTTTACTGCGCGCCCTTGGGAACTGACCAAAACCGAATCTATCGATGTTATGGATGCTTTGGGCTCTAACATTCGCGTCGATACAAAGGGCCGCGAAGTGATGCGGTTCTTGCCGCGGAACCATGATGGTGTGAATGAGGAATGGATTTCGGACAAGACGCGCTTTGTCTGGGATGGTCTGCGCAAGCAGCGTCTGGATACGCCCTATATCCGTGAAAACGGCAAGCTGCGCAAAGCAGAGTGGCCCGAAGCCTTGGCCGCAGCAGCTGCTGCGATGAAGGGTAAAAAGCTTGGCGGCCTTGTTGGCGATCTGGTTCCAACCGAAGCGGCCTTTGCGCTGAAGCAGCTGATCGAGGGGCAGGGCGGTTCCGTTGAATGTCGCACGGATGGGGCCAAGCTTCCTGCTGGTAACCGGTCTGGTTATGTTGGCACCGCAGCGATCGAGGACATCGACACGGCAGAAGCAATCATGCTGATCGGCACCAACCCCGCTGTTGAGGCGCCTGTGTTAAACGCGCGCATTCGCAAGGCGTGGACGCGCGGTGCTGGCGTTGGTGTTGTCGGACCAAAGGTCGATTTGACCTATGAAACAATGCACATCGGCGATGGCCCTGAAGTGATGAATGACCTGCTCAAGCGGGATCACTCTGAAGTTGCTGGAAAACCTTCCATTATCATCGTGGGTATGGGCGCCTTGGCCCGTCCGGATGGCGCCGAAGTATTGGCGGCAGCGATGGCCCTTGCTGAAAGCACCAAGTCCGGCTTTATGATCCTGCATACAGCAGCGGGTCGCGTTGGCGCGATGGATGTTGGTGCAACGGCCGAAGGCGGCGTGCCCGAAGTGACCTCGGCTGAGGTGATCTATAACCTTGGCGCTGATGAGGGTGACATTCCCGCTGGCCCATTTGTGATTTATCAGGGGTCGCATGGCGATCGCGGCGCGCACCGCGCAGATATCATTCTGCCCGCAGCGGCCTATACCGAAGAAAGCGGCCTGTTTGTAAACACAGAAGGTCGCCCGCAAATGGCTGAACGGGCCAGCTTTGCACCGGGGCAGGCGAAAGAAAACTGGGCGATTCTAAGAGCGTTGAGCGCGGAGCTGGATGCGACATTGCCCTATTCATCGCTTGCTCAGCTGCGTCAGGCATTGGTTGGCGCGCATCCGCACCTTGGTAAGATTGACCAATTGGCCGAAAATGAGTGGGCGCCAACAAAACAGGGCAAGCTTGCCTCGGCTGCGTTCACCTACGCAATGGCGGATTTTTACCTCAGCAACCCGATTGCACGTGCATCCAGTCTGATGGCCGAGCTTTCCGCGAATGCCAAGGAACGCAATGCGGCGGCGATGGCGGCAGAGTGAAGCGTGCGGGCCTAATAGCGCTATTGGCGCTGGCCGCATGTGAGCCTGCGATTCCGACCGCCGAGGATTTTATCCCCGAATACAAAGGGGTGGAGACGACCTTGTTGGATGGGGATCTTGTGCAGTTCAATGTTGCTATGACAAAGGCACGGGCATCAAAAAATGTCGCAGCTTATGCAGAATGTGCAGCTGCGCAGTATACGTTAATCCGTGGTTATGGTTTTGCACGCCATGTAAGAACAAATGTGGCAATTGAGGCTGGCATTTGGCGTGCTGATGCTGTTTACACGATCTCGCCGAGCCTGCCCAAAGGCTTGAAGACTATTGATGCTGAAGTGGTAACGCAAAATTGCCGCGAAAAAGGCATCCCGACGGTGTGAGGACCTATGGCTGACTTCTTTTTTAACACCACGCTGGGAATGATCTTGCTGATCATCGGTCAGATTTTCCTCGTTGTGATTCCCTTGCTGTTGGCATTGGCATTTCTCATGTACGCTGACCGCAAGATTTGGGCTGCGGTTCAGTTGCGGCGCGGGCCGAACGTGGTAGGTGTTTTCGGGCTGCTCCAGTCCTTTGCCGATTTCGGCAAATACATCGTCAAAGAAATTGTTGTGCCTGCCGGTGCGGACCGTGCGGTATTTTTCCTCGCACCAATGATCAGCCTTGTAATGGCTTTGGTCGCATGGGCGGTGATCCCGTTTAACGATGGCTGGGTGCTGTCGGATATCAACGTAGCGATCCTGTTTGTTTTCGCGGTTTCCTCTCTTGAGGTGTACGGTGTGATTATGGGCGGTTGGGCGTCGAACTCGAAATACCCGTTTCTTGGTTCACTTCGCTCTGCGGCGCAGATGATTTCTTATGAGGTCTCGATTGGCCTGATCATCATCGGCGTGATCATTTCCACGGGGTCGATGAACTTTAGCGGTATTGTTGCGGCGCAGGATGGCTCATTCGGGTTGTTGAACTGGTATTGGTTGCCGCACTTCCCGATGCTGATCCTGTTCTTTATCTCTGCCTTGGCTGAGACAAACCGCCCGCCGTTTGACCTTCCCGAAGCTGAATCAGAACTGGTTGCTGGTTATCAGGTCGAATATTCGTCCACGCCTTTCCTTTTGTTCATGATTGGTGAACTGGTTGCTGTGGTTCTGATGTGCGCGCTGATCTCGCTGATGTTCTTTGGCGGTTGGTTGTCACCGATCCCGGGCTTGCCTGACGGCATCTTCTGGATGGTCGCAAAGATGGGCCTCGTGTTCTTCTTCTTCTCGCTGATCAAAGCGATCACACCGCGGTATCGCTATGACCAGTTGATGCGTCTGGGTTGGAAAGTGTTCCTGCCGTTCTCATTGTTCTGGGTGGTGTTTGTGGCCTTCGCGGCAAAATTTGGATGGTTCTGGGGTATCTATGCCCGCTGGACCGTAGGAGGCTGATATGACCGACTATACCCGTCACGCCAAATACTTCCTGTTGCAGGATTTTTACCAAGGCATGAAGCTGGGCATTAAATATATGTTCAAGCCGCGCAACACGATCAACTACCCACATGAGAAGGGGCCATTGTCGCCCCGTTTCCGTGGTGAACATGCGTTGCGTCGCTATGCAAATGGCGAGGAACGCTGCATCGCGTGCAAACTCTGCGAAGCGGTTTGCCCCGCGCAGGCGATCACCATTGATGCCGAACCGCGCGAAGACGGCAGCCGCCGTACAACGCGCTATGACATCGACATGACCAAATGCATCTACTGCGGTTTCTGCCAAGAAGCCTGCCCAGTGGACGCGATTGTCGAAGGCCCGAATTTCGAATTCTCGACCGAGACACGCGAAGAGCTGTATTACGATAAGTCCAAATTGTTGGAGAACGGAGATCGTTGGGAAGCAGAGATCGCCCGAAACCTAGAAATGGATGCGCCTTACAGATGAGCAAAACAGCATCATATTCTGATGACGCTTACACCCGCGGCAAGGAGCTCTCTGAGGCTCTGAACCCGGGCATGGAAGACGTGCTATCAGCTCGGTATGATGCGTTGGTGCCGGGGTTGTCGCGCACCATTGTTGATGTCGCTTATGGCCAGTTTTATGGTCGTGGCGGGGTGGATGATAAAACGAGGCTTCTGGCGACTGTCGCGGCTTTGACGGCTATGGGGGGGCAGACCCGACCGCAGTTGAAGGTGAACATTGCCAGCGCGCGCAAGTCCGGCGCTAGTAGAGAAGAGGTCTGCGAGATCATTTTCCAAATGGCTTTGTATGGTGGCATGCCTTCAATGATTAACGCGATGAATGCCGCGCTCGAAGTATTCGAGGCTGAGGAAGACGCGTTATGACCGATAAAAACCCTTGGGAAGAGATGATGAAGCAGGCGCAGGAAATGGCAAAGTCATTTCCGGCGATGGATGCGTTTTCGCCCAAAGGTTTTGAATCCATGATGGGGCTGATGCCCAAGGATATGATGGAGACGTTTTTTGGCAATAAACTTAACCCTGACGGGTTGGATGCCAAAACACGTTTGTTGCTGACGCTGGCGGGTTTGACCATGCAAGGCGCGCAAAATGATGTGGCTGTTCGCCAAACCGTCCGCCACGCCATTGAGGCAGGCGCGCATAAGCAACAGATCATTGAAACAATTGGCCAGATGTCTGCTTTTGCAGGTATCCCTGCGATGCAGCGGGCGATGGAACTGGCACAGGAAGTTTTGGACGACAGCAGGTCGGCCGATGAAACGGAAGGTGACGCATGAGCGTTTTTGCATTTTATCTTTTCGCGATCAGCGTGATTGCCGGTGGCCTGTTTACAGTCATCAGCCGCAACCCTGTTCATTCGGTTTTGTGGTTGATCCTTAGTTTCCTGTCTGCGGCGGGGTTGTTTGTTCTGTTGGGCGCCGAATTTGTCGCGATGTTGCTGATCATTGTTTATGTCGGCGCGGTCGCGGTCTTGTTCCTGTTTGTGGTGATGATGCTCGATATTGATTTCGCCGAGCTGAAGGCCGAGATGGCGAAATACATGCCGCTGGCCCTGTTGATCGGCCTTGTGATCCTGATGCAGTTTGTTTTGGCCTTTGGCGCATGGGACTTTAACGCCGCCGCCGAAGGGCTGCGCACGCAGGTAATTTCTGACGACGTGACCAATACCGCATCTTTGGGCATGATCCTTTATGATGATTACTTCCTATTGTTCCAGCTTGCGGGGTTGATCCTGCTGGTTGCGATGATCGGGGCGATTGTTCTTACACTGCGTCACCGCACAGATGTGAAACGTCAGGACGTGGTTGCGCAGATGATGCGCGATCCGGCCAAGGCGATGGAACTACATGACGTAAAACCAGGGCAGGGGTTGTGATCGCATCGCGATGACATCTGCTTTTGAAGACGACGACTTTTGCGGGTTCATCCGCTAAAACAATACACTGAGGGACGACATGATCGGACTGGAACATTACTTAACGGTGGCGGCGACGCTTTTTGTGATTGGCATATTTGGCCTTTTCCTGAACCGTAAAAACGTGATCATCCTTTTGATGAGCATCGAATTGATGCTGCTGGCGGTGAACATCAACCTCGTCTCCTTCTCCAGTTTTCTCGGCGATATGGTCGGGCAGGTGTTTACCCTGTTCGTTCTGACAGTTGCTGCTGCCGAGGCGGCGATTGGTCTGGCCATTCTGGTCTGTTTCTTCCGCAACCGTGGCACGATCGCCGTGGAAGACGTCAACGTGATGAAGGGCTGAGGACATGGAAATTACACTCCTCTTTGCACCGCTTATTGGCTCGCTGATCTGTGGATTCGGTTGGAAAATCATTGGCGAGGAAGCAGCCTGCTGGATCGCAACGGGCGGCTTGTTCCTCTCGGCGCTCCTCAGCTGGATCACCTTTATCAGCTTTGATGGCACAACTGAAACGGTCCAGATTCTGCGCTTTATCGAATCCGGCAGCCTTAGCACCGATTGGTCGTTCCGCCTTGATCGTCTGACCGCGATTATGTTGATCGTGATTACGTCGGTCTCAAGCCTCGTTCACCTTTATTCCTTCGGCTACATGGCGCATGACGAACACTTTGGCGAAGGCGTGAGCTATAAACCGCGCTTCTTTGCTTATCTGTCGTTCTTTACCTTTGCGATGCTGATGCTCGTGACTTCCAACAACCTCGTTCAGATGTTCTTTGGTTGGGAAGGGGTTGGCGTTGCCTCCTATCTGCTGATCGGTTTCTACTATAAAAAACCCTCTGCAAATGCGGCCGCGATCAAAGCCTTTGTTGTGAACCGTGTGGGTGATTTTGGCTTTGCCTTGGGGATCTTTGGCCTGTTCATGCTGACCGACAGCATCAACTTTGACGATATCTTTGCTCAGGCGCCTGAACTGGCCGAGCAGAGCATTTCTTTCCTTTGGACTGAATGGAATGCTGCGAACCTTCTAGCATTCTTGTTGTTTGTCGGGGCGATGGGTAAATCTGCTCAGCTGTTCTTGCACACGTGGTTGCCTGACGCGATGGAAGGGCCAACGCCCGTTTCCGCACTGATCCACGCTGCGACGATGGTTACGGCAGGTGTCTTCCTTGTTTGCCGCATGTCTCCCTTGATGGAGTTCGCACCCGAGGCGATGACCTTTGTCACCGTTCTGGGCGCGACAACGGCCTTTGTGGCGGCGACAATCGGTTTGGTTCAGAATGACATCAAACGCGTTATCGCATATTCCACCATGTCTCAGCTGGGCTATATGTTTGTTGCCGCTGGTGTTGGCATGTATTCGGCTGCGATGTTCCACCTGCTGACGCATGCCTTCTTTAAGGCGATGCTATTCTTGGGCGCGGGGTCGGTTATTCATGCGATGCACCACGAACAAGACATGCGAAACTATGGCGGCTTGCGCAAAAAAATCCCCTACACCTTTGGGGCGATGATGATTGGCACATTTGCGATCACAGGTGTTGGTATTCCGCTGACGCACATCGGTTTCGCGGGTTTCCTGTCTAAGGATGCGATCATCGAAAGCGCATGGGGCGGTGGCTCTATGTATGGTTTCTGGTTGCTTGTGATCGCTGCGGCGATGACGTCTTTCTACTCATGGCGCCTGATCTTCTTGACCTTCTATGGCGAAGCACGGGGTGACAAACACACCCACGACCACGCGCACGAAAGCCCGATGGTCATGTTGATACCGCTGGGCGTGTTGGCCTTTGGTGCGATCTTCTCTGGTATGATCTGGTACAAGAGCTTTTTCGGTTCGGCTGAATATGTCGGGAAATTCTATGGTATTCCAACGGCAGAACTGGCCGCGGGTGGTGACACACATGTTGACGGCGCCGAAGACAACCATGGCGATGATGGCCACGGTGATGACCATGGTGACCACCACGGCCCGGGTTTTGCTGGCAAACCGGGGGAGGGCGCATTGTATTTCGCACCTGACAACACGGTTCTGGATGATGCACATGCCGCGCCAAAATGGGTAAAGGTCAGCCCGTTCATCGCGATGCTTGGCGGTTTCTTGATGGCGATGTGGTTCTATATCTGGAACCCGACCTTGCCCGCGCGTCTAGCAACGAGCCAACGGCACCTGTATCAGTTCTTGCTGAACAAATGGTACTTTGACGAAATCTATGACTTCCTCTTTGTACAACCCGCAAAGGCGATCGGTCGCTTCCTGTGGAAGCGCGGCGACGGCGACGTTATTGACGGCGGCCTGAATGGCCTCGCCATGGGGATCATCCCGTTCTTCACACGCCTCGCTGGCAAAGCACAGTCTGGCTATATCTTTACCTATGCCTTCGCCATGGTGATCGGGATTGCAATCCTGATGACATGGATGACGATGTCCGGAGGAGCGAAATAATGGAAAATAACTTGCTCTCTATTGTTACGTTTCTGCCAGCGCTGGCAGCTGTAATTCTAATGGTTTTCCTGCGTGGCGAAGACGAAGCGGCGCAGCGCAATGCAAAATGGGTGGCCGTTGCAGGGACCGTCGCGGCCTTTGTGGCCTCGCTGTTCATGTATTCTCAGTTTGATCCGTCCAACACGGGTTTCCAGATGGTGGACGAAGCTGAATGGCTTTTGGGTCTAAGCTACCGCGTAGGAGTTGACGGAATTTCGGTTCTGTTCGTTATGCTGACCACCTTTATGATGCCGCTTGTCATTGCCGCGTCATGGGATGTGAACACCCGCGTCAAAGAATATATGGTAGCATTTCTGCTGCTTGAAACGTTGATGATCGGTGTGTTCGTGTCGCTGGACCTGATCCTGTTCTACCTCTTCTTTGAGGCAAGCCTGATCCCGATGTTCCTGATCATTGGCATCTGGGGCGGGGCAAACCGTATCTACGCAAGCTTCAAGTTCTTCCTCTACACCTTCTTTGGCTCGGTTCTGATGCTGGTGGCAATGGTTGCGATGTTTGCGGATGCAGGGACAACCTGTATCGGTGGTTGCGATGTTAGCCTGCTGACCCATACTTTCGGATCGGAAAGCTTTAGCGTGTTGGGCATTCACGTCGTCGGCGGGATGCAGACGCTGATGTTCCTTGCCTTCTTTGCCAGCTTTGCGGTGAAAATGCCGATGTGGCCAGTTCACACGTGGTTGCCGGATGCGCACGTTCAGGCGCCAACAGCGGGTTCTGTTGTTCTGGCTGCGATTCTGTTGAAAATGGGGGGCTACGGCTTCTTGCGGTTCTCCTTGCCGATGTTCCCTGTCGGCTCAGAAGTGGTTGGCCCGCTGATCCTGTGGATGTCTGCCATCGCGATTGTCTATACCTCGCTTGTGGCGCTGGTTCAGGAAGACATGAAGAAGCTGATTGCTTATTCCTCTGTTGCCCACATGGGTTTTGTGACCATGGGTATCTTTTCTACGAACCAGCAGGGGCTGGATGGGGCGATTTTCCAGATGATCAGCCACGGCTTTATCTCAGGAGCTTTGTTCCTGAGCGTTGGCGTGATTTATGACCGCATGCACACCCGCGAAATCGACGCATATGGTGGTCTGGTTAACCGGATGCCGGTCTATGCGCTGCTGTTCATGTTGTTCACCATGGCCAACGTTGGCCTGCCAGGGACTTCTGGGTTTGTTGGTGAATTCCTGACGCTGATGGGTGTCTTCCAAGTGAACACTTGGGTTGCCGCCGTTGCCACAACAGGCGTGATCTTTTCGGCAGCCTATGCGCTATGGCTGTATCGCCGCGTGGTGATGGGCGACCTGATCAAGGGCAGCCTAAAGGCGATCACGGATATGACGTCGCGCGAGAAATGGATTTTTGCGCCACTGGTTGTGATGACATTGCTGCTGGGTATTTACCCTGCACTTATTCTGGATGTGATCGGGCCGTCAGTGACAGCATTGATTGAACAATATGATACGGCAGTGGCCGCAACCGAGGTAGTGTCTGACACTGCCGAAGCCCACAACTGAGGCGATTGACATGAATAACGACACTCTTCAGATTCTGCCTGAAATCATTCTGGCGCTGTTTGCGCTTGGTGGCCTTATGGCAGGGGCCTACGGCGGCAAAGATGCAATCGCGCGACCGCTTCTTTGGGCGACGGCTATTGTACTGGTCCTTGTCGCCAGCTTGGTTGCAACGTCTTCCAGCACGACGGTCGAAGCCTTTGGCGGGATGTTCATCAACGATGGCTTTGCGCGCTTTGCAAAGGTTGTGATCCTGATCTCGGCGGCCTGTGTTCTGATCATGTCCGAGGGCTATATGAAGTCTCGCGACCTGTTGCGCTTTGAATATCCTGTACTGGTGGCACTCAGCGCTGTTGGTATGATGATGATGGTTTCCGCAGGTGATCTGATGGCCCTTTACATGGGACTCGAACTGCAATCGCTGGCGCTTTATGTGGTTGCCTCTTTGCGCCGTGACAGTGTGAAATCGACCGAAGCGGGCCTAAAGTATTTCGTGCTTGGCGCGCTAAGCTCGGGTTTGCTGCTTTATGGTGCGTCTTTGGTTTACGGTTATGCGGGCACCACATTGTTCTCAGGCATCATCACAACCGCGCAAGCGGGGGAGACATCTGTTGGTATGCTCTTTGGCATCGTGTTCCTGATCTCAGGCATGGCGTTCAAAGTGTCTGCCGTGCCGTTCCACATGTGGACACCAGATGTTTATGAAGGCTCCCCAACACCTGTGACCGCATTCTTTGCAACGGCACCAAAGGTTGCAGCGATGGGCCTGTTCGCCCGCGTTCTGCATGATGCCTTTGGGAATGCAGTAGGGGATTGGAGCCAGATCGTGGCGCTTTTGTCCGTCCTCTCTATGTTCCTTGGCGCTGTTGCTGCGATTGGCCAGACCAACATCAAACGTCTCATGGCGTTTTCCTCGATTGCGCATATGGGCTATGCCCTGATGGGTGTTGCGGCGGGGACGGCCTTTGGCGTTCAGGCGATGCTGGTCTATATGGCGATCTATGTGACCATGAATGTCGGCGTCTTCGCCTTTATCCTGCTGATGGAAAAAGATGGCGCGCCAGTTGTCGATATTTCCTCTTTGAACATGTATTCAAAAAGCCACCCTGGCCGTGCGCTGGCGCTGCTGGTGCTGCTGTTCAGCCTTGCAGGTGTCCCGCCATTCCTTGGCTTCTTTGGCAAGCTATACGTTCTTCGCGCGGCCTATGATGCGGGGCTGGCGTGGCTTGCGATCGCCGGTGTCATCGCGAGTGTGATCGGCGCGTTTTACTACCTGCGCATTGTCTATTTCATGTACTTTGGCGAAGAAAAGTCCGAGACATTGGATCAGAACAACGGTGGCGTTTTGGGAGCTTTCCTTGTTGCCTCGGCGTTGATCATGGTTGTTGGCATTATCAACATGTTCGGCGTTGAAGGTGCAGCCGCACAGGCCGCCGCGACACTTGTTCAGTAAGCGGGCTCTGTTTTGACGGGCGCTTGGCCCCACGGCTATGCGCGGCATGTTTTTGACACGTTGGATTCCACCCTGTCAGAAGCTGCGCGTATGGCGCCTGACCTTGCTGGCCCTGCGTGGATTTTGGCGGTTGAACAAACCGCAGCGCGGGGGCGGCGAGGGCGTTCGTGGTCGACGCCACGGGGGAACTTTGCGGGCACGTTGATCATGCCCCAAACAGGCGATCCTGCACATTCGGCGCTGCGTAGCTTTGTGGCCAGCTTGGCCTTGCGGGATGCCTTTGTTGAGGTAACAGGGCAAACCGATGCCTTTGCGCTAAAATGGCCAAACGATGTGCTTCTCAAGGGCGGCAAAGTCGCGGGTATCCTGCTTGAGACTTTGGGGCCACATCTGGTGATCGGGATTGGTGTAAATCTGCGCCACGCTCCTACCGCGGATCAGGTGGAAAAGGGTGCAATTGCGCCTGTTAGCCTATTTTCGGCGACGGGCGTTATGGTTGATCCTGAAACCTTCTTTGACACATTAGCAACCACTTATGCCCGCTACGAAGAACAGTTCATCACCTACGGTTTTGCGCCGATCCGCACAGCATGGTTGCGCCACGCCGCCCGCATTGGCGAGGTTGTGACGGCACGTACCATGCGCGACGAGACTGTTGGGGTCTTTGAGGATGTGGATGAAGCGGGTAATTTGATCCTGAACACAGCGAAGGGCCGCGTCGCGATCACAGCGGCTGACGTCTATTTTTGAACGAGGAGGGCAGTAGATGCTCTTGGCAATTGACTGCGGAAACACAAACACGGTTTTTTCGATCTGGGATGGTTCCGAATTCATCGCAACATGGCGGACGTCAACCGAATGGCAGCGGACGGCTGACCAGTATTACGTCTGGCTAAGCGCGCTGTTGAAGCTGCATAAGATTGACGCTGATATTACGGATGTGATCGTTTCTTCGACGGTGCCGCGTGTGGTTTGGAACCTGCGGGTTTTGGCGGACCGCTATTTTGATACCCGCCCTTTGGTTGTGGGCAAACCCGAGTGTGAGCTGCCCATTGATGTGCGTGTCGATGCGGGGACCGCTGTTGGCCCTGACCGGCTGGTGAATACAGTTGCGGGCTATGATCTATATGGTGGCGATCTGATCATTGTTGATTTTGGCACGGCGACCACTTTTGATGTGGCCGATGCGGATGGGGCCTATATCGGGGGGGTCATCGCTCCGGGAGTGAACCTTAGCCTTGAGGCGTTGCACAGTGCGGCGGCCGCGCTACCGCATGTTGACATCTCCAAACCACAGCAGGTGATCGGCACAAATACTGTTGCCTGTATGCAATCGGGTGTTTTTTGGGGTTATGTCGGGCTCGTTCGTGAGATATGTGCGCGGATAAAGGCGGAGCACGGACGCGAGATGCGTGTTGTCTCCACAGGCGGGCTTGCGCCACTGTTTCAACAGACCGAAGCCCTCTTTGACGAATATCATGATGATCTGACAATGCACGGCCTGACCGTGATACATAAATATAACAAGGAATTAGCTGAACAATGAGCAGCGAAAGATTAATCTACCTTCCCCTCGGTGGGGCAGGTGAAATTGGCATGAATGCCTATGTTTACGGCTACGGAAAGCCGAATAAGGAACGCCTGATTGTCGTAGACATCGGCGTGGCCTTTCCCGATATGGACACATCCCCCGGTGTGGATCTGATTATTGCCGACATCGACTGGCTGGAGCAACGCAAGGATCGCATCGACGCGGTGTTTGTAACCCACGCCCACGAAGACCACGTTGGCGGTATTGCCCATACCTATGATCGCCTTCAGGCGCCGATTTATGCGCGCAAGTTCACGGCGAACATCACCAAACGCAAGATGTCCGAATATGGTCACCCTGATGATGCAGTGACCATCGTTGGCACCTACCCACATCAGGTTGAGGCAGGCCCGTTCAAGGTTGGCTTCCAGCCGATTTCACACTCGATCCCTGAAAGCTCGGCTTTGGTTATTGATACGCCTGCGGGTCGCATTGTGCACTCGGGTGATTTCAAGGTGGATCTAACGCCCGGTGTTGGTGAACCTTTTGATCCCGAAGCGTTCAAAGAGATCGCAAAAGACGGCGTTAAGGCGTTGATCTGTGATAGTACCAATGTCTTTAGCCAAGAGGCGGGCCGTTCAGAGGCGACTTTGCCTGATGCGATCACTGAGCTTGTCGCTGGCGCGTCTGGCATGGTTGTCGCCACAACTTTCGCCTCAAACGTTGCGCGGGTAAAAACCCTTGCTGTTGCAGGGGCCAAGGCAGGGCGTTCGGTTGTCCTGTTGGGGCGTGCGATGAAACGGATGGTCGAGGCTTCGATTGAAACAGGCGTTTTGACCGATTTCCCCTCTACCATCAGCCCAGAGCAGGCGCGTGATGTGCCGCGTGAAAACCTGCTGTTGCTGGTGACAGGATCGCAGGGTGAACGCCGTGCTGCCTCGGCGCAATTGGCGCGTGGCAAATACATGGGGATCACGATGAAAGAGGGGGATATGTTCCTCTTTTCCTCCAAAACCATCCCCGGCAACGAAAAAGGTGTTATCCGCATCATCAACCAATTCTCGGAAATGGGTGTTGATGTGGTTGATGACAGCTCGGGGAAATACCACGTTTCGGGCCACGCGAACCGCCCTGATCTGGAAACGCTGCATGATGTGATCAAACCTCAGGTGTTGATCCCGATGCATGGCGAACACCGCCACCTGCGCGAACACGTCAAAATTGCCGAGGGCAAAGGCCTGACGGGTGTTCTGGCGGTGAACGGCATGATGATCGACCTGTCGGGTAACGAACCAAAGGTTGCCGAGTATGTCGAAACGGGGCGGACCTATCTGGACGGTTCGGTTCAGGTGGGCGCGCTAGACGGTGTTGTGCGTGACCGCATTCGCATGGCGCTGAACGGTCATTTGACTGTGACGGTGCTGATGGACGAGGAAGACGAGCCTTTGGGCGATCCTTGGGTCGATGCCATGGGGCTATCCGAAACGGGTATTAGCAAAGCGCCTTTGGTGGATGTGATCGAACATGACCTTAGCCAGTGGCTGGGTCGGGCAGGGGCCAAGACCCTGCGCGATGACAAGGCATTGGACGAGGGGCTGCGCAAGGCGGCTCGTCAGTCTGCCCAGAACGAAATCGGCAAAAAGCCCGAAGTCACCGTTGTCGTTAGCCGCCTAAGCTAACGTCTACGGACGAGCGGACCCAAAAAGAAAAGCCCCGCAGAGGATGCGGGGCTTTTTTGTATTCGGTTCTAAGAACGGTTTAGTTCTTTGGACGATCCGCAAAGCTGAATTCGATAAAGCTGGGCGTGTGATCACCCAAACCCACAACGGTGTTTGAGTTGCGATCATCGCGGCGGTCATTTTTACGACCACCACTGCGCGAACGCGGTGTGCGACGGTCTGACTTTGGCTCAGGTTTAGGGGTCTCGGAAACCTTTGCTTCAGCAGCTTTTGCTTCAGGGGCTTTCGTTTCCTCAACCGCTGGCGCGTCGGCTGTCGCTTCGGTTGCTGCAGCTTCGACTGTCTCGGGCTTTTTACGGCTGCGTGAACGGGTGCGCTTTGGCTTTTCGGTTGTGGGCGCGGCCTCTTCGCTAGGGGCTGCCGCTTCAGCGGCAGGAGCTTCGGCTTTTGCTTTTGTCGCTAAAGGGTTCTCGACGCGGGGGATTTCCTTTTGGACCAAACGTTCAACATCTTCGAAGTTCTTTTCGTCGCGCGGCGAGCAGATCATGATCGCCTTGCCGTCACGGCCAGCGCGGCCTGTGCGGCCAATGCGGTGCACATAATCCTCGGCGTGGCTGGGAACGTCAAAGTTGAACACGTGGCTCACGGATGGAACATCCAAGCCGCGTGCGGCAACATCCGAGGCCACCAAAAAGCGCAGTTCGCCATTCCGAAAACCCTCAAGCGTGCGCGTGCGTTGGCTCTGGTCCAAATCTCCATGGATCGGGGCGGCGTCGTATTTGTATTTTTTCAGAGACTTGGCGACCGCATCCACATCCATCTTGCGGTTGCAAAAGATGATTGCGTTTGTGCATTTGTCGGCTTCAAGGTCGATCAATGCGCGCAGAACTTTGCGTTTCTCAGTTGCTTCGCGGTCTTTGCGCGATGCTTTGAACATCACCACACCCTGTTCGATGTTTTCCGAGGTGGTCGCCTGACGGGCCATCTCGATGCGTTCGGGGTTGCTGAGGAAGGTGTTTGTAATCCGCTCGATCTCGGGCGCCATCGTGGCCGAGAAGAACAATGTCTGGCGGGTGAAGGGCGTCAGACCAAAGATGCGTTCGATGTCTGGGATGAACCCCATGTCGAGCATCCGGTCCGCTTCGTCGATCACCATGACCTTAACGTCGGTCAGGATCAGCTTGCCGCGTTCGTGGTGGTCCAACAGGCGACCTGGTGTGGCGATCAGAACGTCCACGCCTTTGTCGATCAGCTTGTCCTGTTCTTTGAACGAAACGCCACCGATCAGCAGCGCTTTGGTCAGCTTTGTGTATTTGGCGTAGGTGTCAAAGTTTTCGGCAACCTGTGCGGCCAATTCGCGTGTCGGGCACAGAACCAGACTGCGTGGCATACGGGCACGGGCGCGGCCGCGTGCAAGCATGGTGATCATGGGCAGGGTAAAGCTGGCGGTTTTGCCGGTACCTGTTTGCGCGATCCCCAGAACATCGCGGCCTGTTAGGGCAGGGGGAATGGCGCCTGCCTGAATCGGTGTCGGGCTGTCATAGCCGGCTTCTTCGATTGCTTTGAGGACCTTGGGGTTCAGGTTTAGATCGGTAAATTTTGTCATGTGTATCCGTAAGTTGCGGACACTCATGTGGCCCGCGGCAGCGTCTAAGTCGGCCCGAATGGCCCAAAGGGCGGCTTTTGCCGCGACATATCTGGCATGCGCATAGCAACTTGCGAGGGTAGCGTCAAATATTTGTGAATTCTGGGAAATTTTTCGCGACAGCTGTGTCAAACGGGAAGCTGGTGCAAAGCAGGTGATTTTGCGCGTTCAGGCGCGCGCGCAGCTCGGGCGTGTCGGCGCAAACCTCTTGGAAAAACGCCTTTAGGCCTGCTTTGCCATCCTCGTCATAAAGCATGTTGAATAGCTCGTGCATGGTGATTCCGCCGCGTTCACGGCTGCGCGCAGGGCCAAGATCAGCGCGGTAAGAGCCTTCATTCAGGCGATATTCAAAATGGCTGTACCACGTGTCCCAATCCAAAGCGTGGAAATGGGCGAGGTGAAGATCGGGCAGCTCGACATGGTTTGGATTTGTCTCGCCCTTCACAAAAGCATTGTGGATACGGAATTTGAGCCCCTCAATCCCCGTGCGCACAAATAATTTGCCAGCAATATGGCTCAGGAAACCGCCCTTTAGATGTTCGCCGTAAGTTGGGTACAGCGCCGAGACGACCTGTTCGCGTTTGCCGTTCGCTGGCACAAAGGTTTTAAAGGCAGCTTCGACCTGAGGATCACACCCCGCAAGCAGCTCCATCGGGCGCGCGCGTGCGCATTGGGTGCCGTCAGGCAGAGCGGCCAGCGTTTCAGCAATGGGCGTATCTGCAACCAGAAACTCATCCACATCCATGTGGATCAGCCAATCAACCTCGTCACGCGCCCGCTTATAGGCGCGGGTGGCGTTAAGGGTCTGGCGCGGCTGGTGCATATCGGGGCGGTCGCCGTTTAGGCGTTTCCAATAGCCCTCATCACAGCGCACAACACGGGTTTTGGGGTGGTTGCGCAGGGCTTCCTGCGCCTCGGGGTTTGGCGCATCGAGATAGATATAGATGCGATGCGCGCCCAGCTCGATGTGATAGGCGGCAAAGCGCAGGATCGCGGCGGTATCCGCTTTGATCGTAGCGACGATGCCCCATTTAGTCATATTACACCATCATCTCTTTGGTGGCTGTTAGTTTTACATCGGGATAGTCGCGATCAACGCGATCAATGTCCCACTGTAGGCGGGTCAGATAGACGATGTCGCCATCGTGGTCATAGGCGATGTGCTGTTTGTTGGCGTCCGTGAATTTATCGACAGCGGCCTTGTCCCCGCTCACCCAACGGGCCGAGGTGAACTGCGATTGCTCAAACCGTACGGGCAGGCCGTATTCCAGCTCGATCCGGCTGGCGAGGACTTCGAACTGCAATTGGCCAACCACACCCACGACAAAGCCAGAGCCGATGGAGGGTTTGAACACCTTAGCAGCGCCTTCTTCGGCGAACTGCATCAGGGCTTTTTCAAGGTGTTTTGATTTCAGCGGGTCGCCTGCGCGCACGCCTTGCAACAGTTCGGGCGCAAAAGAGGGGATTCCGGTCACGCGGATTGCTTCGCCTTCGGTCAGCGTATCGCCGATGCGCAGCTGCCCGTGGTTGGGAATGCCGATGATGTCGCCTGCCCATGCTTCCTCGGCCAGCTCACGGTCAGAGGCAAGGAACATGACGGGGTTTGTGACGCTCATCGGTTTCTTGGTGCGCACATGGGTCAGTTTCATACCGCGGGTGAAGTGCCCTGACGCAAGGCGCACAAAGGCCACGCGGTCGCGGTGTTTGGGGTCCATATTCGCCTGAACCTTGAAAACAAATCCGGCGACTTTCTTTTCCTCGGGCGCGATCTGGCGCGGTTGCGCTTTTTGCACCTGCGGCTCTGGGCCATAGGTGGCGATACCGTCCATTAGTTCCTTAACGCCGAATGAGTTGATCGCAGAGCCGAACCAGATCGGCGTCAAAGACCCCTCAGCCATCAGCTCGGCGTCTAGGGGCGGCATCAATTCGCGCACCATCTCTAGGTCTTCTTTCAGCTTTTCCAACAGCTCGGCTGGCACATGTTCGGCCAGTTTCGGATCATCCAGCCCTTCGATGCTGATGCTTTCGGCGACTTTGTTGCGGTCTGCACGGTCCATTAGCTCCAGACGATCGCGCAGGATGTCGTAACAGCCGATAAAATCGCGGCCTACGCCGATTGGCCAGCTGGCTGGGGTCACATCAATGGCGAGGTTCTCTTGGATCTCGTCAATGATCTCAAACACATCGCGGCTTTCGCGGTCCATCTTGTTACAAAATGTCAGGATGGGCAGGTCGCGCATGCGGCAAACTTCGAACAGCTTTTGCGTCTGGCTTTCCACACCTTTCGCGCCGTCAATCACCATCACGGCGGCATCCACAGCCGTCAGGGTGCGGTAGGTATCTTCGGAGAAATCCGAGTGACCAGGCGTGTCGACGAGGTTAAAGCGATAGTTGATTTCGCTGCCCTGATAGTCAAACGACATGGCCGATGCCGAGACCGAGATGCCACGATCCTTTTCCATCGCCATAAAGTCGGAACGGGTGCGCCGCGCTTCGCCTTTTGCACGGACCTGACCCGCCATTTGGATCGCGCCGCCAAACAACAGGAACTTTTCAGTCAATGTCGTCTTCCCCGCATCGGGGTGGCTGATGATCGCAAAAGTACGGCGGCGCGCAATTTCTGGCGGCAGTTCGGGGCGATTTGTGTTGTTGTCCAGCATGTTGCGGTGCGATCCTGATGGTGATGTGCCTAGGTTGTGCGGAACGCTCAAACGTAAGGCTATGTTGGGGCGTACACATACCCTACAGGGCAGCTAAGGCAAGTCTCAGCGGCTAGATGCTTTTTTGAGCAAGCCAGCGGCATCTGGACGATCCAGCAGACCTTCCTGAACGTCCAGCCCTGCATGGGGCAGGTCGGAATGGCCGGGCACATAGTTGCCAAGGCTTTCAGACAGTTCTTCGGGCAGGACAGAGCGCGTTCGGCTATCAATCAACATGCTTTCGGCGGCAATGCCTTCGGCATAGATGATCTGGTGGCTATCAAACAGCAGTTGGAAATAGTCGACAAAGCCGCCTTCGGCTACTGTGACAGTATCGCCATTCACCAAATGGCGCGCTTTGACCAGCAGTTCGGAACGCCCTGCGCCCAATTCATCGGTACGTTGATAGATGAACAGGCGGTGATCGGGGCTGACCAACAGGTCAGCCGTGTTATTGAGCGCGCCCGCCGCAATACGGATCGGGGCGAATTCGCCGACCGCGCGGGTGGTGGTGGTGCCGATCCAGCGCAGGGTTTGTACACCGTCATCGCGTGTTAGGATGCGGTCTCCTACGGTTAGGTCTTCTACAGGGCGTTGCGCACCAGATGCTAACGTGACGTTTGTACCTCTGGTAAAGCTGACACAGGCGACTTGGGCGAACTTGGAAAGGGCTGCTTCGCGGTCAACGCCAACAAGGCGGTATTCGGTTTTTGAACTCAGCTCGTTGAAGGGGAGCAGGTAAATCTCGGCAACATCGCCTTGCTCATCCACTTCGACAAGGATCAGAGCGTCCGAAATACTGCCATCGGGCGACATAAACGTGACCGCGCTATCCAGATGGACGATCGCCTCATGGGTGCCGACATTGCTGTCATAGCCAACCCGAAAACTGGCATCGCTTTTGGCGACCAAGGAGAGGCGTTGAGGTTCTGATGCAAATTCCAACTCATAGACATCGTCAAGGATCAGCTCGCTCGCGAATGAGATCGCATCCCCCATATTCGCACCATCTGTAGCGCGAAATTGGCTTGCGGCGTAAACGGGTACGCTTTGCGAAGAGAGGGAGCCTGTGGACATGCGTTGCGCCTTTGTGAGGTCTGTTTGGGCAAGTGATAACATAGAATTATGACATGTTAGGGTCAATGGAGCGGTGTTTTGCTGGCGTAACCACCAGTACTGCGATAGCCCTATGAAAAAGTTTAGGGAGACACAAAATGGATCTGGGAATTCGCGGTAAAAAAGCGCTGGTATGTGCGTCATCCAAAGGTTTGGGGTTGGGGTGCGCCGAAGCCTTGGCCGCTGCTGGCGTTAATCTGGTGATGAATGCACGCGGCGCAGAGGCGCTGGAGGCCTCGGCAGAGCGCCTGCGTTCGCAATACGGTGTGAACATCGTGACCGTCGCCGCTGATGTCGCGACTGAAGAAGGTCAGGAGGCAGTGATCCAAGCGTCCAAAGGCGTGGATATTCTGGTCAACAACGCGGGCGGGCCTCCTCCCGGTATGTGGACCGATTGGGACCGTGATGATTTCATCAAAGCGCTGGATGCAAATATGCTGGCGCCAATCGCGCTGATCAAAGCTTTGGTCCCTGATATGATGGAGCAGGGCTGGGGCCGTGTGGTGAACATCACCTCACAATCCGTGCGGGCGCCTATCGGTGTGCTGGGCCTTAGCAATTCAGCGCGCACAGGTTTGACAGGGTATGTCGCAGGCACCAGCCGTCAGGTGGCAGGCAAAGGGGTGACCATCAACAACCTGCTTCCCGGTATTCACGCAACTGACCGTGCTGATGCGCTGGACGGTGGTGTTGTCGCGGCCAAGGGGATCTCGTTGGACGAGGCCCGTTCGGAACGCGCGGCAACCATTCCCGCTGGCCGTTATGGTACGCGTGATGAATTTGGCGCGGCTTGTGCGTTCTTATGCTCGCAACATGCGGGTTTCATCGTGGGGCAGTCTATATTGCTGGACGGTGGCGCTACGAATATCACAATGTAGTGGCTGACACGTTGTAATGGCTGAGAAATTCTCACTCAAGGATCACCTGTTCAACGATCAAACCGTTGCGCGTTTGGCTGGCGAATTTGCCGCTGGCATCGCGGGGTTTGACGCTGATCGGTTTGCGGCCGAGGCCTTGGCAGGCTTCCCCGAGCGGGAATTGATGGCGCGTATGGAATGGATGGCTGATTGCCTTGAGGGGCAATTGGCGTCCGACTTCCCTGCGATGGCAGACCAGTTGCAGGCGGCATTGCCACCGCGGTTGGATGTGAGCAAAACGGATGATGATTTTGGCCATTTCATCCATGCCATGCCGGGAATTTTGGCCGTGCGCCATGGGCTTGAAACGGACCGCGCGCGGGCGATGACGTTGCTCTATGAAGCGACGCAGCGCTTTTCGATGGAGTTTTATATCCGCGCCTTTATCAACCGGTGGCCAGATGAAACGATGGCCCAATTGGCCGACTGGTCGGGCGATAAAAACTATCACGTTCGCCGATTGGTGAGCGAGGGCACGCGGCCGAGGTTGCCTTGGGCGCAGAATGTGACGTTGACCCACGATCAAACGCTGCCTTTGCTTGATCGGCTGTATGCTGATCCCACGCGCTATGTCACACGGTCGGTGGCCAACCACCTGAATGACCTGAGCAAGATTGTTCCAGATGAGGTGTTGGCGCGGTTTGAGCGTTGGCAAGATGAGGGGCGCCAAAGCGCTGATGAGCTGGCTTGGATGCGCCGCCATGCCCTGCGGACGTTGATCAAACAGGGGCATGAGGGCGCTATGGCGGCATTGGGGTACCGCGCTGATGCGCCAGTGACAGCTCAGATTTTGCTGGGGCAGAACACGGTCAAGATCGACGATGCTTTGGCCTTTGACGTTGTGCTGAACAGCACCGAGAGCGCGCCCGTTCTTGTAGATTACAGAGTGGATTTCATGCGCGCGGGCGGAAAACGCGCTGAAAAAGTGTTCAAACTGAAGGTCGCCGAGGTCAAGGCGGGGAAGCCGCTCAAGATCAAAAAATCCCATCGTTTCAAAGGGAACGCAACGACGTTTCGCTTGTTTGAGGGGCTGCATAGGATTACCGTGCAGGTGAATGGCCGCGATGTGGCAACGGCATCTTTTGATCTGGTGACATAAGGGGTGTTCACGATCCCGACAGTTGCTGGCGTTTGGGATGGTTTTTGCAGCAGCTGTATCGTAGCCACGCCTTAAGTTCCCTAACAGAGGTCTGCCATGCAACCCGTAATCCTGATCGCCACTTTTGGCCTTATCATCCTTGCTTCTTTATTGGCCGCGCCGCGCAGCGCCAGTGTGGAAGGCTTTTTTGGCGGGCGAGGAGAGCAAGGGCGCAACCCTGGTTTATGGGTGTTGGTGCTAAGCCAGGTCACAACTTGGATTTTTGCGCGCAGCCTGATGAACGCCGCGATCCTTGGATATTATTACGGCATGGCAGGTACCTTGGCCTATGCAGCCTATTACGGGTCTTTCCTGACAGGCGGTTTTATCGTTGGGCGCTTGCGTGAAGGGAAGGCGACCTCGGTTCAGGATTGGCTGGGCGCGCGTTTTGGCGCGGTAGGCAATGGGTGCTATAACTTTGTGATCGCGCTGCGATTGCTCTCCGAAGTATTTGCGAATCTGATCGTCGTTGGTTTGATTTTTAATGCAGTTTTGGAAGGTAGCGGCACAACAGCCATCTGGATTGTCGCCATTCTGGGGCTGGCCTATTCCGCTTGGGGCGGGTTGAGCGCGGCTTTGCGAACGGATGTTGTGCAAATGGTTGTGTTCATTGGTGTATTTGGCATCGCCTTTGTTGCTCTGGTGACCAGCAGCGCGTTTGATTTGGGCGCTGTTATCACTTCTTCTGGTACGGCGGGCAGCTATAATGGCTGGGTTTTGCTGGCTGTGGCTGGCTTGCAGGTGTTCAGCTATCCCGCCCATGATCCTGTAATGATGGATCGCGGGTTTATCGCGAGCGAGCGTGTCACACAGGCCTCTTTCCAGCACGCCTTTTGGATCAGCACCCTGTGTATCATCGGATTTGGCTTTTTCGGTATTCAGGCGGGGCTGGTTGGCGCCAGCTATGAGGGCCAGTTGATCGGCACTTGGGCAGAGATGTTCCCGTCGTGGATCTTTAGCTTGTTGATGATCTCGCTTTTGGTTTCTGCGCTTAGCACGCTGGATTCCGCGCTATCCTCTGCGGCGCGTTTGGTGGTCGAAGAGGGCGGCCTGCCGCGCACTTTGACAGCGGGGCGTCTGGTGATGGTTGTCTTTATGCTGGCGGGAACGTTGCTGACCCTTTGGGGGAATGCCACGTTGTTTGATGCAGTCGCAGTTAGCGGCACCGCGTCGATGTTCCTGACGCCTGTGTTGATTGTCGGGCTGGTGATGGGGCGCCAGATTGCCTTGTGGAGCTACCTTGTCGCCTTTGGTGCAGCCATTGCCGGTGCGTTTATCTATTTTGCGCGCGGTTGGGATAGCGTGGCGGCATGGCTCATTGAGGGGCATAAATACGAGCAGCTTTTGGTGATTTGCATCTGCGTTCTTGTCGCAGGCTTTGCCGCGGTGCTTGCAGGGGCGCGCCGGCACTGATAGCTGCTATCCGACAGAAAACATCGGATAAGCCAGCCGTGCAAACAGAGACACCTCGTTTAGAAATCCGCAACCTCAAGCGCAGCTTTGAAGGCCGCGCAGTTGTGGATGATGTGAGCCTGAAGATCATGCCAGGGCAGGTGACCTGCCTTTTGGGGCCTTCGGGCTGCGGTAAATCGACGACTTTGCGCATGATCGCAGGGGTCGAGATGCAGGATAGCGGCTCGATCCATGTGGATGGGAAACTGATCTGCGATACGATCTTTCGTATCCCACCAGAACGGCGCGAAATCGGTCTGATGTTTCAGGACTTTGCGCTATTTCCCCACCTTTCGGTGGCCGACAATGTGGCCTATGGCCTGCGCGGCACAAGGGCAGAGAAACGCGAGCGGGTAAAGGAACTGTTAGAGCGCGTGGATTTGCTGCGCTTTATCGATGGCTATCCGCACCAGCTATCGGGGGGCGAGCAACAGCGTGTGGCCTTGGCCCGTGCCTTGGCCCCCAAACCACGGATCATGCTGATGGATGAACCGTTCTCGGGGTTGGATAACCGCCTGCGTGACGGGATCCGTGATGAAACGCTGAGCATCCTCAAAGAGCAAGATACAGCGGTGCTGCTGGTCACCCATGAACCCGATGAAGCCATGCGCATGGCTGATGAAATTGCCCTGATGCGTGACGGGCAGATTGTGCAGCAGGGCGCGCCCTATAACGTCTATACCCGCCCGATTGACCGCGCGGCTGTATCGTTCTTTTCCGATGCGAACGTTATCCGTGCCGAAGTATCAGGCGCACTGGCCCATACTGCCTTTGGCCGCTTCCTTGCACCAGGGGTGCCAGATGGTACTGCCGTGGATATCGTTTTCCGCCCCCAACACGTGCGCATTGATTTTGACCGTGCGGGTAAGGGGCCATTGCCTACAGCGGCAGATGGGACGCCCGCGCGCGCCATCGTGAAACGGGCACGTTTTATGGGCAACGAAAGCTTGGTCGAGTTCGAGATGGATCACGACGGATCGATCCTGAAGGCTACTGTACCGAATGTATTCATGCCCTCTGAGGGTACAGTGATGTGGCTGACAATCCGGCGCGACAAGTGTTTCGTGTTCGATGTGAAAACCTAAAGGAGCGCGGCCATGCAAAAGCTATTGGTTGAATTCGGAATGGGAACATCTCTGCGCCGCGGAGACTATACCCAAGCGGCAAAGCGCGCCGTGCAGGACGCGCTGTGGCATAACTCGATTAACTTGGCCGAGCTGTTCGGCTTTGACAAAGAAGATATGCGCATCACCTTGGATGTCGGCGTGCAAAAGCCTGACGCGGTTGATGCAGACGCCCTGCGCGAGGTGTTTCCCTATGGGCATGTCACGGTGAACCTCTGCAAAGGCGGTTTGGACATTCCGCGCCCCGAGGGAACAGGCAACCCAACGATCATGGCCAATGTTGCCCTGTCTGTTGGGTTTGACATGGAGACGCGCAATGACTGAGCAACGTTTGATCATCGAAATGGGAATGGGCAACGACCTGCACGGTATGGATTATACCAAGGCGGCAAAACGCGCGATCGAGGATGCGTTTCGCCATTCCTCCCTGCCGATATTTGGCGTTGTCGATCTGCCCCATGACGCCATGCGCGTTCAGGTCACCGTTGGGGTGCAAGAGCCAGAGGCGCTGGATCTGGAGGCCTTGCGCGCAACCCTGCCGCGCGGCCGCGCCGAAGTGCGCGCCGTTCATGGCGGGCTAAACGTGCCGTCCAACGGCGAAACCATTGTAGTGGCGCAGGCCAGTGTTGAGGCGTTTCTACCCAAACAAACGGGTTGGAATCTTAAGGCCTGAAATCTGCCAGAGTTTTACCGGCCTCATCGGTGAACAGCTCCGGCAAGGCTTCGGCGCTGCTGATTAAATCAAGGCGGAAAATGCGGTGCGCCGCGCGCAGCTCACACCACGCTGTCAGCGCCCAAATCCTGTTCCAATACTCTAAATGAAGCGGGCGAATGCTGCGCGAGGTGACGCCGCCGTCGTTAGACGTGTAGGTGATGCGCAGCTTTTGGCGGGCTTTGATCGCAGCACGTAGCGTTGGCAAATGGGCGAACCCCCGCGCCGCATCTGAAAACGGTGATGCGCCAAAGCGCCAAGCCTCGGCTTGGGAGGTCTCTGGCTGCGCGGCATCCAATTTTTCGGCCAATGTGTTTGCGGCGGCTTTCAGCGCAGGATCGGCAAGCTCGGCTGCGATCGCGATGCCAAGGTTCAGCGCCTCCAGCTCAGCGGCGGTTAGGGATATCGGGGGCAGGGTGATAAGATCGGCCAGCCGATAGCCCGTGCCACGGGTGCCAACCAGCGGCACACCAGAGGCCGCGAGCCTGTCCATATCGCGATAAAGGGTGCGCACGGAAACCTGAAAACGCTCTGCCAAGGCCTGCGCGGTGTGCAATTCGCCATCGCGCAAGATTTGCAGAATATCAAAAAGGCGGTCAGATTTCCCCATGCAACTGACATAAACCTGTCAGGAGTTCTGGGCAAGCTGGAAAAACGCGCTGTTTTGCAAAGTGGTTAGGGCAAAAACTTTGGTTTCCCATTTTTACAAACAGGTTCGCTTGCTATTGCCGTTAGTGACCCCCTGCCAGATCGGTAGGGCAGAAATTCTATCTTTGGAGAACTGACATGTTGAATAATATTGGATTGCCGGGCCTGCTGCTGATCGCTGTAGTTGTTTTGGTTCTGTTTGGCCGCGGCAAAATCTCGTCGCTGATGGGCGAAGTGGGCAAAGGCATCACAAGCTTCAAAAAAGGCATCAATGAAGGCGAAGAGCAGCTGAAAGAAGAAGCCGCTGAAGAAATCGCTGATGCGACCGAAGCCAAGACTGAAGACAAGGTTTAAGACCTATGTTCGATCTTGGCATGGCTGAAATGCTGGTGGTTGGGGTTGTGGCGCTGATTGTTGTCGGCCCCAAGGATCTGCCGGTGATGTTTCGCCGCGTGGGCCAGTTTGTCGGTAAAGCCAAGGGGATGGCGCGGGAGTTTTCCAGCGCCATGAACGATGCGGCTGATCAATCTGGTGTGCGCGAAGTCACAACAGGGCTGAATAAATCCCTCAAGGCGGCAACAAACCCTGTTGGTGCGGCGATGGATGGTGTGAAAGACGCGGCTAGCTCGCTGACGAACATCGACCCTGATAGTGAAACCGGAAAGCTGTCGGCGCAACGTGCCGAGGATGTAAAGCGTATTCAGGCAGGTACAGCACGGGCGGCAGCAGACCGCAAAGCCCGTGAAGCGAAAGAGGCGATGGAGAAGGCCGAAGAGCTGGAAGCATCCCTACAAGAAAGCCTCGCCCAAAAGGCGAGCGCCAAGAAAGCAGATACATGACCGCAACCGATAATGACATTGACGACAGCGCCGCGCCGCTGATCGAACATCTGACCGAGCTGCGCACGCGGCTGATCCGGTCGGTTTTGGCGTTTCTTGTTGGCATGATCATCTGTTTTTCTTTTGGCAGCATGATCCTTGATTTCCTGCTGGTGCCGATTGAAAAGACTATGCGCAATCTGGGCAACCCCAACCCAGTGATGCAATACACCGCCCCGCAGGAGTATTTCTTTACCCTGATCCGTATCTCGATGGTGGGGGGGCTTGCCGTTAGCTTTCCTGTGATCGCGACGCAGCTGTGGCGCTTTGTTGCGCCTGGTTTGTACAAGAACGAAAAGAACGCGTTTTTGCCGTTTCTGATTGCGTCACCTGTTCTGTTCCTGATGGGCGCTGCCTTTGCGCATTATGTGGTTGTTCCGCTGGCGATGCAGTTCTTCTTGGGCTTTTCCGATGCGGCGTCTTATCTGTCTGCTTTGATTGCGACGGGTGATGCGACGACTTCGGGTATTGATATCGTCTTTAACGGTAAGGTGAACGAAAGCCTTGATATCACGCTGAAAATGATCGTGGCCTTTGGCCTTTGCTTTCAGCTGCCTGTTCTGCTGACGCTGATGGGCAAGGCGGGGCTGGTGTCGGCCGAAGGGCTGCGCAACGTGCGTAAATATGCGCTGGTTGGCATCCTGATGCTGGCCGCTTTGGTGACCCCACCAGACGTTGTGACACAGCTGATCCTGTTTATCGTAGTCTATGGCCTGTATGAGGTTTCGATCTTCCTTGTCAGCCGCGTAGATGCAAAACGCGAAGCCCAGCTGCGCGAAGACGGGTTCTATGACGACGAAGAGGGTGAAGACGAGGCGGATTTTGAGGCAATGGCCGATGAAATGGACCGCGAAGACCCGATCGTAGAAGAAACCAAAACCAAGGACAGCGATACATGATCGACGATCCGATGGACCGGATTGCAGCGGCGTTGGAGCGGATAGCTCCGGCGCCGCTTGCCGCTCCGGACTTTGATGCGGCTTCGGCCTTTGTCTGGCACACTGGGCCGGATCGGTTGGAACCGGTGCCGCAGGTGTCTCGTGTCGATATCAGCCTTTTGCTGGGGGTTGAGCGGTCGCGTGATACGCTGCTGCAAAACACGGCGCAATTTGCCGCTGGCTTGCCTGCGAATAACGCCCTTTTGTGGGGCGCGCGCGGGATGGGTAAATCCAGCCTTGTCAAGGCGATACATGGCGCTCTTCAAGCGGATCACCCCGACCTCAAGATGGTTGAGCTACAGCGCGAAGACTTGCCCTCGGTCGGGCGGTTGCTGAACCTGCTGCGGGGCTCTGACAGGCGGTTTATCCTGTTTTGTGATGACCTCAGCTTTGGCCATGATGACGCGCATTACAAGTCGCTTAAGGCGGTTCTGGATGGCGGTATTGAGGGGCGCCCCGAAAACGTTGTGCTATATGCAACGTCAAACAGGCGCCACCTGATGCCCCGTGACATGATTGAAAACGAACGTGGATCGGCGATTAACCCTGCCGAGGCGGTGGAGGAGAAGGTCTCTCTCTCCGATCGTTTTGGCCTTTGGTTGGGGTTTCATGCCTGCGATCAAGACCAGTATCTGGCGATGATCCGCGGCTATTGCGATGCGCATGGTGTTGAGATCGACGATGCAACACTGCGGGCCGAAGCGATTGAATGGCAGGCCACCAGAGGCAGCCGTTCAGGCCGTGTTGCATGGCAGTATTTTATGGATTTGGCTGGCAGGCGCGGTGTCGCGCTGCGCTAAGCCTCCCGTCTGCCCCGTTTAATCGGGGCAGACCAAAAATCAGTTCAGGAACGGATTGGGATCGACGCTGTCAAAACCTTTGCGCACTTCAAAGTGCACAAACGAATCCGATCCACCCCGAAGTTTCGCAATGCTCTGGCCGCGTGAAACAGAGTCGCCCTTTTTGACCGCAACATCCGTAACATTGGCATAGACCGTCAGCAGGTTGTCGGCGTGGCGGACAACCACAATCGGCACGCCATCGGCGCTTTTTGTGATGGCGGCAACGGTCCCGCCATCGGCGGCTTTAACAGCGGTGCCTGCAGCGGCTTTGATGTTGATGCCTTCGTTCTTACCCTTTGAATACTCTCGGATAATCGTCCCATTCACAGGGCGGACAAGCTTCCCGACTTTTGCTGGTTTAGTCGTTTTGCCCACGTCCACGGCTGGTTTTTCCGGTACTGGGTCAGGTTTGGCAACAGCGGCAGTTGTGGTGGCTGCTGCTGCCGTTTCGGGCGCCTTTGCTGGGGCAACCTTTTCTTCTGGCAGGGGCTTTGTTGCTGAAGGAGGTGTTGGCGTTGTTGAGCCTTCTCCTGGCAGCGTCGTTGCCTGAGCGGTTTTTGCTGGCGTAGCTTTAGGCGGGTTCTGTGAGGGCACAGGGATCAGCAGATGCTGGCCTTCGCGAATGGCGAAATCTGAGCCCAAGCCATTCCATTCAGCCAGATCTTTGACTGGAACAGAATAGAGGCGCGCAACGGTAAAGGCGGTCTCGCCCCGTTCAACCTTGTGGCGCACCGGCTCTTTTCCGGTTTGCGCTTTTGGTGTTGTCGCTGGGGCGAGGGTGGTTGTCTGAACACCAGGGGTGGCAGGGGCTGCGTCGATTGCGCCTCCCGCGACGGCTGAAATGTCTACAGGTTTGATCGGCCCCGTGGTTGCCGCACCCGTTGCGGGTGAGGGCTCGGCCACGCGGGTCGGCAGGGCGATGATCTCACCCTTGCGGAGTTTGACGTTTGCATCGATGCCATTGAATTTGGCCAATGACGCCGCGCTGAGGCCAACCCGTTTTGCAACATCGTTCAGCGTGTCATCACGGCGCGCCACGGCTACCTGATAATTCGGGTATGAAATGACACCGCGATCATCAGCAGCAGGGCGCTCAGCCAGCGGTGCTTTGGCCGCATTCGCTGTGGTAAACCCGCCGCCCAATCCGCGCAGGTCAAAATCCAGAGGTTCTGTACAGCCAGAAAGTGCAACGCAGGCCACGCCCGCAAGAAGCGAAAATCGCGCACGTCCACGCATCATCGGAGGTATCATCAGAATTGTCCTTGTCACTGCCCATCTCGTGTTTCCGAGATTTTCAGCGACTATACCAGTTTAAGCTTCCTTGCCCAACCCTTCGAGGAGGGGAACAAAGCGAACGGCGCGCATTTCGTCATATTTTAGCCCATCTGCGGTTTTTCGCACACGGATTAGATGCTGAACTGCATCAGATTGGCCAACGGGAAGCACCATAATGCCCCCTTCTTTTAGCTGGGCAAGCAGCGGACCAGGGGGGTCTTCGGCGGCGGCCGTCACAATAATGCGGTCAAAAGGGGCTTGTTCTGGCAGGCCATGGCTGCCGTCGGCTGTGATTGCGGTGATGTTATTGAGGTCAAGCGCGTCAAAGATCACGCGTGCCTCATGCACAAGGCGGCGATGGCGGTCGATGGTGTAAACACGCCGCGCCAGCTTTGACAGGATCGCGGCCTGATAGCCTGATCCGGTGCCGATCTCTAACACTTTGTCGCGGGGCGAAATCTCTAGGGCCTGCGTCATCAAGCCAACAACCGAAGGCTGACTGATGGTCTGCCCACATGCGATCGGCAGGGGCATGTCCTCATAAGCGCGCTCAGCGAACAACCCGCGAATAAACGGCCCGCGATCGACGGCTTCCATCGCGCCGAGAACCTGATTATCCGTCACACCCTTTGATCGCAGGGCATAGAGGAACTGCATTTTGCGTTCCGCATCGGTCACCATTTCGGGCTCATCATTCATGTGTTGAGGTCCGATAGATCGCCAAAGGCATCATGGGCGGTCAGATCGGCGCGCATCGGCGTGATCGAGATATACCCATCAAGGTTAACCGCCGCATCGGATCCAGCAGCAGGCGGAATTTGCTGGTTACCCCCCGTAATCCACAAAAAACGGCGCCCGTTAGGAGCATCATGTGGGATGGTTGAAAAATTCACTTCGGGGCGGCGACCCTGAGGCGCAAGGCGCAAACCCTTTACATCAGCGGCAGCAACAGGTGGGAAATTCACGTTCCAGAACACGGAATAGCCGTTCGCATCGGCAGGTTTCTGGGCCAGAATACGGCGGCAAACATCCGCGCCATGTTCGACGGCCGCTTCGAATGGATCGTCCAGATCGCGGTTCGCAGGGCCATAGTATTGGGATAGGGCGATTGAAGGGATCCCTTGCAATGCGCCCTCGATGGCGGCGCCAATCGTGCCCGAATAAAGCGTATTTTCAGAGGCGTTGTTGCCACGGTTCACCCCAGACAGGATCAAATCAGGGCGCGCATCCTTCATCGGATCATAAAGAGCGCATAAAACGCAATCTGCTGGGCTGCCTTCGATCATATAGCGGCGCGGGGCCAGCTGGGTGATGAGGGTTGGTTTTGTGTAATTGATACAATGGGCTACGCCAGATTGTTCAAAGGCGGGGGCCACTGTCCAACATTCGCCATCAGGGCCAGCCAGCGTTTTGGCTATCCCTTCCAGAACTTTCAAACCCGGCGCGTTAATGCCGTCGTCATTGGTGATCAAAATACGCATGATTGTGCCCCTTTGCGCCTTGATAGGCGAGGCGGAGCAGACGGGCAAGCGAGGGCTGAGTTATTTCTGCAGTGTTGCCAACAGACGCGCGGCTTCGGTGTGGATATCCGTCAATGTATCACGGTCTTCGCCCGGGAAAAAGCGCGCGCGGGTGGCGGTGGGCATTGGCTGGGGCGTCAAAATATCCACATGGGGACCGATGCGAGAGGTCTCTTTTTGCCAGCTTTGCACCAAGGCGATTTGGGCGGCTTTGGTCGAGCCATAGCTGCCATAGAATTTGTCACCCACAATGGGGTCTTCGAAAAACACTGCGTTACCGTCCTCTTTTAGCAGAGGAGCCACATAGTTGATCAGCATGGCCGTGGCGGTAATGTTCGACGTGATGGATTTCTCTAGGTCTTTGGTGTCGATTTGATGGCTGGGGGTTAGGGGCGCCACGTGGATGGCGGTGTGGAACCACATATCCAAAGTGCCCCAGCGATCATGAATACCACGACACAAAGTCTGCATTGCACCTGTATCTGTGACGTTCATCGGTGCCAGCGTCGCATTGCCACCTTTGGCCTTTATCCTGTCATCCAGCTCTTCGAGGGCACCAACGGTGCGGCCTACGGCGATGATGTGATATTCAGGGGCCAGCGCTTCTGCCAGAGCGGCCCCAAGGCCGCGCGTGGCGCCTGTGATCAATGCGGTTTTTTGTGTCATAAGGGGGATATGCGCGGGTGGATGGGCCGCGTCAAGGGGGCGCTTAGCCGCGGGGGAGGTGCAAAATGCGCTGTGAGGCCCCGCGCGCGAGCACAAGTTGATCTTTGCCAATCGCCAGCACCGTATCTGCCCCGATACTATCGCCAACTTGCACGGTCTTGGTTTCTCCCTGCGGCAATAAAATCAGGGCTTTAGGGGCGTTTGTATTGCCGAATACACCCAGCAGCGCAGTTTTGGGGAGCTTTGCTGCTTGGGTGGCGAGCTCTTTTACTTTTGGTGGCGTTGGGGTGCCATTGGTTTGGGTGGACATGGTTGGCCTCTGGAATAGTTGCTCGCTGGAGCTATCCAATTCGGTGCGAGGGCAAAACCGGAATGCTTTGGCATAGGCCAACTGCTGCCAAAGGCAGCGCTAGACTCCGCTGATCAGCGCTTTTGGTGATAACAGAACGTTAAGCGGGCAAGGTGATCAATTGCTTGAAGGGGCAGGGGCGAGCCGTCTGGCAAACCTAGCCCACGGTTCTTTTCATATTCAAATTCAGTTGGATAGATCTCACGCATCGTTGCACTTAGCGTGGTTTTGCAATCGACATAGAGGACAAGGGGATGCGACGGAATGCCCTGCCAATTCAGCCGAAGTGTGCTGCCTTGCCGAGGGCGTTTCGGGCGCCACGCTGGTTGTCCCCACTTCAGGCTTTCTTCAACGGGGCCAACATTGGCATCTTTGGCAGCGGCCAGAATCAATTTGCGAATTTCTTCGAATTGTTTTTGCTGCAAAGCGGGCCATTGGGAAATCGTAGGTGTGAAAACATGTGTCATGTGTTCACAGTATATCAGCCTGCTGACATTTTGTGTCAGCAGGCCAGTATTTTCTCATTCCGCTGCTGGCTTCATCTCAAATCCAGCTTCTACCTTATCGGCAGGAATGACCGGATATTCGCCAGAGAAACAGGCATCGCAATATTGTGGGCAAGAGTTGCTGCGCCCCTCTGCTTCGCCAACCGCGCGGTACAGACCGTTCAGCGAGATGAACTTGAGGCTGTCCACGCCGAGATGCTCGCACATTTCATCCTCAGACATCGTTGCGGCCAGCAGTTTTTCACGGTCTGGCGTATCAACGCCATAAAAACAGGGCCAAGCGGTCGGCGGGGAGGCAATGCGGAAGTGAACCTCGGCCGCGCCAGCATCAAGGATCATTTCCTTGATCTTGCGGCTGGTGGTCCCGCGCACAACCGAGTCATCAACAAGGATGATCCGCTTGCCCTTGATCAAGGCGCGGTTCACGTTGAGTTTCAGGCGCACCCCCATGTTGCGGATTTGCTCGGAAGGTTCGATAAAGGTTCGGCCCATATATTGGTTCCGAATGATCCCCATACCGTAAGGAATGCCGCTTTCTAGGCTATAGCCGATTGCCGCAGGGGTGCCGGAATCCGGCACAGGGCAAATCAGATCCGCGTCAATCGGGTTCTCTTTGGCGAGTTCGCGGCCAATGGCTTCGCGTGTTTCATAAACCGATCGCCCGCCCAAAATACTGTCGGGACGAGAGAAATATACATGCTCAAAGATACAGAACTTGGACGGTTGGCGACGGAAGGGGAAATGGGTTTGGACACCTTTTTCGGTGATCACTACCATCTCGCCAGGTTCAATTTCGCGCACGAATTCAGCGCCAATGATATCTAGCGCACAGGTTTCCGAGCTAAGCGCCCAGCCATCACCAATTTTACCAAGAACAAGGGGGCGAACGCCCAGTGGATCACGGACGCCAATCAGTTTGGTGCGGGTCATTGCCACAACAGAAAAGGCACCCTCTACACGGCGCAGGGCATCTTCCATCCGCTCGGGAATGGTGCGTTGCAGCGAACGGGCCATAAGGTGAATGATGCATTCGCTGTCTGAAGAGGACTGGAAAATCGAGCCTCGTTCGATCAATTCGCGGCGCAGGGCGTTCGCATTTGTGATGTTGCCGTTATGCGCAATGGCTGCGCCGCCCATGGCAAATTCGCCAAAAAAGGGCTGAACATCACGGATCGCCGTCTGGCCCTTTGTTCCGGCAGTGGAATAGCGGACATGACCGATTCCCAAAGAGCCCGGCAGGGTTTCCATAACTTTCTGGCTGGTAAAGTTGTCGCGAACATAGCCAAAGCGACGTGCGGATTGAAAACCGGCAACTTTATCATGGGTGACGATTCCGCCAGCTTCTTGGCCGCGGTGTTGCAATGCATGAAGGCCAAGCGCCACAAAATTGGCGGCATCTGTTACACCAACAACCCCGAAAACTCCGCATTCTTCCTTTAATTTATCGCCATCGTCAAAATCTGACAGATAGGATGAATCAAAGGGATGGGAAGGGGGCATTGTCTTGGGCGGGGTATGGGACAAGGGGGCGCTCCTGCTACCGACAAAGGTTACAGGGTTATTACGGAAAACCACGAAGAGAGTCACGCCACGATTCCGTTGAATTATGCACTCGAACTCATGGGGTCGAATAGGCGATCAGTCGATGCAGGGCGAATGGATATCCTGCTATCGCTAACTGTTTGTTTTGGATCGTCAATTTGGTTGGGAAGTGAGAGGTTTATGCGGCTTCCCTGACCTGATGGGTTGTTTTGTGCTGAAATTTTGCCCCCGCGCGCTGTGATCAATTTGCGGATTGCAAGCAAACCATAGCCGCTATCAGTCCGAAACGTGCCTGTTTCCAGAAATGCGATGCCGGGATTTTCGAATCCCACACCATTATCTGTCAAAACAATCTCGACAGCGTTTTCCCCGTCTAAACGGGCCGTACAACAAAGCGTGAGCCGGTCGCGTTGCCCGTGTTTGATCGCGTTGTCGATCAGGTTTCGCAGCGCAATCTGCATCACGCTTTTCTCTCCATTGAGGTTAATATCGCTGCAAATCAACTGATGTGCCCCCTTGGGGTCCAGAATCAGCATCAAATCTTTGCCAAGCTCGGCTAGATTGTATGAGGTGTTGGGCGATACGGGGCCTAAGGTGCTGGCGTAGGACAACACATCAGAAATGAGATCCATCGATTTTTCGGCGGTTTCCTTCAAGAGGTTGAGCAAGCCGAGCTTTTCATCTCCTTGATCTTCAAAGTCTTCATGCAACATGTCGGCCAGATCCATAATGTTGCGCATGGGTGTTCTTAGGTCATGCGCGGCCATCGCAATAAATTGCTCTACCTCAGTGCTGATTTCGTTTAGCTTTTCTTGCGTCGTTTGTGCGATTTCTTCGCTGGAAATATCCTGAACGCTACCAACCAATCTAACAACGCGGCCATCCTGATCCATTTGTGGGAAAAGCGTTGTGCGAACGGTACGCAGCTGATCCCCTGTGTGAAGCGTGATTTCGAACTGGTGCTGGGATCGGGATGCGATTGCTTTTCGCTGTTCGGTAAACGCGATGTCACCAAATTCAGGGCCAAAAACTTGGGGGGCTGTGTGGCCGACAAAATCAGAAAGCTCACGCGCCAAATAGCTGAGCAAGGGCAGGTTACAATGCGCGTAAGTCGGGATGCCTTGCCCGTCAACATTCAGAATGAAAACGGGCGTAGGTATGCAATCTAATAGGGCGAACTGATCATCCAAATAATTATCGGGCACAATACCTATCTCCACAGTGGTTCGTGGACAGGTAGCAGCCAATGATTACTTTCAGATTAAGTAGTTTTCTTTAGTTTTCGGTGCAGCTGGAGACCAGTTGTTCATATTTTCCCGTGATCCAGCCAAGCGCCTGATCAGGATCAGAGTTCTGGATATCATCCGAAAAACGACCAAAGACCAAGGCCGAGCGGCTTTCGTCTACGATGGTGAATTGCTGGCCTGTAATGACGGTGGAATAAACGAAAAAGGCAATCGCAACGAGCAAAATACCGCGCGCAACACCAAAGACGAAACCGAGCGCCTGATCAAAACCACCCAAGAAAGAGCGTTGAACCAGCGAAGAGAACAAAGGTGTGAATAGTGAAACTACAACCAAAGTGACCGCCAGAACCAAGGTAAAGGCCCCGATAATTGACAATTCGCAACTATCCGCAAGGAAATCACCAACCACGGGGATTTCACGCACCAAAGGTTCAACTTGGGGGGCAAACAGATAGGCCAAGACCGCAGCGGCGATCCAGCCGACAATCGCCATCATTTCCCGGACAAATCCGCGCCCATAGGCCAGAAGCGCCGACATCACGATAACCAGCGCGACAACGCCGTCTATGATGGTAAAACCTTCCATGCTCTTCTCGCCTTTCCTCAGGACGCCTTATCCAGCGCCGAATATTTCGCCAACAAACGCGGTCAAATCCGTCATCGAACGCAGGGTGATCCCCTCAACGCCCACGGCCTTACCGCCTTTTGGTGCTATTGCGGAGGTAAAACCAAGTTTTTGTGCTTCTTTCAACCTGTTTTCTGTCTGTGTCGCGGGGCGAAGGGCTCCTGACAGGCTAAGTTCCCCAAAAACCACGGTCTCAGCGGGTAACGCGGTGTCTTCACGCGCGCTCAACAAAGCGGAGGCGACGGCCAAATCGGCGGCGGGTTCCGAAATCTTCATCCCGCCAGCAACATTCAGATAGACATCAAGCCCCGCAAAGGGAATCCCGCAGCGCGCTTCGAGCACCGCAAGGATCATCGCCAAACGGCCGCCATCCCAGCCCACAACCGTACGGCGGGCTTGGGAGTGGGGCGAGGGGGCAACGAGCGCCTGAATTTCCACCAGCACGGGGCGGGTCCCTTCGATACCGGCAAACACTACCGATCCGGCAGAAGGCTGGCCGCGTTCAGATAGGAACAACGCAGACGGGTTGAGCACTTCGGACAGGCCGCGACCAGTCATTTCAAAGACGCCGATTTCATCCGCAGGGCCAAAACGGTTTTTCACCGAGCGCAGGATGCGGAAAGGATGACCGCGTTCGCCTTCAAAATAGAGAACCGTATCGACCATATGTTCGACCACTCGCGGCCCTGCGATTTGGCCCTCTTTGGTGACGTGGCCCACCAATACGATCGAGGTGCCTGTGCGTTTGGCGAATGATGTCAGTTCATGACTGGCGGCGCGCACCTGTGAAACCGATCCCGGGGCGCTTTCGACGTTGTCGGCCCACATTGTCTGGATTGAATCGATGATCGCCAGCTGTGGGCGCTCTTTGTCTAATGTTGTCAGGATGTCGCGCAGGTTGGTTTCGGCGCCCAATTTGACGGATGCATCCGCAAGGCCAAGGCGCTGCGCGCGCATGCGCACCTGTGCCGATGCTTCTTCGCCAGAGATATAGACGACTTTTAAACCGTTGTTTGCAAAGGCGGCAGCCGCTTGCAAAAGCAAGGTTGATTTCCCGATGCCTGGATCACCCCCAACTAGGATCGCAGAGGCAGGAACCAGTCCGCCGCCTAAAACGCGGTCTAGTTCGTTCAGGCCAGATAGGGTGCGGGGGGGCGGGGCCTCTTCGGTGGCCAGATCCATCAGCTCTAATGACGAGCCGCGCCGCGCCCCTAAGGATTTAGAGGGGGGGCCTGCGCTGATGCCTTTGTCTTCTTGAATGGTATTCCATTCGCCGCAGTTATCACAACGACCGGACCATTTTGGAAAGGTAGCCGCGCATTTTGTACATGAGAATGTTTTGGTCTGTTTTGCCATGCCGCTTTGATGCCGTTTACGCGCAGCGGGATCAATGGCAAACCGTCAGAGACAGGGGGCGCCATGCCAAAGGGCTGATTATTCGGCGGCTTTGGGCAGTTCGTAGACGCTGTTGTCGACGGCGGTGCTGTCGAGGGGGGCGTCTTCGTCTTCATCAAGGGTTGGCGCGCTCAGGATCGTTTCACGGCCCAATTGCGGAAGGATTTCGCTCATTTCTTCTGACAGACGCGCCAGCTGGGCTGCGGCTACGCTTTCTTCCAGTTCGACTTCATGCAGCCAGTGTTTCATCTCGGTCGAGATTGCTTTGGCTTGGTCCAGACGGTCGTTGAACAGGTTGATCTCTTCCTGACGTTGCTTGAGGAAGTTGCGCGCGCGCTCGATCTTATCGTCCGAGTAAACCTCAGCCAACTCACGGCTGATATGGCTCATCTGGGCTGCGGCTTCCAGCAGGGCTGGCTCTAACGTGCTGAGGTCGGGGTGATCGCGCAGGTAGGCGAGGCGCTCGCGCACCGAGTCAAATTCTGAGCTGAGCTGAAAGTTGCGACCACGGTCTGCCGCATGAACAGCGCCATATGCACGGGCAACATCATCCATCGAAACGCTGAAGCGGCGGTGGGAATTTTCCAGCTGCATAATGCGCGCATTTGCAGGCAAAAAGAAACAGATACCCGCAGCCAAAACTGTCGCCGCGATTTGCAGATACATACCTGCGTTTTCGACAGGTTCACCCGCATAGCTAAAGGGAACATCGATCCATGCCCAATTGCCCAAGGCCGCCATGATTGTCGCTGTCGTCAGCGCTGCCGCACTTGCCGCAAAAAAGAACACCGCGAGGCGCTGCATCATATATTGAATGAAAAAGCCGATGGCTTTTATCTGTTGCATCAAATTTCCTCAGGCAGGCTTGCAAGCAAGAAACCGCTCATTGCGATATGGACCTAAAGTAAAGCGCGGTCCGTCATCTGCAAAGGGAAAATTAACCTTAAAATAACCACTTCAGGCCCGATTGTTTCCCATAAACCACTCAATTCGCGGTTTTTGGGGGGCTTTGTTGTGTTTTCCAACTGATAAACAGGGAGGCAAGGATGCAAAAAGTAAACAGGTACAGCCCCCATGCGGTTTCAATCCGCCCAACACCGATTCCCTTTGTAAGGGTGATATAGAGAGCAATCAGAAAGATATCGGCCATAGCAAGTTTGCCCATAACCTCGAGCGTCTTTTCCACACGTGGGCTAAGCAGATCATAGTGGATCAGGGCAAGGCCGATCGTCTTTAGGTAAGGTGCAAACAGGGCAAAAACCGTCACAAGCAATGCAAGGAAAATATCCGAACTCCACAAGGATTGCAGGCCAGTCATGACCGAGATTTCGCTGAGGCCGAAGAGAGGCAATAGGCCTGCGCGCATCAGCGGGGCAAACCACGCGATGGGGTATAGGACCAACAGCGATAGGTTTGCGATCCTGAGCAGGGTCATATGTGGTACACGCGGTTGTACCGGCCACCGAGGCTTGTCAGGATTTCATACCCGATAGTGCCCGCGAAATCGGCAACATCATCAACTGTTTGTTCTGGCCCAAGGAGCTGCATGCTGGCCGGAGTGGAGGGCAGGGCAGTTACATCAACTGTGATGAGGTCCATAGATACACGTCCAATCACTGGCACCGCGACGCCATCTGCAAACAATTGCGCCTTATCCCCCATCGCACGGATGAGGCCATCTGCATAGCCAGCAGAGATGGTCGCGACTTTGCTGGGGATCTGCGCGCGCCATGCGTTCGCATAGCCAACCGTTTCACCGACGGCGACGTCGCGCGTTTGGATGACGGGAATGTCCAAGGTGACAACAGGACGTGCCTCCGCAAAGGGCAAGCCGCCGTAAAGGCCAACACCAGGGCGCACCAGATCATAATGGTAATCTGCCCCCAATAGCGTCCCACCCGTGGCGGCCAACGAGCGGGGGATGTCTAAGCCCTGTGTCATGTTTTCAAACTGGGTACGCTGGGCCTCGTTCATGGGGTGATCTGGCATATCCGCGCAAGCCAGATGCGACATGATGAGCGTCGGGTTCTGCGCCAAGGCGATATCACGCAGGGCGGACCATTCAGCAGGCTCCATCCCTAGGCGGTTCATCCCTGTATCCAGCTGCAGTCCAAAAGGATGCCCAGGCAGGGCCTCGACATGGCGTAGCATTTGATCAACGGAATTGATCATCGGGGTCAGGTTTGCGCCTTTGATCGCCTCGGCATCCCCCGCCATATGGCCCGAAAAAACCGAGATCGTAGGTCCGGCGCCCAAAGCGCGGCGCAAAATCACACCTTCTTCGGCGACAGCCACAAAGAACTGCCGCGCACCAGCTTTCGCAAGATGCTGGGCGACACGCCCTGCATCAAGGCCATAGCCATTGGCCTTTACCACGGCGGCAGTTTCGACTTGGGCGATGCTAGCAAGGCTGCGCCAGTTGGTGGCGATGGCTTCTAGGTCAATATGCAATGTTGCTGTGCTCATATCGGGGTTTTGACAGGCTGACAGGTGAGGTCAAGATCGCGTGTCGGGATACCATCGCGAAAACAACAAGAAACAAGGAGAAAAGGCAGGGCCAGCCACCCAGTTGATCGTTTCACTCTGCGAAAGGGCGCCACGTCAAAACAACTATTTCTTGTTTGGCTTCAATCACTGGTTAGGCTGGTGTTCAGGTGGAGGAGATAGATATGAAGATAATTTTAAACACATTGGTACCAGCAGCCTTAATGACAGCAGGAGCCGCCATGGCAAATCCGATTGATACCCAGTTGCCAAGTGCGCCAGAACTGGCCGCTTATGGCGCATTGCCAGTGGGCGTGCGCCAGCTTGAGATGGTTCATGCAGATCAGATCGATATTCTGGCCATTGATCCCGCAGCCGAAAAGCCCGAGGCCTTTCCACGTTATGATCGCCCTCTTACCGTTGAAATGTGGTATCCTGCGGCAGAGGGGGCCAGTGGGTCAACCGAGCTAAAGGCCTATCTGCGCGATGGGACGACGGAAGTCACACTCACCGGTAAAGCGATGCGCGATGCGGCCCCTGCGGTGACGGATACACCTTATCCGCTGGTTTTGATCAGCCATGGTTATCCGGGTAACCGATTTTTGCTGTCGCATCTGGCCGAAAATCTGGCCTCAAAGGGGTATGTTGTGGCGTCAATCGACCACACAGACAGCACCTATCGCACGCAAGCGGCCTTTGGCTCGACGTTGGTGAACCGCTCGCTCGATCAGTTGTTTGTGTTAGAGGAAATGGCGGGCAAAGCTGCCGAAGGGGGCGAGTTTGCGGGGTTGTATGACGCCGATAACACAGGGCTGATCGGCTATTCTATGGGCGGTTATGGCGCAATAATCACCGCAGGTGGCGGCGTGACCGAAGCATCGGTTGCCTATGGCTGGGGCGGGCCGCACGGCACATTAGGCATTCACCAAGCAGGATCAGACACTCATAACGCGCTGCCCGATGCACGGATCAAAACGGCTGTGGCCTTTGGCCCTTGGGGGATGAACACGGGGTTCTGGGATGCGGCAGGCCTTGCTGGCGTGCAAATCCCTATGCTGTTCATTGCGGGCTCACAGGATGACGTATCGCTATATGAAAACGGTGTGCGCGCGATTTGGGAAAACGTGAGCAATGTGGAAACCGCGCTGCTAACCTATGAAAACGGTGGCCATAACGCTGGCGCGCCGATGCCTGCGCCTGCCGAGAGCTATTATTTCAACAAAGACAAGGGCTTTGATATTTCCGAACACTACACCGATCCAGTGTGGGACACTGCGCGCATGAATAACATCGCCCAGCATTTTGTGACCGCATGGCTGGATCAACGCCTAAAGGCGGATGCCGAGGCAGGCAGCTATCTGGAGCTGGTTGAGGATTCGAATGCCGGTGTTTGGTCGGTAAACGAAGACGGCACGGAAAAAGAAGACCACAGCTATTGGAAGGGCTTTGCCAAAGGCACGGCAAAGGGTTTGAAATATGAGGTGAAGAAGCCTTAAGCAGCGAAGTTTTGGAGAAGGGAAAAGGCCAAGCCTCAGCTGTGGCCTTTTTCGGCGGGGCTGGCAAAAACAGAACGATCCCCCCGCCAGAAGCGCCAGACATCAAATAGGTCAAACGCTAGGCAAATCGCTAAAAGGATGATGAGCCCAATTTGATAAAGGTGCTTGCCGTCATAAGCGATCAGCCAGACCAGAAGGGGAACCCAAGGGATAAGATGCCCCAAGCCCAAAATGCGGCGCAGCCCTCCATCAAAAGCGATCTGTGCTGCTAAAAGAGGGCCAGTAGCCACAAACCCCAATAGAACAACAACAGCCAAGGGATTTGGCCAGTAAAAAAGAGACATCAAGAAATAGACGTTTAGAAAGCAAAGCCAGATAAAGACCCATTTCGGCATCGCCCAATAAGAGTTTTTAATGGCTCGCCAGTGTTCAGCGTTGGAACGTTGGTTGTTGTAGAGGGCCAAAAACCACATTTGCGCGACACCCAATATTGCGACTGCAACGGAAACCGCAAATAGGCTCATCACGCCAAGGGGGGCGGTGATCCAGATTTGGGTCGCAATCAGGAAAACGGCGCCCAACCACCACGCAAGATCCCCAAACGAAAAATAGAGAACCTCCCATTTATTTAGCCTTTGACGCAGGGAAGAAAGCACGAGATGTATCCCGTTAGCGACCAAAACAGCGCCAAGCATCTGCAAAAGCCCAACCGGAGGGTCGCCAAGAAATTCAGCAAGTGGCACGGCCATGAAAAGGCCGGCAAGCCCAAAGGCGATGCAGCTGGCAGCATTCAAGCGAAGCACAATTTTGAGGCTGTTCACGGGTGTATCCAGTATGTAAACTTGGTTTACAACTAGAGAGGGCGGGTCAACTTGTCAACAAAGCTTACAACTCCTGAGGCGCCTCAGCCCGCGCTGAGTTTGCTCATGCAAAATGGAACCCGTTGGATATACCAAAGCGTTCTGAATATTTTGCACCGCCGCGGGTATGAGGCGCTGACCTTGCCTCAGCTCTCATTTCTCGCAAGCCTCGATTGTGGTCAGACACAGGCAAGCAAGGTTGCCGAGCGGTTGGGCATCACGCGGCAAGCTGTTTACCGCACCACCACGGATCTACAAGATCAGGGGTTTCTCGTGCTGGAACCTAACCCTTTGCAGCGCAACCAAAAACGGATTGGTATGACAGATAGGGGGATGGTTTTGGCGACCGATGCGCGCGCAGCGCTTTCTGAGGCCGAAACCGCATTCGCCCGCCGTGCGGGCTTGGACTCGATCGAAGAGCTGCGGGGGTGGCTCAATGTTGATTTGGGCGCGCCGCTGTGAAATTTGAACTGCGCGCCGTTTTTGAGGTGCGCAGTTCAATCTAGCGTTAAAACTCTTCTTCTTGCCCGTCCTGCTGCCATGGTTTCACAAGGTTGCCAAAACGGGTGAATTTACCTTCAAAGCTCAGCTCGACCGTGCCGATAGGGCCGTGACGCTGTTTGCCGATGACAACTTCGGCGCGCGCATGCAGGCGCTCCATCTCTTCTTGCCAGATCGCCATTTTATCCAGCTCGTGATCGCCCGGCTTTTCACGCTCTTTATAATATTCTTCGCGGAACACGAACATAACCACGTCCGCATCCTGCTCGATCGAGCCTGATTCACGCAGGTCAGACAGCTGTGGGCGCTTATCTTCGCGGTTTTCAACCTGACGCGACAGCTGCGAAAGGGCGATGACAGGGATGTCCAGCTCTTTGGCGATGGCCTTGAGGCCCATGGTGATTTCCGAAATCTCGTTCACGCGGCTTTCGTTGTTACCTGTGCCGCGCACCAGCTGAAGGTAGTCGATGATCAGCACATCCAACCCGTGTGTCCGTTTCAGGCGGCGCGCGCGGGCGGCCAGCTGGGAAATGGGGAGGGCGGGCGTGTCGTCGATATAAAGGGGGCAGGCCTCTAGCGCCTTGGCGGCGTCAACGAAACGTCTGAATTCGCCCTCGGTCATGTCACCGGAACGGATCTGGTGTGAAGGGATCTCGGAGGCTTCCGAAAGGATACGTGCGGCCAGCTGTTCGGCGCTCATCTCGAGGGAGTAAAAGCCAACCACACCGCCGTCCACAGCCCCCTCAGAACCGTCGGGCAGCTGGCCGCGTTTGTAGGCTTTGGCCACGTTAAAGGCGATGTTTGTTGCCAGCGATGTTTTCCCCATCGAAGGGCGACCAGCGAGGATCAAAAGGTCAGAGCGGTGCAGCCCCCCCAGCTTTTTGTCCATGTCGATCAAACCGGTCGAGACCCCTGACAGGCCACCATCACGCTGATAGGCGGTGTTGGCTACGTTAACAGCGTCCGTTACCGCCTTGAGAAAGCTTTGAAATCCGCTTTCGACCTGTCCTTGTTCAGCCAGTTTGTATAGTTGTTGCTCGGCCTCGACGATTTGCTCGCGGGGTTCCGAGGCGACATCAACTGTTGCCGCTTTGGCGGCGATGTCACGCCCCAGCGCGATCAGGTCGCGGCGGACCGCCAGATCATAAATCATCTGGGCATAGTCACGCACCGCAAAGGCAGAAATCGCAGCACCGGCAAGGCGGGCCAGATAGGCAGGGCCGCCCAGTTCGCGCAGGCCCTCATCATCTTCCATAAACGCCTTGAGCGTTACAGGGCTGGCAAGGTTGTTTTTGGCGATCCGCGCGGCGGCGATTTCATAGATGCGCGCGTGTACCGGATCGTAGAAATGCTTTGGCCCGATGATCGAGGCAACGCGGTCGTAGATATCGTTATTCGTCAGGACCGCGCCCAGCAGTTGCTGTTCGGCCTCAATGGAGTGAGGCATGGTTTCGGCCGCCTGCACAGCGATGCCTGTCGTGTTTACTGACGAAATCTCATTCATATCTTACCCCCGGATGTCCCGCCGGAGTGATAACGAAGCGGGCGCTGGCGCGCAAATTGTATGTTTTTGTGGATAACTGTGGGAAAGGCACGCGCCTCTATATCTTGCGATAAATGGCGCGTGCACGTCAACCTATGGGGTTAGCCTTTGCGGGCTTCCTGCCATTCGCGGGGAGATTTAAGAAATTTTTCCACCTCGTCCAGCGTCTCGGTTGGGAAGCTGGCTTGGGCTTTTGCTTCGGCCAATACATCCCACCATGTGCAGAGGTGGTGCAGGGAAACCCCGTGATCGCCCAGTGTTTTTTCCGTTTCTGGGAAGATATCATAGTAAAAGATAACGGCCGTATGCGCACAGCTTGCGCCAGTTTCGCGGATCGCATCCACAAAGCTCAGCTTGGAGCCGCCGTCGGTTGTGAGGTCTTCTACCAGCAAAACGCGCTGACCTTCGCTCATGTCGCCCTCGATGCGGGCGTTGCGACCATAGCCTTTGGGCTTTTTGCGCACATAGGTCATGGGCAGGGCCATCCGTTCAGCCACTAGCGCGGCAAAGGGGATGCCAGCGGTTTCGCCGCCTGCGATGTTGTCAAACGCCTCAAACCCTGCGTTGCGCATGACGGTGATGGTCAGAAAATCCATCAGGGTTGAGCGGATGCGCGGATAGCTGATCAGCTTGCGGCAATCAATATAGCTGGGGGATGGCAGGCCCGAGGCCAGCGTGTAAGGTTCGTCCGTGTTGAAATTCACGGCGCCGATTTCCAGCAGCATGCGCGCAGTGAGGCGCGCGATTTCAGAGGCGTCGGGGTAGGTTGTCGGGATCATTTAACGCTCCAGTGCAGCGGCATTGCGGGATCAAAGACCGTTACGGGGCCTTCGGGTGTGGGGATGTTTTCGGGGTAGGCAGGTGTTTCGCGGACCAAGGTCAGCGTGTCTTCGTTCACGGGCAGGCGATAGAAGGCAGGACCATTCAGCGAAGCAAACCCTTCCAGCTTGTCCAGCGCGCCGTCTTGTTCAAAGACCTCGGCGAGGATGGACATGGTGTTTGGCGCGGTAAAGCAACCCGCGCAGCCACAAGGCAGCAGCTTGTTCTCATCTGTATGGGGCGCGGAATCGGTGCCAAGGAAGAACCGAGGATCGCCAGAGGTGGCGGCAGCACGCAGGGCAATGCGGTGCTCTTCGCGTTTGGCGACGGGCAAGCAATAGTAGTGCGGCTTGATCCCACCCGCGAGGATGTGGTTGCGGTTGATCACCAGATGGTGCGTGGTGATCGTCGCGCCGAGGTTCTTGTCATTGGCTTTGACGTAATCGGCGGCATTGGCGGTGGTGATATGCTCCATCACGACACGCAGCTCGGGGTGGTTGCGGCGGATGGGGTCTAGAACACGGTCGATGAACACGGCTTCGCGGTCAAAGATGTCAACATCGGCATTGGTGACCTCGCCGTGGGTGCACAGGGGCAGGCCGATTTCGGCCATTTTTTCAAGGACACCAGCGACTTTGCTAAAGTCGCTTACGCCCGAGGCCGAGTTGGTTGTTGCGCCAGCAGGGTATAGTTTGACGGCGTTGATCAGGCCCTCGGCATGGGCGGCAGCCACATCGGCAGGGTCGGTGTTTTCCGTCAGATACAAGGTCATCAGCGGGGTAAAGCTGTGATCCGCTGGGATCGCGGCCTGAATGCGGTCGCGGTAGGCACGTGCATCTGCGGCGGTGACCACGGGCGGCACCAGATTGGGCATGATGATCGCGCGGGCGAAGTGGCGGGAAGTATGCGGCATCACCGCGCGAAGCATATCGCCATCGCGCAGGTGAAGGTGCCAGTCATCAGGACGGCGGATCGTAAGGGTTTGTGTCATGGGCTGCGTGCTAGCACGCAAGGGGGCGCGGCGCTAGTCGTCTTCGCCGCTTGTCGTTTTGGTTTCGCTGGCCAGTCGGCGTGCAAAACGTGGTGCATGCATGCGGGATGTTACATTGTGCGCGAGGGCAACGGCCAATGTGTCGCGCTCTTCCGCGTCTAATGCGGCAAGAAGGTTGCGCAGGTAGGGCGTGTGAGACCGCCGCGCCCGCATCATCTTTGCAAAGCTGAGATCGTCCAAACGATCATCGGCGATCGCCAATAATAGGGGTACCAGTTGGCCCATTTCCAACAGATCGGTCTGGATCGCATTTCCCATGAAACGCAAGCGCAGCTTGGTCGTATTGGGGCGTGTAAACAGGGCGGCATGCATCGCATCCAGCTGTTCGCGCGGGTCATAAACCACATAAGCCATCGAGGCTGCGTCCAACATGTCTGGCGCATACCCAAAGCGCGAGGAAAAATCGGTCCGGCGCATTTCTAAAAAGCGGTCGTCCCATTCTGTTATGCGCGGATCAAGGCTGGCTTGGGGTTGGATGGCCAACACGCGCGCCTCTGGTGCCGAAACCGAGAAGGCCGCGGCAGCATAGGCACATGGACCAGCGCCATAGAAAATGATTTCATCGAATTCGTCAAAGAACCCGTCATCAATCAAGCGGTCAAAATAGCCAAATACGGCTGGGTCGCGAAACCATGTATCGCCGTTTGAGGCGATGCAGAGGTTGGACCAATCGTGGTCTTTCATCATTTCCCACCCGAGCGGCTGGGCAAGGGGGGATAGGGCTGGAATGCCCTGAAGGGTTTCAAACGTCACCAACAGGGTGGACGAGCGTTCAATAAAAGCAGCGTAATGCCGCTTGCCGAGGTCTTCAAAATAGCCGTCTTCATCGCAGAGCTGTTCTACGGCATCCAGCCAGTCGGCTTTTTTCATACCGGCAAGCGATGTTTCAAAGTTCAGGCTGTTATCGGCCATTGCGCGTCCTCAAAATTACCCCAACGCCAATGAATGCGCGGGGCTTTGCAAGGTCACTAACACTGCAATTGGGCAAAATTGCGGAAAATACCCGAAGAATTACGGCTTCTTTTTATTTGCCCGCCGCGCGCGGTTGGCAAAATGGAACATAAATTGGGCTGCTTCTCTGGGAACGGGCTGTGACGGCGGCGTCATGAGCAGGCGCCCGAACAATGCGCGAAATGGCTCTTTTAGCATCAAGGTTTCGAATTGCTTCTTGCGCCATGCGACCGCGCTATTGTGCAAGTTTGACAGGGTTTCATCAGATAACATGGCTTGCAAAGCCTCAGAACGGGGTGCGGCAAGGCTCTGGATTGAGGTGTCTTCATTGGTGTTAAAGTTTCGCTCGACCCAATAGTCCAAGCCAAGGATGTGGTCACTATGAACCGCGCGCCCGCGATCTGCCTTGACCACATAGCTTTCTAATGCACCCAAAGGGTAGTGGTTGAGCTGAACAAGCCCGTAGTTGTCTTTGCTGAAGTTGGAAAAGATGCGTTTGTTTACGAATTGCTCGGGCAGGGGCTCTCCATTGCTGTCAAACCAACGCGCATCCGCTTTCTTTTTCTCGTTAAGGTCACGGGGGCGATGGACGCCAGGTTTTTTATAGGTGCCATCGTTGCGGTACAGGGTTTTGAACATGGCAGAACGCCATGGCCAGTGCATGATCGCGGGCGCTGCTTTGGTAAAAGTATCCAGAACTGGCGCAGGAGAGTAACGGACCTGTCCATTTGCACCAAACAACCGCCACGTAAGGGTGATCGCCGTGGCATCAGGAATAGCTGCGTGTAGCGCTGGTAAAGTGTGATCACCGCAATGGATGTTTACAAATTCATCCACATCCAGCGGTAAAATCCAGTCTGCTTTGCGGGTGAGTTTATGTTTGGCGGCGGTTTTTAGGGCCGTGAATTGGATGCCGCCATTGTCATAGGGGCCTTCATTTCGGACATGGGTGACGAGGCCCATCTTTTCCAATTGGTCCAGCATGGTATCGGTGCCATCCTGACAATCGTTTGAAAAGATCAGGAATTTGTCAAAACCCACGGCCTGATGATGGGCCAGCCATTCCAGCAGGAATGCGCCCTCATTGCGGACACATAGAATTGCAAGGTGAGACATCTTACCAAGCGCGCCGGAAACAGACGACTTTATGCGTGGAGCCGCGCGCGTAATAGGCAAGGCCCGCGTCCATCATCGCCTTGAACACAGCATTCACGCCTTCGGGGCCGATATATTGGGGGTGCAATTCGATCATCGCGCCGCGCAGGCCTGTAAGGTCTAGCTGGGGCAGGAGGGTGGCCTCGGCCCCTTCAATATCTGCGATCAGGATGTTTGCGCCAATGGATTTAAAGGTCTGTTTCGCATTCAGGACCTCTACCTTTACCTTTTCGACCTTTTCAGGCGTGTCCGAATCCAGCGGCTCCATCGAGGAGGACAGCAGGTTGTTGCGCACATAGAAATCTGCGCTGCCCTTGCGCGGGCCAAGAAGGGCGTTGGTCACATGGGCATTTGTCAGCTCGTTTGCCTCGTGAACCGAGCGGATATAGGGGATGAGAGCGGGATTTGCCTCAAACGCATGCACTGCTTTGATCTTGCGGCGCGTGGCGACCAGAGTGGACATAAAGCCAATGCCAGCGCCCAATTCGATGACCGTGTCTTCGTCGCGGACCAGTTTGAGCACGCATTGCGCTTCTTTCGCCTCATAGCGGTTTTCGCGCAGGGCTGCGCGGAGCTGTCCGGTGATGAAATGCCCGTCTTTTGGGAACTTCATGCCTTTTGACATGACATAGGGATCACGTGTTTGGATGGTGCCGTCCATTTAACTCTCCATATCCAGCGCAAGCGAATAGGCCACGCGCTCGGTCTCGGTTAGTTTGACCTCTAGGGCATCGCGGTAGAGGTCTGCGAATTCGGGGTTTTTATGTAGCTCTTCGGCTTTGGCGCGGTGCCATTCCAGACCCTTCTCATGCCAGCCGCGTAGAATATCGTCTTGCATCAGGCGGTCATATTCGGCCTGAAGGCGGGGAAGGTTACGTTTGATGGTAATGTCGCGGAAATCGGACCAATCCATGCGGATCCAATAGTTGATCCCGATTGAGCGGTCGACGTGCAAGGCGCGGCCGCGCTGGCGTTTGATCAAAAAGCTTTCGGCGGATCGCAACGCATAGTGGTTGAGCTGCAATAGATCATAGCCAATGGTCTTTTTAGAGGAGCGCCACCCGTTTGTGGCAACCTCTTTGGTCATGTCCTTACCTGATCCGTTGACCCATTTAACTTTGTTTTCAAACCCTTCTTCTAGCTTGTTAGGGCGGTGGCAGGAAATTTTCTCATAGGCGCCGATGTTTTTGAACATCGTTTTGAACCCCCAAACCGTGTGTGGTTTCGGGCAGAATTTGGGGGCGCAGGTGTCAAATTGATCAATGACCAGTTCATCGTTCAATTTGGTCACGCCGTTATGGCCGAATAGGCGCCATGTCATGGCGATGTTTGTGGCGTCTGGAACCGCATCGAGGAAATCCTGAACCGTTCCGTTTCCACAGCGGACGTTCATGAACTCATCCACATCGATGTGGATGATCCATTCGGCGTTCATAATCACCGGCTCTTTTAGCGATTGGTTTAGCGCATATTGCTGGGGCGAATTGCCTTTCCAGTCATCGTTGTTGCGGTGTTGCAAAACGCCCATTTCCTGAAGGCGATCCAGAATTTCAGAAGTGCCGTCGTCGCAACCGTTTGTATAAATTAGGAAATTATCCACCCCCATGGCACGGTGATAGGCGACCCATTCCGTGATATAGGGGGCTTCGTTTTTCATGCAGCCCACAATGACATTGCCTGAATTCCCTTCGGGCAGAACGCGAGGGGTAATTGGGGTATAGGCTGCGGCCAGCTCTTCTTCGTTGACCGAACCCATTTTGTTATGGGGGGCAAAGGAGGAGCTGCGCAGTTTTTCAAAATTCTGCACGGCGAGCGGGGGCATGATTTTGCGTGCGGTTTCGGTGAGACCATCGGGGGCGTCATCTTCTGCGCGCGGTGCTGCTTCTTGCAAGGCGGGAGCCTCAGCGGCGCTTGAGACCGTACCTGCCAGCCGCGCCAGATCGGCGGCGCGTTTTTGTTGCTCTTCGCGCGTGGCTTTGTCGATCCGCCACATAAAGCCCAGCAAATACTGCGAAGGGCGGAACCCGAACATGGGATCTGCCTCGCTCCAGCTTCCTTTTGCGCGGGGTGCTTTAAAGGTATCGGCGTTTAGGCCTTTGTGCTCTTTCAGTAGGGTTTTCAAAGCGGGGGCAAAGTGTTTGGTGATCGGGTGAAGGGAAGCCAGATCAATCGGCGGCCCGTCCACGGCGATATCCTGTATAAAGCTGCGCCAAAGCTGGCGGGGCAAAATCCGTTGCCTGCTGGCCAGAACTTGCAAGATCAGCGCGTTCATCTGTCTGCCACGGGCCAAGGTGGCCTCGGGCACGTCAGGTGGCATGGCGATGGCTTCGACCTTGCCGATATTCCCGTCGATCTGGAATGTTTTACAGATGGTTTCGGTGACTTCGCGGCTTGCAAATTCATCCGCATCGTAACTGTAAAGGTCAACCGAACCCTTGCCAAACACGTCTTCCCAAAACCCGACTAGGGCGGGTAGGTCTAACCAATGGTTTGGGGCCTGTGTCTCGGCAAAGACACCAGCCGCCGGATCAATCTGCGGCGTGCGTTTGAGTGCTTCGGCCCACCAATCTGTTCCAACCAGATCAAGCTCGGCATCCAATGATATTCCGCGACCTTCCAAGATTTGCGATGCATAGCTGCGGGCAAGCATCCGTGTCGGCAGGTCTACATGGGCGATGACACGGATGTCTTCGGATAACGGCGATAACATCGCATGCAGGCGCGCGAGCTCGGAGCGCGTGCGCAGGGCGTTTCCGAGTTGGGCGCAGGACAGGATCAATGTGTCAGGCTTGTGCTGGCCAACTTCGCGTTCAAGATCGTTGATCACGGCGTCCCGTAAAACGGCCTGTTTTTGGGGCGTGATATAGCCGCGATTGAACCGCAGCGGATCTACGTGGCCCGCATCGGTTGTCGCCATAAACAGGCGGGTGTGGTTTTTGTTCCCAGGGCTGCGGGCGAATAATACGCCTCTGCGGCTAAGCTGTTCGCGTTTGTCGGCCAGTACGGATTGGATACGTGCGGCGCTGACCTCTTCTGGTCCGATATGTAGATAGATGCGCATCAGCTTGCCTTGTTTTGCGAATTTGCGTTGGCTTGGCCCCACCATGGCAATTCGGCGTTTACGTGTTTTGCCACTAGGGCATGGGCGTTTGCATCCGCCACGTCATATTCCATAAACGCTGGATCACCAGCAAAGATCGCCTGTAGGTGGGCGTAATGCCCATCGATCCATTGAATGCGTTCACGGCTGGTTTCGCCGTAGCCTTCGGGCAGACCGGGAATGTCAGAGGCAGGCAGGCGGTCGGTGCCCAGATCGGACCACGCCAGCATGGATTGCGAGACATCCCAGCTATCGCGCCGCGACGCGAGGAAACGCACCTCGGGGTGGTGTTTGCGTATGGCGTCGATGATCGCAAAATCCATCTGCGGCCAGAGGGATTTCCCATTGCGCAAGCAGCTCAGCTCGGTCACGGCGGTGAAATCCTCAAAAAGGGCGGCAGGATCACCGCTTTGGAAGTAACCCTGATAGAGAAGATCCGCGACAAAGGCGTTTTTGAGGGATTTTGTTTCGGTTTGGCGGGCGCGGATACGGTGATCGGCCACTTTGAAACCTGCGATTTTCAGGGCGCGGGCTAGGGTGGTTGTCCCTGTTTTCGGCAGCCCCAGATTGACGACTTTGAGGGTGCTCATAGCGCCTCCTCCAACAGGCCGAGGTCACGCAGCATGGCTTCTTCTTGCGGGGGCAGTTTGGATGCCGAGCGCAGCTGGCTTTGCATGTCGCGGTATTCCTGCTGCTCTAGCAGGGCGTCGCGCCGCGCGATATGGGCTTTGACGCAGGCGTCATGGAGGGCGCCGATGTTGCCTTGGCTCTTCAATTTATCCATCTGCTTTTTCAGGGCAGGGATATAGCGGCTGATTGAGGTATCTTCCCACGCGGGATCATTGCGTTCACGCCAGTAGGTGTCGTCAAACGCGCGGTTTTCGCGGTTCACATCGCCACGGTCATTCTTCACCAGATAGCTATCAAGGCTGCGCAAGGCATAGTGGTTCAGCGTGGCGAAATTGCGGGATCCCGCCGCAGGAAAGCGGCGAATGCGGCGCGGGTTTGCGGCCACAAGAAAGCGATGCTGTACCGCACGGCCAGAGCCATCCGTCCAGCTGGGGCGTTGGTTCTTTTTCACTTTGGGTCGAAAGAACGGTCTATGCGCGCCAAAATACTGCAGGGGGAAATCCTGACGGACCAGCGATTTCACCTCAATCGCCGCTTCGCCGCACCATAGGTCGGGGTTGTGGCTGTGGGTGAATTGCTCAATCACGGGGCGGTCTTCAAAGCCCTCAATGTCGTTATTGGCAAAGAACTGAAAGTTCAGGCTAATCGTTTGCGGATCACCGCAGGCATCGATCAATGCGCCAAAGCTGTGATCGCCCACATGGATATTAGGGAATTCATCAACATCGGCAATCCAGACCCAATCGGCGTTTAGCACGATGTCCTGCTTTTTGGCGTCTTTCAGGGCTTCCATCTGGTAATTGCGGCCCTCGGCGGGGTTGGGCAGGTGCGTCACGTGCCCCTGTTCGGCCAGCGCATCCAGCAGCGTATCGGTGCCATCGTCGCAATCGTTTGAGTAAAATAGGAAGTCGGTCACGCCAATATTCTGGTGGAAGGCGATCCATTCCAGCAAAAAGGGACCTTCGTTTTTCACGCAGGTCACAGCGGTTATTCTTAGATCATCAGCCATGGCGCCCTCGTGTTCGGGGCGCTGCATCTCGCGTCGCGTTTACCATATCCGCCTCATTTACGGGTGCAGTGCATTCTGGGCCTGCTACCTCATTCTTGCTCACGTCGAGGATGCCACCTTGGAGGAATCACGTCAATCTTTGGCAGATGTTGGCGTCAACTGCGTGACATATCTATCAAAGTTGCCTTGACCTAGAGGAGGTTGAGTGGCCTTTTAAACAGAATGCCATTGGGAGGGCGGCCATTGTGACGGATGTTTCATCTATTGATGCGGTTCAAGAAATGCTTGGCGATGAGGGCTATGTTTGTAGCCGCGCATTAGGGACCGTCGTGTTCCTGAGCCTGAAGCTAGGGCGGCCTTTGTTTTTGGAAGGTGAGGCAGGTGTTGGCAAAACCGAGATCGCCAAGGCGCTAGCTGCGGCGATGGGGCGGCGTTTGATCCGGTTGCAATGCTATGAGGGGTTGGATGCTTCCTCGGCGGTGTATGAATGGAATTTCCCAGCGCAAATGGTTGCAATTCGCACGGCAGAGGCCACAGGCAGCACGGATCGTGCAGCGTTGAACGGAGAGCTGTTTAGCGACGAGTTCCTGATCGAGCGCCCTCTGTTGCAAGCACTGCGGCCTGATGAAAACGGCGCGCCGATCCTGCTGATCGACGAATTGGACCGCACGGATGCGCCTTTTGAGGCCTTTTTGCTGGAAGCACTCAGCGATTTTCAGGTTACCATCCCTGAAATGGGCACGATAAAGGCCCCAGAGCCGCCCATCGTGATCCTGACCTCAAACCGCACCCGCGAAGTGCATGACGCGCTCAAGCGGCGCTGCCTGTATCACTGGGTGGATTACCCTGATTTCGAGCGTGAGATGGAGATTTTACAGGCGCGCGCCCCCGAGGCGACCGAGGCGCTGAGCCGAGAGGTGGTGGCCTTTGTGCAGCGTTTGCGTACCGAGGATTTGTTCAAGAAACCTGGTGTGGCTGAAACCATTGATTGGGCGAAATGCCTGCTGGCGCTGGATGCGCTGACCCTTAGCCCCGAAGTGATCGCCGACACGCTGGGCGCAGTGCTAAAGTATCAGGACGACATTGCCAAACTCCAAGGATCAGAGGCCAAGCGCCTGCTGGACGAAGCAAGAGCCAGCTTGGACGCATGAGGCGGCGCAGGGATGGTTGAATACGCGCCCCTAGAGCTGCCCGATGATCCCAAGCTGGTGGGAAATATCACCCATTTTGCACGGGCTTTGCGGCGGGCAGGTTTGCCCATCGGGCCGGGGCGGGTGCTGGATGCGATCCGCGCGGTTGAGGCGGTGGGTTTTACCCACAAGCGTGACTTTTACTGGACGTTGCATGCGTGTTTTGTAAACCGCCCCGAACATACCCGCATTTTCGCCCAGCTTTTCCGTCTTTATTGGCGCGACCCGCGGTATATGGAGCATATGATGGCGGCGATGCTGCCTGCTGTGCGCGGCGTTCAGGAAGAGCGGCCAGCACAAGCCGCAGAGAAACGTGCAGCCGAGGCGCTGCTAGATGGGGCCGAGGCGCCAGAGAAAGACGAAGACGCGCCGCCAAAGGAGGAAGAAACCGTGATCGAGGTTGATGCCTCGCTGACGATGTCAAAATCCGAACGGCTCAAGACGTTGGACTTTGAGTTGATGAGCTTGGCCGAAGTGGCCGAAGCCAAGCGGATGTTGGCCAAGCTGAGCCTGCCGATCAGGCCTCTGCCTTCGCGCCGAAATGCCCCCAGTTTTGGGCGAGGGCGCATTGATGCTGCGCGCAGTTTGCGCGGCGCGATGCGGCGGGGGGGCGAGATGGATGTGCTGGCGCTCAAACAGCCAAAGCCGCGCTGGCCAAATTTGGTGGCTCTTTGCGATATTTCGGGCTCGATGAGCCAATACAGCAGGATTATCCTGCATTTTTTACATGCTGTCGCGAACGAACGCGGCGCGGGCTGGGCGCAGGTGCATGCGTTTACCTTTGGCACCCAGCTGACCAACATCACCCGCCATTTGCGCACACGTGACGTGGATGCGGCGCTCAAGGCGGCGGGGGCGCAGGCGCAGGATTGGGAGGGTGGGACACGCATCGGGCAGAGTATAGAGGCCTTCAATCGCGACTGGTCGCGCCGCGTGTTGGGGCAGGGTGCCGTTGTCTTGTTAATTACAGATGGGTTGGATCGTGACGATCCAGACGCGCTGGCCCGTCAGATGAAACGTTTGCACCTGTCGGCGCGGCGTGTGATCTGGCTGAACCCGTTGTTGCGCTGGGATGGGTTTGCGCCAAAGGCGGCAGGCATCCGCGCCATGTTGCCCCATGTAGATAGCTTTCGCGCGGGCCATTCCATCGCCTCGCTAGAGGCGCTGGCGGCGGCGATTTCAAAGCCTGACGATGTTGGGGAAAAATCGCGCTTGATGGCGATGGTCGGGGGCGCCTAAGGCACCCCCGATGAGATTTTAGGTCACTGTGGCTGCAAAAGAGCCGTTGTATTGTGTGCTAAGGTCGGACAGCTGAGCACTGCTAGAGCCAAAGCCCAATGTGTCGCCGCCAAAGGAGCCAACTGCCGTTAGGGACAGGCCAGCGGCGGCTGCGGCGGCGGTCAATGCGTCCACGGCATCTGGCGCTGCTGCAATCAAATAGCGTGCCTGATCCTCACCAAAGAGCTGCGCAGTGTCTGCGGTATCCAATGCAAGGCCCAGTTTGGCGTGATCGGCCATTTCAAAGGCCGCCAGCGCAAGGCCCCCATCTGACAGGTCAGTACAGGCTGCGATGTTGGTGTGGTTGGCGCGGATGAAATCGCCATGTGCTGCTTCGGCGGTCAGATCAACGGATGGAGCATCCCCATCTGCGCGGCCAAAAGCCTCGGCCAGCAGGGCGGATTGCCCTAGGTGACCAGCGGTTTCACCCAAAACCAATGCGACATGGCCGCTGCGGACATCAAAGCCGATGATGTCGCTGGATTGTTTGATCAACCCAACAGCGCCAATTGTTGGCGTTGGCAGGATCGCCGAGCCATCTGTTTCGTTATAAAGGGACACGTTGCCCGAAACGATTGGCATGCCAAGGGCGGCGACTGCTTCGCCGATGCCTTTGATCGCGCCCACAAACTGGCCCATGATCTCGGGTTTTTCTGGGTTGCCAAAGTTCAGGTTATCGGTGGTTGCCAGTGGCGTTGCGCCGACGGCTGTGAGGTTGCGGTATGCTTCGGCGACGGCCTGTTTGCCGCCCTCGACAGGGTTCGCTTTGACATAGCGCGGTGTCACGTCAGAGGTGAAGGCCAGCGATTTGTCTGTGCCGTGAACACGTACCATACCCGCACCAAAGCCCGGTGTGCGGGCGCTATCGGCCATGACCATCGTGTCATACTGTTCGTACACCCAAGATTTGCCACCATAGTTCGGCGAGGCGAGCAGCGCCTTGAGGCCGTCGATAGGATCGATTGTCGGCGCGTCGGCCAAGGGGGCAGCGGCAGGTGTTTCCACCCATGGGCGGTCATATTCTGGCGCAGTGCCAGAGAGCGCCTTGAGCGGCAGGTCTGCTTTGATTTCGCCGTTGTGGCGGATCAAGAAGCGGTCTTCGGCGATTGTTTCGCCTACGATTGCGAAATCGAGGTCCCATTTGTCAAAGACGGCTTTTGCTTCGGCTTCCAACTCGGGGCGCAGAACCATCAGCATCCGCTCTTGGGATTCCGAGAGCATCATTTCATAGGCGGTCATGTTCTCTTCGCGGGTTGGGACTTTTTCCAGATCAAGGATCACGCCCAGATCACCCTTGTCGCCCATTTCAACCGCTGAACAGGTTAGGCCAGCGGCCCCCATATCCTGAATGGAAATAACCGCACCTGTCGCCATCAGCTCTAGCGTGGCTTCCATCAGGCGTTTTTCGGTGAACGGGTCACCCACCTGCACGGTGGGGCGTTTTTCTTCGATGGTGTCGTCAAACTCGGCCGAGGCCATTGTTGCGCCGCCCACGCCGTCACGGCCTGTTTTCGCACCAAGGTAGACCACAGGCATACCGATACCAGAAGCCGCAGAATAAAAGATCTTGTCAGCATCAGCGAGGCCAGCCGCAAAGGCGTTGACCAAGCAGTTGCCGTTATAGGCTTTGTCAAAGCGGACTTCGCCGCCGACACAAGGAACGCCAAAACAGTTACCATAGCCGCCCACACCCGCAACAACACCGTGCACCAATTGCTTTGTTTTATGGTGGGAAGGCTCACCAAAGCTGAGCGAGTTCATCGAGGCGATGGGGCGCGCGCCCATGGTAAAGACATCGCGCAAAATGCCGCCCACACCTGTTGCAGCCCCTTGGTAGGGTTCGATGTAGGAGGGGTGGTTGTGGCTTTCCATTTTAAAGACCACGGCCTGACCATCGCCGATATCCACAACACCAGCGTTTTCGCCAGGTCCACAGATCACCTGAGGGCCTTCGGTAGGGAGGGTGCGCAGCCATTTCTTGGAAGACTTATACGAGCAGTGTTCGTTCCACATGGCGGAAAAGATGCCCAGCTCGGTAAAAGTGGGGGTGCGGCCCATCAGGTCGAGGATCGTCTGGTATTCGCTGTCACTTAGCCCGTGGGCTGAAATGATGTCTTGGGTGATGGCTGGTTCTGACATGGTGGCGCTCCCCGAGGGTCATAAAACTTGGCCCCTCTCATAGGGCAGGAGCGTGCAGGGGGGAAGGGCGTTTTGTGGATTCAAAACCCGTCAGGCGGTGTTTATACGTGAAAAGGAACGGGCCTAGCTGAACAGTAGACAAAAAAAGACCGGGCGCGAGGCCCGGCCAAGTCCAACAGGGAGGTATAAGGCGATGCGCGCGGGGCGCCTCAATCCTTATATTGTTCAGTTAGGATGCAGCCTGCACACAATCAAGGCAGATTCTGTTCGAGTCAGCGCATAACTGTTATGCGCTTTACGCATGGCTGTTGTCTGGAAACCCTATTTTTCTTGGTCTAGCTTCTGTTGTTTTCGATATGAGATGATCTCATCCTGAACAAATTCCTTGAACGCGGCAACGCGTTTGGATTGGCGCAGCTCTTCTGGGTAGGCAAGGAAAACAGGCACTTCGGCGGATTCCACCTCTGGAAGGATGTGAACGAGTTCGGGGAAGTCCTGAGTGAGGTAGTTAGGCAGAACACCGATACCAACATCATGCAGAACACCCTGAAGAACGCCAAAGTAATTATTGACGGTCAGCAGGGACTTTACATCGTTCATCATCAGCTTTTGGATCAGGTTCAGGCCCGCCCCCACCTGATCACTATCCGTGTTCTGGCAGATGAGTCGGTGATTGCTCATGTCTTCGATGCTGGCTGGGACGCCATTATCATCGAGATATTTCTTGCTGGCGTATAGGCACATCTGAACCGTCATCAGGCGTTTGCGCACCAAATCCGCTTGGGAAGGTTCTTTGAGGCGGATGGCAACATCGGCCTCGCGCATGGGGAGGTCCAGCACCCGCTCTTCGAGCATCAGGTCTACTTTTAGGTCTGGGTATTTATCGTATAGTTTTGACAGGCGCGGCGCGAGCCATAGGGTGCCAAAGCCGATTGTGGTGGTAACCCGCAATTCGCCAAATACCTCTTCTTCGCTGTCGCGAATGCGGGCGGCGGCGGCATCAAGGCGTTTGATCATCGCCGAGGTTGCATCAAACAACAGCTCGCCTTGCTCGGTCAGGATCAGGCCGCGGGCATGGCGGTGGAACAAGTTGGTATTTAGCTGTTCCTCAAGGCCGCGGACCTGTCGGCTCACGGCGGATTGGGACAGGTTCAGCTTGTCCCCCGCATGGGTGAGCGAGCCGGCATCCGCCACCGCGTGAAAAATCCTTAGTTTGTCCCAGTCCATAGCGCGCCTTTCTGATTGGATGTTCTTTTACCTGTGTTTGCAGGTTGGCACACCCCTTTTAGAGCGGGGAAATTACGGTTTTGTGGATAAGAGGGCTATACAGGTCAGTATTTGTGACCTATCGTGGTTGGAAATTAAGCATGTTTGTGTGCATTTATGCGCTGGTTTCTTGGGAGGGACGCCATGACAACGCCAAAGATTTCGCTAAATGATCGTTTGGATCTAACCAAAAGCCCCGTTTTATTGAATGGAACGCAGGCTTTGGTGCGTGTGATGATGATGCAGGCCGCCCGTGACAAGGCCGCAGGCCTAAACACAGCGGGACTGGTAACCGGCTATCGTGGATCGCCTTTGGGGGCGGTTGATTTGCAGATGTCGCGCGCTGAAAAGCAGCTCACCGAGCATAACATCACGTTTCAAGCAGGGTTGAACGAGGATTTGGCGGCGACGGCTCTTTGGGGGGCGCAGCAGGCCGAGGTTCGGGGTGAGGGTAAATATGATGGTGTATTTGGTCTGTGGTACGGCAAAGGGCCAGGGGTTGATCGCACGGGCGATGTGATGCGCCATGCGAATATGGCGGGTAGCTCGACGCATGGCGGTGTTGTGATGGCCATGGGGGATGATCACACGGGTGAATCCTCGACCGTGTTGCACCAGTCGGAATTTGCGATGGTCGATACCTATATGCCTGTCCTGTCTCCGGCAGGGGTGCAAGAGGTGCTGGATTACGGCCTATATGGCTGGGCGTTGTCCCGTTATGCGGGGGTCTGGGTTGGTCTGAAGACCATGAAAGACACGGTCGAGGTCACATCGGTTGTGGATGGTGATCCGCACCGGATGTCCTTTGTCACGCCGGATATTGATTTGCCTGACGGCGGGCTGAACATTCGTCTGGTGGATGACCGGATCGAGCAGGAAGCGCGCCTGATTGATTACAAACGTTACGCCGCCGAGGCGTTTTCACATGCCAACAAGATGGACAAACGCATGTGGGGCAACGCCAAGGCCAAGATCGGCTTTGTTGCGGCGGGTAAGAATTATCTCGATCTGATCCATGCCATGAGCCTGTTGAATATTGATGCAGAAGAGGCCGCGCGGCTGGGCATTAGCACCTATAAGGTGGGTCAGACGTGGCCATTAGACATGCGCGGGTTTAACGATTGGGCTGCTGATCTGGACCTGATTGTTGTGGTTGAGGAAAAGCGCAAGCTGATCGAAGTGCAGATCAAAGAGGCGCTGTTTGATGATCGTCGGGGTAGACGTGTGTATGGCGGTACAAAGAACGGAGCCGAGTTCTTTTCCGCCCGCTATGCGCTAGACCCGATTGATATCGCGGATAAGCTTGGCGAGGTTTTATGTGAAGAGGGGCGCGGCACGGATGGTATCCGCGCTGGGCTGGCCGATCTGGCGGATGCGCGCCGCGCAGATAACGCCGAAGAGCTGGCAGGGCGTCTGCCGTATTTCTGTTCGGGCTGTCCGCATAACTCGTCCACAAAGGTTCCAGAGGGCAGCCGCGCTTATGCGGGTATCGGCTGTCACTTTATGGTGCAATGGATGGACCGAGAGACCTTGGGCTTTACCCATATGGGGGGCGAGGGGGCAAATTGGATTGGCGAAGCGCCGTTTTCCAAAACGCCGCATGTTTTCCAGAACCTAGGGGACGGCACGTATAACCACTCGGGCGTGCAAGCCATCCGCGCTGCGATCGCTGCGGGAACCAATATTACCTATAAAATCCTGTATAACGACGCAGTTGCCATGACAGGCGGTCAGCCGAATGAAGGCGAGCTGGATGCGCCCCGTATCGTTGCCGAATTGTCGGCGATGGGGATCAAGAACCTTGTTGTTGTTTATGACGAAAAGGAAGACGTGGACTTTGCCGCCTTCAAGGGCATCGAAATACATGAGCGCGCCGAGCTGAAGACTGTTCAGGAACGGCTGGCCAAGGTTGAAGGGGTGAGCGCGATCGTCTACATCCAGACCTGCGCCGCGGAAAAGCGCCGCCGCCGTAAACGCGGGCTGTTCCCAGATCCTGACAAGCGTTTGTTCATTAATACGGATGTTTGCGAAGGCTGCGGAGATTGCGGCGTGCAATCCAACTGTGTCTCTATCGTTCCGGCCGAGACCGAGCTGGGGCGCAAGCGGGCGATTGATCAATCCTCCTGCAATAAAGATTTTTCCTGTATCAACGGCTTTTGCCCGTCTTTTGTCACGCTTGAAGGCGCCACCGTGCGCAAAGAAGCGACAACAGAGATAAATATCCCCGACCTGCCGCAGCCGGATCTGCCCGCGATTGAGGGCACCTATAATGTGGTTATTACCGGTGTCGGGGGGACGGGCGTTGTCACCATCGGCGCTGTTCTGGCTCAGGCTGCCCAGATTGACGGCAAAGGGGCTGGTATGATGGAGATGGCTGGCCTTGCCCAAAAAGGCGGTGCGGTGAATATCCACTGTCGTTTAGCCGAAAAGCCCGAAGGCATCAGCGCAATCCGTGTGGCGACAGGTGAATGCCATGCGCTGATCGGTGGTGATCTGGTTGTTTCAGCTGGCAATAAAACGCTGGGGCTGACCTCGACAGGGCAAACTGGCGCTGTTGTGAACAGCCACCAGATCATTACGGGCGACTTTACCCGCGATACTGAATTCCAGATGCCCTATGACCGCTTAGAGCTGGCATTGGAGGCACGGTTGAAAGAGCGCCTGTCGATGTTTGATGCCTCTGATCTGGCAAAGGCGACGCTGGGGGATTCTATTTTCTCGAATATGATGATCTTTGGCGGGGCTTGGCAGCAGGGGCTGATCCCTCTCACGCTGGAAGCGGTTGTCGAGGCGATCAAGCTGAATGGCGCGGCCGTTGATCGGAACCTTCGCGCCTTTGAAATCGGGCGCTGGGCGGTTGAGCATCCGGCAGAGGCAGAGGCGGTTCTGACGCCAAATGTTGTGGCACTGCCGAAAACCTTGGATGAAAAGATCGCCTATCGCAAAGAGCACCTGACAGCCTATCAAGGGGCAGGTCTGGCCAAACGGTATGGCAAATTGCTGGAGAGCATCAGCGATACAGCGCTGCGCGAGGCTGTGGCTGACGGGTATCATAAGGTGTTGTCTTATAAGGATGAATATGAGGTTGCGCGTTTGTTGCTGAGCAGCCGCGAGAAAGCGCAGGCCGAGTTTGATGGCGACTTTAAGATGTCCTTTAACCTTGCCCCGCCCATGCTGTCGAAGATGGGGCCAAATGGTCGCCCGCTCAAGCGTGAGTTCGGCCCATGGTTAGAGCGCCCCTTGCGGATGATGGCGCGCCTGAAACGTCTGCGCGGCACGCCGTTGGATGTGTTCGGCTATACAGATGAGCGCAAAATGGAACGGGCCTTGATCAAGCAGTATGAGGCTGACATGCGCGAAGTCTTGCCCAAGCTGGATGACAACACCCGCGATGCAATTATCGCTTTGGCCGCATTGCCGATGGATATTCGCGGTTTTGGTCCGGTTAAGTTGGAAAATGAGACCAAAGCGTCAAAACGGCGTGAAGAACTCTTGAGTGTGATCCGTTCTGGTGGCACATCCCACGCCAAAGCGGCGGAATGATGTAACGAAATCGTCACATTGTAACGGTAGGAAGCCCGCCGGAGGATTGTTTATGCCCCTTATGCAACGCTCGAAATCAGCGCGTGATATTTCCTATGCGTGGTCTGCTGAAACACGCGGCGGAAGAGCTGTCATTCGCCTCATGGAAAACTCAACGGGTCGGGGGCGTTTGCTGAAGCGCGCGCGCGGCTACGAGGAAGACCTCGCGGCGGGGGCGAATTTCTTTGATGTTATGGTCGAACGCTATGGCCTGACGTTGGATGTCGTTGGCGGATCGCTAGACAATATACCGCGTGAAGGCCCCCTGATCATCATTGCCAACCATCCTTATGGTATTTTGGATGGATTGATGATGGGCCATGTGATGAGCCGCACGCGCCCTGATTTCAAAGTGATGGCGAATTCGGTTTTCTCAAAGGTGCCGGAGCTGCAGGAAAACCTGTTGGCCATCAGCTTTGAAGAAAGCAAAGAGGCATTGGCCCTGAACCTTGCAACGCGGCGCACGGCGTTGGATTACCTTAGCACGGGCGGGACCGTTGGCATTTTCCCTGGTGGGACTGTCAGCACCGCAGCCAAACCGTTTTCGCATCCGATGGATCCCAATTGGCGCGGGTTTACTGCGCGTATGATTGCCAAATCAAATGCAACGGTTGTGCCTATTTACTTTGACGGTCACACCAGCCGCTTGTTCCAGATTGCCAGCCATTTGCATGCTACATTGCGCATGGGGCTGCTGATAAAGGAGTTCCGCAAACGGGTGGATACCCCCGTTCGTGTCGTCATCGGAGAACCGCTGGGCCGCGACACTTTGGACCCATTAGCCAGTGATGCAAAAGGGATGATGGATTTCCTTAGAAAAGCCACGTATGAGCTTGCTCCAGAACCGTTGAGAAGTTTCGATGCGGGATTTGATTTTGATGAGGACCGGCGGTCACGTCGGTAGGGCGTATGGCAGTAGGTATCTTTGATAGCGGTTTAGGTGGTCTGACGATTTGGGACGCGGTTCAGGCGCGTTTGCCGGATCAGGAATTTGTTTATCTGGCCGATAGTGCAAACGCCCCCTATGGCGTGCGGGATGCGGATGACATCTATAACCTGACTGTGGCCGCGACCCAGCGCCTGTTTGACGCGGGCTGTGATCTGGTTGTGCTGGCCTGTAACACGGCTTCTGCTGCCGCTCTGCGGCGGATGCAAGAGGGGTGGATCCCTGAGGATAAGCGGGTTTTGGGGGTATTTGTGCCCTTGATCGAAGCGCTAACCGAACGCCAGTGGGGCGATAACTCTCCGCCGCGCGAAGTGGCGGTAAACCATGTGGCACTGTTTGCAACACCTGCAACCGTTGCAACCCGCGCATTCCAGCGCGAGCTGGCCTTTCGCGCCATTGGCGTAGATGTCGAGGCACAGGCCTGCGGTGGTGTTGTGGACGCCATCGAAGACGGGGACATGATCCTTGCCGAAGCTTTGGTGCGCAGCCATGTGGATGCTTTGAAACGCAAGATGCCTGAACCTCAGGCGGCGATTTTGGGCTGCACGCATTATCCTTTGATGAAAGACACCTTTCAGGACGCATTGGGTGAGGGGGTTGATGTCTTTAGCCAAGCCGAATTGGTTGCGGAAAGCCTTGCTGACTACCTACAACGTCATCCGGATAAAACCGGCAGCGGCGACGCCGCGTTTTTGACCACAGGGGACCCAAAGCGCGTGAGCGATCGCGCGACACAGTTTTTGCGACGACCTATCACCTTTACCGCAGCTTGAGTGCTGCACGGCTGATACGCAAATTCTATCTTTTTCGGGACGAACGACATGACATATAACATCGCAATTCTGGGGGCGTCTGGCTATACGGGCGCCGAGCTGATCCGGCTGATCTCTGGCCATTCCTCTATGGTTATCAAGGCATTGGGTGGGAACTCAAAGGCGGGGCAAAGCCTTGCATCGGTGTTTCCGCATTTGCGCCATCTGGATTTACCTGATCTGGTCAAGATGGAGGAGATTGATTTTTCTTCCATTGATCTGTGCTTTTGTGCGCTGCCGCATAAAACGTCACAGGAAGTGATTTCAAAGCTACCAAAAACCTTGAAGATCGTTGATTTATCAGCGGATTTCAGGCTGCGCGACCCCGAAGAATATGAACGCTGGTACGGCAACCCGCATTCGGCGTTAGAGCAGCAGGGCGAGGCCGTTTACGGGCTGACCGAGTTTTACCGTGATGATATTCGCAAGGCGCGTTTGGTTGCTGGAACTGGGTGCAATGCCGCAACGGGGCAGTTTGCCTTGGCACCGCTGATCAAGGCGGGATTGATTGATCTGGATGACATTATCCTCGACCTTAAATGTGCTGTGTCCGGCGCGGGTCGTGCGCTGAAAGAAAACTTGCTTCATGCCGAACTATCCGAAGGGTATCACGCCTATGCATTAGGTGGAACGCACCGCCATTTGGGGGAGTTCGATCAGGAGTTTTCAATGCTGGCAGGGCGCCCTGTGAAGGTGCAGTTTACGCCCCATCTGATGCCTGCAAATCGTGGGATTTTGGCGACTTGCTACGTTAAAGGCGATCCGCAAGCCATTCATAACGCTTTGGAAACTTCTTATCAGGATGAACCGTTTATCGAGGTTCTACCCTTTGGGGAGGCCCCTTCAACGCGCCATGTTCGGGGATCGAATTTTTGCCATTTAGGGGTCACCGGTGATCGTATTGAGGGGCGGGCAATTGTTGTCGCGGCTTTGGATAATCTAACCAAAGGGTCGTCTGGCCAAGCGTTGCAAAACGCCAATCTGATGTTAGGTATTGAGGAAACAGAGGGCCTGATGATGGCGCCTCTTTTCCCATAAGGCGGGTGTATTTGTTATGAAAAGCCTAAAGAAACAACGACGTATTCAGTTAATCGCCGTAGCTGTGGTGGCCTTGATCGGTTCGACCGCTTTGATCGGTTACGGGCTGCGCGATGGGATTAACTTCTTTCGCGCTCCGACGCAGATTGTCGCCGAGCCGCCAGCCCCGACGGAGGTGTTCCGCATTGGGGGCTTGGTCGAGGAGGGCACGTTGCAGCGTGGTCAGGGCGAAGAAATTCGCTTTTCTGTGACAGATGGCGGGGCAAGCGTGCCGGTGGTTTACACGGGGGTGTTGCCTGATCTTTTTGGCGAGAATGAAGGGATGGTTGGCACAGGTTCCTTGGTGAATGGTGTATTTCAAGCCACTGAAATCCTTGCCAAACATGATGAAACATACATGCCAAAAGAAGTTGTCGACGCGCTGAAGGAACAAGGCGTCTACCGCGAGCCTGAAGGCTAGGTGCGTACGCTCAGGTGAGGCTGTTTTAACCAAGCTGCGGTCTGTTTTCCCTACATTGCGAGGGAAACAACCATGCAGAGCGTACGAGAAATTGCACAAGAAATCGTCGCCCGTGAGGGCGGCTATGTGAATGATCCCGATGATCCAGGCGGGGCGACGAATTTTGGCGTGACCATTCATACCATGCGCCGCCTTGGGCTGGATCTGGATAAAGATGGGCAAATCACACCAGCGGATGTGCGTCGATTGACGCGAGCGCAGGCTGTCGAAATTTTCCTAGAGCATTACTATACCCGCCCGCTGATTGCGGAGCTGCCGCAATCGCTGCAGCCTTCGGTGTTTGATATGTATGTGAATGCGGGGGGGAATGCGGTGAAAATTCTCCAACGATTGCTGGTTGAGATGGGCCATAGCCTATCGGTTGATGGTGTTTTGGGTCCGCAAAGTCTTGGTGTGGTGCGCGAGGCTGATCGCCAAGCGTCAGGGTATTTGGTTGATGCCTATGGGATTGCACGGCGCAATTATTATTTCCGACTGGCTGATCGGCGCAGGGCCAGCCGGAAATATGCGCGCACACGGGCAGGAGGGAAAGGCGGCTGGATCAAACGGGCCGAGGAATTCATGGCGCCCCAATATCACATGACACAGCAGGAATTTAACGAAAGGACAGCGCGATGGGTTTGATTGAACGGGTGCTTGGTGTTGTTTTTGACGGCGACCGCAATGTGGTGCGTGACACGGTTGAGGTGTTTCGCGAAAACGCCGAAGCAGGCGCAGGCCGCAGCGCGGTTGTTCAGGGCCAAGCGATGGAGCAATATGGCAGCGAATTTCAAGCGCCAGTCAAAGGTGGGTTTGACCGCTTTATGGATGGGGTGAACCGTCTGCCACGCCCTGCATTGGCGCTGGGGACGCTTGGGCTGTTCGTATCCGCGATGGTCGCGCCCCTGTGGTTTGCTCAAAGGATGCAAGGAATTGCTTTGGTACCTGATCCGCTTTGGTGGCTTTTAGGGGTGATCGTGTCATTTTATTTTGGAGCACGTCATCAGGTGAAATCCCAAGAGTTCCAACGCAGTATCGTGGATTCTATCCACAATGTGCCAAAGGTGGTCGAGAATATCGAGATGATTGGCAAGATGCGTTCAGATTCGATTGGCGCTGCTGATACGGGATCAGACGCGCGGCTGAACGCTCAGGCGGTTAAGGCCGATGAGAATGCCGCCCTGCGTGCGTGGCAGCGTAATAATCAATCACCTGCGGCTCTTTGACCAAGCGAATGTGATTGGAACGGATGCGCGCTAGGTCTATGTTGCGCACATGATTACAGAACTCGGACATTTCGCCCTTTTGCTCGCCTTTGGTGTTGCGCTAATTCAAACGATCATTCCCATGATTGGGGCGGCAAAGGGGTGGCCGGGCTGGATGGCCATTGCCGAACCTGCTGCAACGGTGCAATTCCTTTTGATTTCAGCATCTTTTGGGGCGCTGACATGGGCGTTTGTGACCTCTGATTTCAGCCTTTCGGTGGTTGTTGCAAACAGCCATTCGATGAAACCGCTGATCTATAAAATCAGTGGAACATGGGGCAATCACGAAGGCTCGATGTTGTTGTGGGTGTTGATTGTTTCCTTGTTCGGCGCGATGGCTGCGTGGTTTGGCGGGCAATTGCCTGTTAGCCTGCGGGCGCGTGTGTTGAGCGTTCAGGCCGCCATTGGCGTTGCGTTTTTGGCGTTTATCCTCCTCACGTCTAACCCGTTTGAGCGGATGGCGGTTCCGCCCTTTGACGGACAGGATCTGAACCCGCTTCTTCAGGATCCGGGTTTGGCGTTTCACCCTCCGTTTTTGTACCTTGGTTATGTTGGCCTTAGCATGGCTTTCAGCTTTGCTGTGGCGGCCCTGATTGAGGGGCGTGTTGATGCGGCATGGGGCAGGTGGGTGCGCCCATGGACTTTGGCCGCGTGGGTTTTCCTGACCATTGGCATCGCGCTTGGGTCATGGTGGGCCTATTATGAGCTGGGTTGGGGTGGTTTCTGGTTCTGGGATCCTGTGGAAAACGCCAGCTTTATGCCTTGGCTTTTGGCGGCGGCGCTGCTGCACTCGGCTATCGTAGTTGAAAAGCGCGAGGCGTTGAAAAGCTGGACAATCCTGTTGGCGATCCTTGCCTTTGGCTTTTCTTTGATTGGGACGTTTATCGTGCGGTCGGGTTTGCTGACCTCGGTGCATGCGTTTGCCAACGATCCTGATCGCGGTATCTTTGTTCTGGGGATCATGGCCGTGTTCATGGGCGGCGCGCTGGTGCTGTTTACCTTGCGGGCGGGCGCGATGGAGGCAAAAGGCGTGTTTGGCCTTGTCTCGCGTGAAAGCGCCTTGGTTGTGAATAACCTGCTGTTGGCGGTGTCTTGTTTCGTGGTTTTTGTGGGAACGATGTGGCCCTTGCTGGCCGAGATGTTCTTTGATCGCAAGCTTAGCGTCGGCCCGCCGTTCTTTGATTCAGCCTTTACGCCGTTTATGGTTTTACTTGGCTTGATCCTACCTGTTGGATCGGCATTGCCGTGGAAGCGGGCCAAGCTGTTGCGGGCGATGCGCCCATTGCGATTTGCCTTTATGGCTGCGGTAGCGATTGGCGGTCTTGCGTGGGCCATGCAAACGGGGCGCAGCCTGACCGGACCCATCGGCATGTTCTTGGGCAGCTGGGTCATCATGGGGGTCATTGTTGACCTGATCCAGCGTACCGGACGCGGGCCGGACCGTTTTAAACGGTTGTTCCGTTTGCCTGGTGCTGACTGGGGCAAGGCCGTTGCACATGCTGGTCTGGGTGTCACAATGTTGGGAATCGCAGGTATTTACGCATGGACCGTCGAAGACATCCGCGTTGCCCAGATCGACGAACCTTTCGAAGTGTTTGGGTATGAAATGACCCTGCGCAGCGTGACGAATGCGAACGGGCCAAACTATGTCTCCTCAACGGCGGTTATTGATGTTGCGCAAAACGGCAAGTTCATCGCGACCTTGGAACCCGAAAAACGGTTTTACCCTGTCGCCCAAATGCCAACGACCGAGGCGGCGATCCACCAGAACCTGAAGCGTGACCTTTACCTAGTGATCGGCGACCAGCAGGAAAACGGGGGCTGGGCAGTACGAACCTATATCAAGGTAATGACCAGCTGGATTTGGATCGGCTGTGCGCTCATGTCGCTTGGCGGTGTGTTTAGCCTGTTTGACCGACGTTTCAGAGTAGCCCCAAGTGGCCGTAAAATGAGTGAAGGGGTGCCAGCCGAATGAAACGTCTGATTTTGATGCTGGCTTTGCTGGCTGCTCCGGCTTTTGCGGTGGAACCTGACGAGGTCCTTGCCGATCCAGCGCTTGAGCAACGTGCCCGAGAGCTCAGCAAGGGGCTGCGTTGTCTCGTTTGCCGCAATGAGAGTATTGATGAAAGCAATGCGCCTCTGGCACGTGATTTAAGGCTGCTCGTGCGTGAAAGGCTCACCGAAGGGGATAGCGATACCGAGGCTGTCGATTTTATCGTCGCCCGCTATGGCGAGTTTGTTTTGCTAAAGCCAACGCACGGTGGGGCGAATTGGATTTTATGGGGGGCGGGGCCTCTCATGTTATTATTGGCGGGTTTATCTGGTGTCTTTTACTTGCGCGGTCGCAGCCGCGCCGCAGCGCCACAAGACCAAGGTCTAAGCCGCGAAGAAGCTGCCGCGCTTGAGCAGATATTAAAGAAGTAACGCGCCGTTTAACTGGTGCAAAACCGTTGGTCTGTTACCTTAGGTAAAATTTTAATACTAGGATGAGGACTCCATGGACTATCAAACAATCACTTACGAAGTGAATGATGGTATGGCCGTCATAACGATGAACCGCGCGGATAAATACAACGCGCTAACCACGCAGATGCGCGCCGAGATTGAGCACGCCTTTGCCAGAGCAGGGCGCGAGGCGCGGGTGGTTGTGATCACGGGCGCGGGCAAGGCGTTTTGCTCAGGGCAGGATCTTGGCGACCGCGCAAATGCCACTTCGATCGATTTGGAACGTACTTTGCGCGATGAATATGCGCCGATGTTGCGGGCGATTACGCAATGTCCCGTGCCAACAATTGCTGCGGTGAATGGCCCTGCGGCCGGGGCGGGGGCAAATCTGGCTCTGGCGGCCGATGTGGTTTTCGCCACCGAGAGCGCGTATTTCCTACAGGCGTTCACCCGCATTGGCCTGATCCCTGACGCGGGGGGAACCTATGCGTTGCCGCGCCAGATGGGGATGGCCAAGGCGATGGGGGCGGCATTGTTTGCCGATAAAATCACCGCCCGTCAGGCCGACGATTGGGGCATGATTTGGGAAGCGGTTGAAGACCATAAGTTTGAGGCGCATTGGCGTGCCAAGGCCGCACATTTGGCTGCGGGACCAACAGCAGCCTATGCCGCCGTTAAAACGGTTCTGCGCGAAACTTGGGGAAATGATTACGAAAAGCAGCTAGCGCTTGAGGCGCAAGAGCAAGGGAAATGCGGCAAGTCCCGTGATTTCAAAGAGGGTGTTTTGGCTTTTACCGAAAAACGCGCTGCAAAGTTTGAAGGCCGCTAAGCCCTAGATCATAATGAACAAAAGGCCGCTGCAATCAAATGCAGCGGCCTTTTTCGTTTCCGTTTTGAAATTTGTCAGGGTTGAACGCTACGTTCAACCAGCAAGACATCCGAGGCAGTGGGCACTTTGCCTGTTGCGCGGGCGATGACTGCAACAGCGATGCCGTTTGCAAGAACCGTATGCACAGTGCCAGAGACTTGTTTGATTGTTATTTCCGGCGGGGTGTCACCTTTGTCGTAGACGACAGCGATGTGGTCTTCATCTCCTTGGACGTCAGGAACTAAGGCGCCCATCGGACCTTTTTCGCATTTTGCTGTCAGGGGCATCAGGCTTTTTGCTTGGGACCAATGATAGCGGTCTGACATGTTATGAGGTGTTGTTGGTGCCATGTGGGGGGACTCCTGTAAGGCTGGCGCGAGATGTGTGTAGGGAGTGGCAAACACCCACCCCCTACGTCAGGCCTTCAGGATCAGGCAGCAGCACCGTTCGGGTCGAACATTGCCTCAATGGCATTCTGAGCAACAAGCGTCACATCTTCAGCCTGAAGCGTACCACCAGCACCTTCCACACGTGCTAGAACAGTGTCGCCCATCTGGATCACGGCGTCCCCACCGTCTTCGCTTACGGTGATGTCTGCATCTTCTGCAGTATCCTCGACAATGACGGTGATCGCATCTTCAGCCGTATCAAAGTCGGTAATGGTTGCCATCATTACTGTGTTTTGTTCGGACATGATGTTGAAGGTATCTTCGCCCGTACCGCCCGTGGCTTGGTCGCCCGAACCAATGATCAGCTGGTCGTTTCCGCTACCGCCATAAAGCTCGTTGCCTAGGCTGTCGTCACGCATGTCAATGCCACCGTTGATGTCAGCAAGAGAACCGCCGTCGCGCAGTTCGGTCAACTCTTCGAGGTTGAGCGGAACACCCTCGATGATACCACCGAACAGCACGTCGTCACCTTGGTTGCCGGCAAGTACATCGCCGCCGCGACCACCAATAACCGTATCTTCGCCTTCGTTACCACGAACGGTATCCCAACCATAATCGCCTGAAACGAAATCATTGCCCTCTTGGCCTTCAAGAAGATCCTGACCGGTGTTGCCCGTAATAACGTCATCACCATCGCCCGAGCAAAGCATGTCGTCGCCATCTTCGCCCTGCAGAACGTCATCGCCTTCGCGGCCAAAGATCGTGTCGTTGCCAGCGCGACCATTCATAACATCATCGCCAGCCTGGCCATCGATAAAGTCGTCGCCCAGCTCACCTTCAAAGCGGTCATCCGCTTCCGTTCCGACCAGTTCAACTGAATCTTCATCATCAGAACCCCCGTCAAAGGCGAACCCTAGAGCGGCGAGTGGTAGTGCAAGTCCTAGTAACATTAACATAGCAATAGTTCCCCTTTGCGTGGCTGTTGATACTGACTATGCAACCATCCCCCGAGCGGTCAAGCTTGCGTTAACCATTGTGTATTCAGGCGAAACAATGCCTAAGTTTGGCCATGTTTTGCCAAATTCTGTCACAATCCAGTGCGCGAAATGTGACCAAATCAACTGAAGCGTGCGGCTTTTCCCGAATCAGGAATGTGGAAGTTCTCGAAGGCTGAAGATGATTCGCGGCTTGTTTTTGGGCCATAGTTTACAGGCACGCGCCAATAAGCTGGGGTGGGGGAATAAGGATCGTAAGAGGGAGAGAAGGGCAGTGGCGTGCGCGCGACGGGATTTAGGGTGCCCTATTCATGCCACAATTTTGTCCCTTTCTAAGGGCCATAAAAAAGCCGCCGGCAGCTGAAAGCTACCGGCGGTAAATATCGCGAAATCGGGTCGGTTATCGTTTCTCGATATCCACGTAAGAACGCACATCAGCACCTTGGTAAAGCTGACGTGGGCGACCGATTTTCAGCTGCGGATCGTTGAGCTGTTCTTTCCACTGGGAAATCCAGCCAACAGTACGCGCCAAGGCAAAGATCGGCGTGAACATCGACGTGGGGAAGCCCATCGCTTCGAGGATGATACCGGAATAGAAGTCCACGTTCGGGAACAATTTTTTGTCTGCGAAATACGGATCTTCCAACGCCTGCTTTTCGAGTTCTTTAGCAACCTGAAGGATCGGGTTGTTTTCAACACCCAGCAGTTCCAGCACCTCGTCTGCAGACTGCTTCATCACAGTCGCGCGCGGATCGAAGTTTTTGTAAACGCGGTGGCCAAAGCCCATCAGGCGGAAGGGATCGTTTTTATCCTTGGCGCGGGCAATGAATTCAGGAATGCGATCGGGGGTGCCGATTTCCTTGAGCATTTCTAGGCATGCTTGGTTTGCGCCGCCGTGTGCAGGGCCCCAAAGGCAAGCGATACCAGCAGCAATACAAGCAAACGGGTTTGCGCCAGAAGAAGAGGCCAGACGTACAGTGGACGTCGAGGCGTTCTGCTCGTGATCCGCGTGTAGGGTAAAGATACGGTCCATTGCGCGGCTCAGGATCGGATCAACAACGTAATCTTCGGCAGGCACTGCAAAACACATGCGCAGGAAGTTGGATGCATAATCCAGATCGTTGCGCGGATAAACAAACGGCTGACCGATCGTATACTTATAGGCCATCGCAGCGATGGTCGGCATCTTGGCGATCAGGCGGATCGAAGCCACCTCACGCTGCCATTCGTCGTTGATGTCGGTCGAGTCGTGGTAGAATGCTGACATCGCACCAACAACACCCACCATAACGGCCATTGGGTGCGCATCACGACGGAACCCACGGAAAAAGTTCATCATCTGCTCGTGCAGCATGGTGTGGTTTGTGACGCGGCTTTCGAAATCTTCCAACTGTGTGGGGGAGGGCAGCTCACCATAAAGCAGCAGGTAGCAAACCTCGAGATAGTGGGATTTTTCGGCCAATTCGCCAATCGGGTAACCACGGTGGGTCAGGATCCCTTCGTCACCGTCAATAAAGGTGATGGTGCTGTCACAAGACGCAGTCGACGTGAAACCGGGATCATACGTAAAGACACCCGCTTGGCTGTACAGCTTGCGAATATCCAGAACGTCAGGACCGGAAGTTGGCGTAAAGATCGGAAGCTCTACTGTCTTGTCTCCGACGGTCAGAGTCGCTGATTTTGTACTTTCGGCCATAATTATCCCCTTCTAGGTTGTTTATCGGGCATGCGCCCTCGGCAAGGCACTGGTCAAAACCAGCGCGTCCGATTTCTATCTATCTACCATATCCTTAATGACAGATTTACGACTGTCTCAGGATGCAGCTTCTGTCAGGCGGGCCAGCGTTTCATCTCGGCCAAGCACCAGCATCATATCGAAAACAGAAGGTGTTACAGCCCGTCCGGCCAGAGCCGCACGAAGGGGGCCTGCCAGCTTGCCGAACTTGGTCTCTTTCGCAGCTGCAAAGCCGTTCAGAGCCTCTTCTAGCGTTTCTCGATCCCAGCTAACATCTTGCAGATGCGGCGTCAATTCTTTCAGTATACCACGGGATACCGTATCGAGGTTCTTTGCCGCTTTCTCATCCATGGCAAGAGGGCGCTCGGCAAGAATAAAGTGACCTTTTTCAATGAGTTCCGGCAGTGTCTTGGCCCGTTCTTTCAGGCAATACATTGCACGTTCCAAACCCTCAAATTGCGCATTTGTGAACATTGGTTGATTTGCCGCAGCCAAATAGGCTTGGATTTCCTGCACCAACGCTGCGTCATCCGAGATTGCAATATGCTGGCCACAGATGTTTTCCAGCTTTTTCAGATCAAACTGGGCTGGGCTTTTGCGAATGCCCGTAATGTCGAACCATTCTTTGGCCTGTGCGTCGCTGAAAAATTCATCGTCCCCGTGGCTCCATCCCAGACGGGCAAGGTAGTTGCGCATGCCTGCTGCTGGGTACCCCATCGCCTGATATTCCTGCGCACCCAATGCGCCGTGGCGTTTGCTCAGCTTTTTGCCGTCAGAACCGTGGATAAGCGGAATGTGCGACCACACAGGAATATCCCAGCCCATGCCTTCGTAAATCATCATTTGGCGGGCAGCGTTGTTCAGGTGATCGTCGCCGCGGATCACATGTGTCACGCCCATATCGTGGTCATCCACAACAACTGCCAGCATATAAACAGGTGACCCATCCGAGCGCAGCAGAATCATGTCGTCTAATTGCGCATTGTCGATTTTCACATCCCCCTGAACGACATCACGGATGATGGTCTGGCCGCCATCAGGGGCTTTGATCCGGATAACATAGGGCGCATCAGGGTGGCTGGACGGATCAGCGTCCCGCCAAGGAGAGCGGTACAGCGTGCTGCGGCCTTCGGCGCGCGCGGTTTCACGGAACGATTCGATTTCCTCTTGGGTGGCAAAGCATTTGAATGCAGCGCCTTTTTCCAACAAAGCATTGGCCACCTCTACATGGCGCGGCGCCATTTCATGCTGGCTGACAACATCACCGTCATGATCCAAGCCGAGCCATGCCAAACCCTGAAGGATCGCTTCGGTTGCCTCTGGGGTGTGGCGCGCGCGGTCTGTGTCTTCGATGCGCAGCAGAAATTTCCCACCACGGCCACGGGCATAAAGCCAGTTAAACAAGGCTGTTCGCGCCCCACCAATATGAAGGAAGCCTGTCGGAGACGGAGCAAAGCGGGTAACGATTTCAGAGCACATGAGGCGTCCTTTCGGGTGTATTTGGGGGGCGGGGCTTAACGTTTCGCTTACGTTTACGAATTGGTAACCACCCACAGCATAAGGTTTTGGTCTGTCTATCCAGTGCAGCGAACGGGGGCAAGCAATGGGCGTGGGATCGGTCTTGGGCCAGATGATGCGCGCGCAACGTGGCGCTTTGTTTGGCTGGGTTCCAGTGTTTCTTGCGGTTGGGATCGGCGGTTTCTTTAGCCTTACATGGGAACCCTCAGGGGGATTTATTTGGTCCGTGTTGGCGGGGGGCGTGGCTATTGCAGCATTTGCCCGCCTGTTGCCCGAAACCCTGCGCCCTTTGGCGGTTGCTATGATGTTAATCGCAATTGGCTTTGTGCTGGCGGCGGCGCGGTCGCATTACGTCGCTGGGCCAGTGTTGAAATTCAGCTATTACGGCGCTGTTGAGGGGCGGATTGTGGCGATGGATCGCAGCCAGTCGGATGCGCTGCGCCTCACGCTGGATCAAGTGGTGCTGGATCGGGTCAGGCCACAGCAAACACCCCTGCGCGTACGCCTGTCCTTGCATGGGGATCGCTCCGCGGACATCATCGCCGAGCCAGGTTTGAGGGTGATGATAACGGGGCATCTCTCTGCGCCTTCGGGCCCTGTTGAACCGGGTGGTTTTGATTTCCAACGTCATGCGTGGTTTGTCCGGCTTGGGGCTGTTGGCTATGCGCGGACCCCTTTGATGGGTGTTGATGCACCAAAGGCGGGGCTGGGGGTTTTTCGGCTGCGCATGGCCGCCTCTGATAAAATCCAAAGCGTTTTGGCAGGAGATATTGGCGGGTTTGCAGCTGCGATCACAACAGGAGATAGATCCGCGATAAGCAAATCCGCGCTGGAGGATCTACGGGCGAGCAATCTGGCGCATTTACTGGCGATTTCAGGGCTGCACATGGGGTTGATGTCGGGCGTTGTATTTGGCGCCTTGCGGATTTTGTTTGCCTTAATCCCTGCGTTGGTTTTGCGCATACCCGCGCGCAGTTTGGCCGCAGCGGGGGCGCTGGTGGTTGCTGCGGGGTATTTGGCCTTGTCTGGTGGGAATGTCGCCACGCAAAGGGCGTTTATCATGGTCGCGGTGGCGCTATGTGCTTTGATGATTGGTCGCCGTGCCATCAGTTTGCGCGGCGTCGCAATTGCAGCGACCATCGTTTTGGCCCTTCGCCCCGAAGCTTTGATGGGGCCGGGGTTTCAAATGTCATTTGCGGCGACAACTGCGCTGGTCGCTGTGTTCGGCTGGATGCGGGACAAACAAATCGCCCTTGGCCCAAGGTGGTTTCAACCCGTTAGCGCGGTTTTTATTTCTTCGGCTGTTGCGGGCATTGCAACCGCGCCAATCGCTGCTGCGCATTTCAATGCGATTGCCCAATATGGGCTGCTCGCGAATTTGTCTTGCGTGCCTTTGATGGGCGTTTTGGTCATCCCTGCGGCGGTATTGGCAGCAGTGCTTGCGCCCTTCGGGCTGGAGGTGATCGGCCTTTGGGCTATGGGGCTTGGTGTTCGCTGGATATTGTTTGTCGCAGATTTTGTTGCGAACCTCCCCCAGTCGCGGGTTTATGTTGTGGCGCCAGACGGTTGGGTGATCCCCTTGCTGGCGCTGGGGTTTTTGACGCTTATCCTGTGGCGCGGTGTGCTTCGTTGGTCGGGGATCATCGCAATGGCTGCATCCTTCGTGGTTTGGGGCGGGACAAATCGCCCAGATATTCTGGTTTCTGATACTGGGGCGCTGGTTGGGGTGCGGACCGATCAGGGCCGCGCGCTCAGCAAAGAGCGGGGCGCGGGATTTGTTGCCCGAAACTGGCTGGAAAACGATGGCGATGGAGCGGGCCAATACATCGCCGCGACAAAGTGGGACAAGGCGGGGCAGGTGGTTCACCTATCAGGAAAACGCGCGGTTGCAGCCTTTGATACATGTACCAAAGGCCAGCTGGTGGTGAGTTCGGTACCGATTGAGCGTCTAGGGCTGCCTTGTATGGTCTATGATCCAGATCGCCTCAAAACGACGGGGGCTTTGGCGATTTCAATGGAAAGGGACGGGCCCAAAATTGTCCAAACCGCACGCGAGGTTTCAGGGGATCGGTTGTGGACGCATTGGCCTGATCCTAGGCCACTGCGCGCGCGCCAACGGCACGCGCAGAAGATTTCCCATTGATGATGATCTGTTAGTAAGAGCGGATTAACCCGACAAGGCGCCCTTGAACCTTTACCTGATCTGCGGGGAACACGCGTGTCTCATAGGCAGGGTTTGCAGCTTCCAATGCGATTGCTGCGCCTTTGCGCTTGAAGCGTTTTAGCGTGGCTTCATGGTCTTCAACGAGGGCGACAACAATGTCCCCATCGTCTGCCACGGCAGATTCACGAATGACAACAACGTCACCATCGTTAATGCCCGCCTCGATCATCGAGTCCCCTTTGACCTCTAGCGCATAATGCGCACCAGCGCCGGCTAGCATCGCATTTGGCACCGTCACCCCGTGCGAACGTTGGTTGATCGCCTCAATAGGGACACCAGCCGCGATTTTTCCCATCACGGGCAACTCGCTCGCTTCGATTGTGGTGACGGGTTGGTTGGCAGCAGGTGCGGCAGCGGCAGGCGTGTCAGGCATATCGCCCTCAATCACACGCGGAGAGAAACCAGCGGCAGACATGCTGTCTGGCAGCTTGACCACTTCGATAGCGCGGGCGCGGTGGGCAAGGCGGCGGATGAAACCGCGTTCCTCTAGCGCCGTGATCAGGCGGTGGATGCCAGATTTTGACCGCAGATCAAGCGCTTCTTTCATTTCATCAAAGCTGGGCGGCACACCATCGCGCTGAACGCGTTTGTGAATGAAAGCCAGTAGATCGAGTTGTTTTTTCGTCAGCACAGTACATTCCTCGTCCCCATTGTCTCTTTTTGTTCTAGGGACGTTCTCGTTTTGTGTCAACTATTTTAGATATCGATAATCTCGACAATTGTTCCTGCGGGCTGTGCCGGATCTGACGGAGGGCGTACCAATAGGGCATCTGCAACGGCCAGAACGCTTAACAAGGCGCTGTCTTGTCGGTTCTCTGCGATGACGCGGCCTTGGTCATCTAGTCTGGCGCGCATGTAGTGTTCGCGAGGACCGTTAGAGGGGATATCTTTGGCCAAAGCGGCCTTGCGGCGGGGGGCGGTTTGCTGGCCAAGGCCAAGCATCGCGCGGATCATTGGGGCGACAAAAATCGTACCGCAGACCATCGCTGATACCGGATTACCGGGAAGGCCGACCATAGCAGAGCTGCCCAATCTTCCCGCCATCAGCGGCTTGCCCGGGCGCATGGCGACTTTGTAAAACGATTGCTGCATGCCCATGGCGGCCGCGACAGGGGCCACCAGATCGTGATCGCCAACAGAAGCGCCACCAATGGTGACGATCAAATCCGACCCCTGAGCCAGCTCAAAGCTGCGGCGCAAAGACCCCTCGTTATCAGATGCGATGGGCATCATCCGCGTATCAGCGCCTAGCGCCTCGAGCTGTGCGGCCAGCCCATAGGTGTTGGACGCGATGATCTGGTCAGGGCCGGGGGCTTCGCCCGGTTGGACCAGCTCGTCCCCCGTGGCGAGGATGGAAACCACAGGTTTGCGGAAAACGGGCACTTGGGCGATGTTCATCGCGGCCAGCAGGGCGATGTCAGCAGGGCGAAGGCGGCGCGGCGCGGCGACGGATTGTCCTTCGGTAAAATCGCCACCCGCTGGGCGGATGTTGTCTTTTTCACCGATGGAATGGCCCAGAGTGATCAGGTCACCGCGGCGGGTGACGTCCTCTTGGATCACAACAAAATCGGCGCCATCAGGGATGGGCGCGCCGGTAAAGATACGCACGGCTTGGCCCGCGCGCAGCTCACCGTCAAAGCGGTGGCCAGCGGCGGATTCACCGATCACCTTAAACAGGGCATCTGGTTCCACCTCGTCGCGGCGCAGTGCGTAGCCATCCATAGACGAGGCCGCAAAGGGCGGCTGGGTGCGCGTTGCAAAAACATCCTTAGCCAGCACACGACCGCCAGCTTGGCGCAAGGAGACCAGCTCGACCTCTGTTGGCTGGGTCAGGGAAAAGAGATGCCCTAACGCTTCGTCGACGGTGATCATGGCGCCGTGTGGCGGCCTGATTTCCCGCCGTCTTTTAACGTCACGCGCAGGCCGCCGATTTCCATCGTTTTATCAACGGCCTTGCTCATGTCATAGACGGTGAGGGCGGTGACGGATGCCGCGGTAAGCGCCTCCATCTCAACGCCTGTCTGGCCTGTGGTTTTGACAGTGGCAACAATGCGAATACCGGGCAGGTCGGGATCGGGCGTTAGGTCAACCGAAACCGAGGTGATCGGCAGCGGGTGGCATAGCGGGATCAGGTCGGATGTCTTTTTCGCAGCCATGATACCGGCAAGCCGTGCAACGCCCAAAACGTCACCTTTTTTGGCGCGGCCTTCTGTAATGATATCAAAGGTTTCTTGCTGCATCTTGATGTGGTTTTCGGCAGTCGCGATGCGCGAGGTCACTGCCTTGTCCGATACATCAACCATATGCGCATGGCCGTCGCCGTCAAAATGCGTCAGTCCCATTACATGCCCCCCGCGCGCAAAGGGTTTGCCAGCAAATGGCGCGTTGCCGATGCAACGTCTTCTTGGCGCATGAGGCTCTCCCCGATCAGGAAGCTGCGCGCGCCATAACGCGCCATATCGGCAAGGTCTTCGGGGCTGTTCAGCCCGCTTTCACAGACCATCATCCGTTCACCCGGGACATGTTTGGACAGGGTGCGGGTGGTATCAAGGGTTGTCTCAAAGGTGTTCAGGTTTCGGTTGTTGATCCCGATCATCCGCGATTTCAGTGCCAGCGCGCGCTCCAGCTCTTCGGCGTTATGGGTTTCGATGAGCGCATCCATACCGTAATGCATCGCCGCGTCTTCCAATTCGCTGGCCTGTGTATCCGAAACGCTGGCCATGATGATCAGGATGCAATCGGCGCCCATGCTGCGCGCTTCGGCGACCTGATAGGTGTCATACATAAAGTCCTTGCGCAGGACTGGCAGATCACAGGCGGCGCGTGCATCGATCAGGAATTGTTTGGCGCCTTGAAAGCTGGGCGTGTCGGTCAGCACGGAAAGGCAGGTCGCGCCGCCTTCGGCATAGGCTTTGGCCAGTTCGGCAGGGTGGAAATCTTCGCGGATCAGGCCTTTGGACGGGCTGGCCTTTTTGATCTCGGCGATCAGGCCATAGTTTTCTTTTGAGGCATCAAACAGCGCTTCGGCAAAGGGGCGCACAGGCGAGGCATTGGCGGCCAGCGCCTCAACCTCTGACAAAGGCGTCGTCCGCTTGTCGGCAGCAACCTCCTCGAGTTTATATGCTTTGATTTTTTCTAGGATAGTCTGTGTCATAGTGCCTCCGGATCGCCCCAGTTTATGGACCTATGGCCCTGCCTGCGCAACCACGCATTGGTGCGGCTAAACGGCTGCGAGCCAAAGAAGCCGCGATGTACCGACAGCGGGGAAGGGTGGGCCGTTTCGAGTTTAAAGTTGTTCTCACCCTCAACAGCTTTTGCAGCCTTTTGCGCAGGGCCACCCCACAGCAGATAGGCGCGGGGCTGATCCGCAAGGCGGGTTAAAATTTGATCGGTGAGCGTCTGCCACCCCAGCTTGGCGTGTCCTTTGGCAGTGCCCTGCGGCACAGTAAGGATGGTGTTGAGCAGTAAAACGCCCTGATCCGCCCAATCATCTAGCTGGGTGCGGCTGCGCTGAAGGCCCAGATCGCTTTCCAACTCTTTGAATATATTGCCAAGACTATCTAGCCGCCCGCCAAAGTCGGCGGTGATCGAAAAGGCAAGCCCATGTGCCTTTTTCGGGGTGTGATAGGGATCTTGCCCCAAGATTACGACGCGCACATCGTCGGGTTGTACACGTTCAAGCGCGTTAAACACCAAATCGGGCGGTGGCAGCACTAGCCGCGTTTCAGCGGCAAGGGCCGTTTCGATGTCGGGTAATGTCTGTTCGAAAAACGGCAGCTCCCGCCATGCGCCCAAACGGCTGAGATCAAACATCACGCTTCTTGGGTGATGCGGGCAACGGCGGTGATTTTGTCGCGTGCTGCGCCAGAATCGATGCTGGCGCGGGCCATTTCGACACCTGTTTTCAGGTCCGGTGCCGCATCCGCGATCAGCAGCGCAGCGGCCGAGTTCAACAAAACAGCATCGCGGTAGGCCGATTTCGCACCATCCAGCAGCGCGTTAAAGGCCACCGCGTTTTCTTCGGGGGTGCCGCCGACAATATCCTCAAACGGGTGTTCTGGCAGGCCTGCATCCTCGGGGTGGATTTCGATGTCGTTGATCACGCCGTCTTTGCCAAGCGCGCTAACCCAGCTGACGCCCGTGATGGTGAGCTCATCCGTGCCGTCAGACCCATGTACCAGCCACGCGGCCTCTGACCCGAGCAGCCTGAGCGTTTCTGCCATGGGGCGCGTAAGATCGCGCATATAGGTGCCAGTCAACTGGCGCTTGACCCCCGCAGGGTTGGTCAGCGGCCCAAGGATGTTAAAGATGGTCCGCGTCCCAAGTTCGGAACGTGTGGGCATGACATGGGCAATCGCAGGGTGATGCATCGGCGCCATCATAAAACCGATGCCCGCCTCCTTCAGCGCCTTTTCCACAACAGCGGGGCCAACCATTGTATTTAGCCCCATCTGCGTCAGCGCATCAGCGGCACCAGATTTAGAGCTGAGGTTGCGATTGCCGTGTTTGGCAACAACAACACCAGCCCCCGCAACAACAAAGGCTGTCGCGGTTGAGATGTTAAGCGTCCCCTTGCCATCGCCACCTGTACCAACAATGTCCATCGCCCCAGCAGGCGCGACAACCGCGTTGCATTTGGCGCGCATGACTGCGGCTGCTGCGGCGTATTCATCAACGGTTTCACCGCGTGTACGCAGCGCCATCAAAAGGCCGCCGATCTGGCTGGGCGTGGCTTTGCCTTCAAACAGGATGCCAAAGGCTTGTTCGGCTTGCTCGCGCGTGAGGGGGCCATTGGCGGATGCGTCGATAAGGGGCTTTAGGCGTTCACTCATGCGGGCTGTTTCACCTCCTTGAGGAAATTCTCGAGCAGCGCATGGCCATGCTCGGAGCGGATGGATTCGGGGTGAAATTGAACGCCGTGGATTGGTAGCTCGCGATGTTGCAGGCCCATGATGGTGCCATCTTCCAATTCAGCGGTGATTTCCAGACAATCGGGGAGGGAGGCGCGCTCAACAATCAAAGAATGATAGCGTGTCGCCGCAAAGGGCGAGGGCAGCCCAGCAAACAGGCCTTTGCCCGTGTGGCGCATCTGGCCCATCTTGCCATGTACGATCTCATCCGCGCGCACAACCTTGCCGCCAAAGGCCTCGCCGATGGTTTGGTGCCCCAGACAGACGCCCAGCAGCGGAATGCCTTCTTTTGCGGCGGCCTTGGTGAGGGCCAGACAAATCCCAGCCTGCGCAGGATCACATGGGCCAGGGGATAGCACGATCCCCGCAGGGCGCAGCGCCAGCGCGTCTTCGACACTCAGCGTGTCGTTGCGGCGGATGTCCATCTCGGCGCCGAGCGCCCCCAGATAGTGCACTAGATTATAGGTGAAGCTGTCATAGTTATCGATCAACAAGAGCATCTTTGGGAAACTTCGTATTAGGACTAGAGAAGGCGTGTAGACGGGGTATATAGTTAGCACGGGTAGATGGTCAGTCTTGGACGCAATCGTCAAGGGGCAGGACCGCCGCAGGCTGCAATAACCGGAGCATAATATTCCGGAAGCGGCATGTTGGAAATAACAGGACAAGGGTGCAATTGCTATGGCACAGGGTATTTTGAGCGGTATTGGCTTGGGCGCGATCTTTAGCGTCGGCGTTGCAGGGGTGGTATCGGTATTGGTTCCGATCGAGCCGCAAGCCGCGCCAGAACTGGGCATTGCGGAAACTGTTGCGGAACCCGAACAGGTCACACCGCAGGCTTCTGTGACAGTATCGGGCGAATCTGACAGCGCGGTCCAACAGCCACAGATCAGTTTGCGCACCCCCGCTGGCGAAGACCTGCCGAAAGAACCTGTTGCTGCGGCCTTGGCACCCGAAGTGGCCAGCGATCTGGAAACAGCTGTTGCCGATTTGCCTGTCGCTTCCGCGCCTGTGACCGCGCCTGCAGTTGAAACAGCTGCGTTGACGCCGCAGCCCTCTGCGTTGAGCAGCGTAGATAGTGATGTAACTGATCACGTTGTAAATGTGCCATCGCCTTTGCCGCAGCCGCAGACAGGGGCGGTGGATAATCTGACTGTTCCGCGCCCCTTGCCAGGCGGGGTTGTGGCGCATCTGGAAGAAGAAGCGCCTGTCCTGACAAACCCTCAGGCGTTAGCACCAATGATTCCCGACGACAGCGCCGATGGGGTGCTTGCCGATCGGTTGATTTCGGGTGAAGCGGCCCCTGTGCAACCCGTGTTGCAAGCGCAGGAACAAGAACAGACGCTAGAGGCAGCGCAAGAGGGGGAAGAAATCCTTGTTGTCGTTCCGCCCGCTCCCGCGCCGGACCAACAAGAGGACACAGAGGTGGCATCGGCCCCGAAACCCCGCGTGGTGCAAACACCAGGAACGCAGGTGGCGGCGTTGGGCTCTGCCTCGGGGCGGCCCACCATTGGCACCCCTGCCAGCACCTTGATCAACCGATCTGCGCAGGCAGAGGAAACACAGGTTCTTGTGCAGCGTTCTTCCTCGGCCGCGACATCGCAGGACGAAACGCCGCTGCGCAACTACGCGCAACCTTTTGAAAACCCAGAGGGCAAGCCTCTCATGAGTATTGTCTTGATGGATAATGGTGTCGATCTGGAGGCAAATGAAATCGGCTTGCCAGCGCTGTCGCGCTTTCCTTATCCGGTTAGCTTTGCTGTAGATGTTCGTCTGCTTGACGCTGCAAAACGGATGGAGCGTTACCGTGCAGAAGGGTTTGACGTGCTTGCTATGGTGGACCTGCCGCAGGGCGCGCAGCCTACGGATGCCGAAGTTTCCCTGAACGTTGCCTTGAATGGCCTTCCTGAAATCGTTGGCGTTCTGGAAGGCACTGGCGAAGGGTTGCAAAACTCTCGCGCAGTGGCTGATCAAGTGACAGGTATCCTCAAGGCGAGCGGCCATGGTTTGGTCACCCAAAGCAAAGGGTTAAACTCGATGCCGAAACTGGCAGTCAAAGAAGGTGTGCCCGCGGCTCCTGTGTTTCGGGACTTTGACAGTGCGGGCCAAAATGCGCGCGTCATCCGCCGGTTTCTGGATCAGGCGGCCTTTAAGGCTGGCCAAGAGGGGGGCGTGATTATGCTGGGCCGTTTGCGGGCGGAAACCATTGAGGCCTTGCTGGTTTGGGGCTTGGCTGATCGCGCGGGATCAGTTGCTTTGGCACCTGTATCGGCTGTTTTGCTGGCCCAATAGCGGATAATTTGCCTCACATCCGATAGAAATTTGCCTCAAATTTGCTGAAATCATCGTCTATCCAAAGGGATCAAAACCTTGGATAGACCTATGTTTCTATATGTTTACAGCCCTAGCGACTTTGTCTCAGGCTTGCCGATTGAATCGGGGGCCTCTGCCGATGGCGTGCCAATTTTCACGCTGACCCTTGTTGCGGGGGCAACGCCCACGTTGATTGAAGTTACCGATGATGATCTGGTTTTCGACGAGGTTGATGGCTCTCAGGTTTTAACAAATGCGGTGACCATCGACGGGAATGCCTTTGCGGCGGGAACGTCGATCAATACGGCCTATGATCTTATCAATTCGGCCTCTGGTCACAAGGTGACGTCGTTCCACTTTGGGGGGGATGGATACCAACAGGGGGCCGTTGACGGCCTTGTCTCGACCGTGCCTTTGATCGCTGGCACCAGTTATAGTTTCGATACCGAACGGACGTCACACCAGCAAAACAACGAATACCAAGACTATGTCGCCTGTTTTGTGACGGGGGCGCTGATTGAAACCGATAAGGGGCCCAAGCCTGTAGAGGCCTTGCAGGAAGGCGACCTTTTGATGACCTTGGATCGGGGCTATCAGCCGGTTTTGGCGGTCTTGTCCCAGAGCTTTGACAAAAAAGCACTGGAAGAACGGCCAAAGCTGCGGCCTGTTCGCATTAGGGCAGGCGCATTGGGCCAAGAGCTGCCTGAACGGGATTTGCTGGTCTCGCCACAGCATCGTTTTCTGGCGCGATCTTCCGTGGTGAAACGGATGTTTGGCGAGGAAGAAACACTGCTGAGCGCCACCCAACTGGCGTCTTTGCCTGGCATTCGTGTGGATCAGAAAGCCAAAGAGGTGACATATTTCCATCTGGTGATGGCGCAGCACGAGATATTATTTGCTGAAGGCTCCCCAACCGAAAGCTTTTATTGCGGGCCCATGGCAATGGGGGCGTTAGCACCCAAAGCCCATCAAGAGATACTCGAGATTTTTCCAGAATTGGCAGAAAGCGCGCAGCCACAGGCAAGCGCGCGGATCATCCCTTCAAACAAACGTCAAAAGAGGCTTGTGCGCCGTCATCGCCGTAACGATAAACCGATCCTTGGTGATCCCGTAAAAGGGCAGACAGCGGCCTAGCTATTGCCGCTGCCTTGGTCAAAACGGGCGGCGTCTTCGGCTGCGCGTCGGATGGCACCTGATTTGTGGACGGTTTCCATAAATTCAGCCTCTGGGTCACTGTCATAGACAACGCCGCCACCCGCCTGGATATAAAGCGTTTCGTCTTTCACCACTGCGGTCCGCAAGGCGATACACATGTCCATGTCGCCCCCCGCACTGAAATAGCCAACACCACCGCCATAGATACCGCGCTTTTCTGGTTCCAGCTCGTCGATGATCTCCATCGCGCGGACTTTTGGCGCGCCTGAAACTGTGCCCGCAGGCATCCCCGCAAAGAAGGCATCAAGCGCGTCGCAATCATCGCGCAGCTCACCGACAACGTTTGAAACGATATGCATAACGTGGCTGTAGCGTTCGACGATGAATTCTTCGGTTGGGCGGACAGAGCCGATTTTGGCAACGCGGCCCACATCGTTGCGGCCCAGATCGAACAGCATCAGATGCTCGGCTAGCTCTTTCTTATCCGCCATCAAATCGGCCTCTAGGGCGCGATCCTCTTCGGGTGTTTTGCCACGTGGGCGGGTGCCCGCGATGGGGCGGATTGTGATCTCTTGACCAAACACACGCACCAGAATTTCAGGGGAGGCGCCAACCACATGGAAGCCGCCAAAGTTGAAATAGAACATAAACGGCGAGGGGTTCGTGCGGCGCAAGGACCGGTACAGCGCAAAGGGAGGCTGAGGAAAGGCCTGCGCCCAGCGTTGGGAAGGCACAACCTGAAAGATGTCACCGGCTTTGATATATTCTTTGGCCTTAAGAACGGCCTCTTTATACCCGTCTTTGGTAAAGTTGCTGACGGGGTCTGGCGCAACAGTGGCATTGCCCAACCCGCGTGAGGTGCCAGCAGGGTTGCGTTCAAGGTCGCGCACCGCGTCCATCACGCGCTCCGCAGCTTGTGCATAGGCGGCACGGGCAGATTGCCCCTCGGTTACCCAAGCAGGCGAGACAACGGTCACTTCACCTTTAACGCCATCCAATACCGCAACAACAGAGGGGCGCAGCATGACGGCATCAGGCAGGCCCAACGGGTCTGGATTGACGTTTGGCAAGCGTTCCACCAGACGGATCATGTCATAGCCAAGATAGCCAAACAGCCCCGCAGCGGATTGCGGCAGGTCGGCTGGCAGGTCGATCTTGCTTTCGGCGATCAGAGCGCGCAAAGCGTCCAGCGGGTTGCCGTCAATCTGCGTATAGGCGTCTGGGTCGTAACGGGCCGCGCGGTTCACCTCGGAGGAGGTGCCACGGCAGCGCCAGATCAAATCGGGCTTCATGCCGATAATGGAATAGCGCCCGCGCACCTCGCCACCCGTCACGGATTCAAGCATAAAGGCGTTTTCCGCGGCACCCCCAAGTTTCAGCATCAGCGAAACGGGCGTGTCCAGATCTGCGGCTAGGCGCGTATAGACGACCTGATGGTGCCCAGCATCATATTGGGCGGCGAAACTGTCAAAGTCAGGAGTAAGAGCCATATTATTGGAAATTCACGTTAACGGCGTTTACAGCGCGTTGATCAATGGTTTGCCCCGCGCGCAGCAGGGTATCAGCGGAAAAGATTTCGAACAGGCCACGGGCCAAAGCTTCGTTTTGTTGCTCACGTAGGGTGGCAACCAGATCCTGCGCTTCGGGGCTGTCTTCGGTTGCGGCGATTGCGTCCAAGCGGACCAGAACAACGGTATCAGTACCTTCAAGCAGGCGGATATCGCCGACGTTCATCTCGAAAACATTGCTCATAAAGGCGGTTGGCGTATTGGGAATAAACGCGCTGCGCGGCTGTTCGCCAACAACCCGTTCGGTCAAACCTTGCTCGGGGAAGGTTGCGCCGCCTTCGACGGCGGTCTTGGCCGCTTCCGCCTGAACACGCAGTTTGGATACGATTTCATCCTCGCGCCAGCGGGTGGCGACCTCTTGGGCAACATCCTCATAGGTGGCGGGGCGTTCGGGCAGGGCTTCGTTCAGGCGCATCGCAAAGATGCCCCCATCGTCCAGCTGTTTGATCTGTGGGAAATCGCCTTCTTGTACTATGGCGGCTTCGCTGCGGAAGGCCTCATATGCGGCAAGGCTTTCGCTGCTTTCTGCGGTCCAGTCGATCTGCCCCAAAACCATATCGGTCTCTTCAGCCAGTTGTTCCAATGTTGCACCCCCTGCGAGGCGGTCATCAAAATCCTCGGCCTGCGCCTCGACGAGGCGGACAGCGCGGTCAGCGGCCAGCACATCGCGCAGCTCGGGCTCGGCTTCTTCAAAGGTGACGTTCTGGGCAGGCAGCACCGCGTTCACACGGAACAGGGCAGGGCCCAGATCACTGTCAGCGGGGCCGACAACGCTGCCGACCTCGGCGCCAAAGACGACCTCACCCGCAGCGCCTAGCGCATCTTGGGCGACATCGCCCAGATCAATATCGGCAAGGTTCAAACCGCGGTCTTCGACCAAAGCCTCAAATGTCGTGCCGCCCACTTCGAGAGCTGCGGCTGCCTGATCGGCGCTGGCCTGATCGGCAAAGACCAAACGTTCGGTCAGGCGGCGCTCGGGCTGGATATATTGCTCGGCGCGGGCCTCGTATTCTGCACGCAGTTCCTCTTCGGGTAGCTCAACCTGATCAATGATGTCCGTCGGGTTCAACCATGCAAAGGTGATCCGCTTGCTGGCGGGCAAAACAAAGCTGTCTGCGTTTGCCTCGAAATAGGTTTTCAAAGTGGCCTCGTCAGCCTCTTCGATGGGCGTGTCCAACGTGTCTTCGTCCAGCAATACCCACGTGAAATCGCGCTCTTCGCTGACGTATTTCACCAGTGTTTCGGCGTAGGCCGCAGGCATTTCAACGCCGCTTAGGATAGCACCCTGAAGCAGCTGGCGGGCGGCCTCTTCGCGCAGGCTTGTTTCGAACTCACCCTCGTTCAGACCAGCAGAGCGCAAGGATTGCGCATAGCCGTCGCGGTCAAACTGGCCGTCAACCCCTTGGAACGCTGGGATTTCAAGGATGCGGTCCCGCAGCAGCTCGTCTCCGATAGAAAGCCCCATTTCGGTGGCTTCGTGATCCAAGGCGCGGTCGCGCATGATGCGGTTTAGCACCGCACGGTCCAGACCCAGCCCCTGCGCCTGTTGAAAGCTGATCGGCGTGCCTGATTGCTGGCTGATGGCGCGCAGTTCTTGCTGGATTTGGCGCGCATATGTGTCAACGGATACGGGTTTATCCCCAACGGAGCCTAGCGTGCGGATGTTGCCGCTGAGGTTGACTGCACCAAAGCCGCCCAAGCCCAAAAAGAGCAGGCCCATAAGGCCCCACATTGCGGTTTTGCCGACGTTCGATTTCTGGGCCATGGTCGTTACCTTTTGTCCGGTGTTTGCGACTGTCTAAGGGCTTGGCCGCAAAGGGGCAAGAGGGGGCAATTATCGGGGCAGCTCAACCTTGCTGAGACGATCAAAAAGTTCGCCAATTCCGCTGCTGTCGAGGTTCGCAAAAGCGATGCGCAATTCGCGCGCACCTGCGGGATCGCCTTTGGGGTAAAACATCGACCCTGGCAGGGTCAAAACACCAGCCTCACGCACCAATGCTGGGGCCAGATCGGCGCTGCCCATAGCAAAGGGGTGGCGCAGATAGGCAAAGTAGCCACCCAGCCCAAGCAATGTCCAACCCTGCGCGGCAAGTGTCGGCATGTTGTCGGTGATTGCGGCGCGCCTTTTCAGGATCTCGTCGCGCTCTCCCGCCAGCCATTGGTCAAGGTTCTGCATGCCCCATAGGGCCGCGTGCTGGCCGACTTGGTTTGGGCAAATGGCAACCGTATCCAGAAACTTCTCCGCCTCGGCCAAACGGGTCGGCGAGGCGAGCATGGCCCCCACACGGTGGCCTGTCAGGCGATAAGCCTTTGAAAAGGAATAGAGGTGGATCAGCGTATCCTCCCACCCGTCACGCGCAAACAGGCTGTGGGCCGCATCGGTGCTGGAGTGAAAATCGCGGTAGGTTTCATCGACGATCAAGGCGATGCCGCGCGATTTGGCGATATCGTAAAAAGCTGTGATCAGATCATCGGGGTATTCAACGCCAGTCGGGTTGTTGGGTGTCACCAGAACAATTGCGCGGGTCTTTGGCGTGATCAGTTTTGCCGCGTCCCACGGATCGGGCATCATGTCGCCTTCGCATTTTAGCGCTACGGCTTTGGCGCCAGACATATCCAACCACATTTTGTGGTTGAAGTACCATGGGGTTGGCACAATCACCTCGTCCCCCTCGGCGCAAAGCGAGGCAATGGCAGCGGCAAAGGCCTGATTGCAGCCAGAGGTGATCGAGACCTGATCGCCACTGACCTGTCCGCCATAGATACGCGTTGTGCGCTCGGCCAGTTCCTGGCGTAGCTCTGGCAGGCCAAGGACAGGACCGTATAGGTGCACATCATCGTTTTGCAGCACCGCATCGGCCATGGCCTGACGCATGTCAGGGTGGGGGGCTTCAACGGGTGCTGCCTGACTTACGTTCATCAGGGGGCGATCATCGCGAAAGGTCACACCCTCCAGCCAGCGGCGCGCCTCCATCACAGGAGGGGGGAAGGTGGCATTGGTACGAGACTGGGTCATGGTGCGTATCCGGATGGGGGATGAGAGGGGTTAGTCTTTGCCGCGATAAGGCTCGACGTATTGCAGGGCCATATCCCACGGAAAGAAAATCCACGTGTCTTGGCTGACGCCCGTGATAAAGGTGTCCACCATCGGTTCGCCTTCGGGTTTGGCGTAAACAGTGGCCAGATGGGCCTTTGGATACAGCTTGCGCACCAGTTCCAGGGTTTTGCCGCTGTCGACGAGATCATCAATGATCAAGATACCCTCGCCATCGCCCATCATCTCTACATCGGGTGATTTCAGCACCTGCGCTTCGCGACGCTGGTCGGCTTTGCCGCCGCCGGAATGATAGGACACAACCGAGATCGTATCGACGGTGCGCACATCCAATTCGCGCGCGATGATCATCGCGGGGGCCATACCGCCCCGTGTAATCGCAACAATGGCACGCCATGCGCCATCTTCGGGGCCTTTGCCATCCAGCCGCCACGCCAACGCACGGCTATCGCGGTGGATTTGGTCCCAGCTGATGTGAAAACCTTTTTCATGTGGCAGGCGCGTGTCGGACATGGGGATTACCTTTGTAGTAGAAGTTTTAGACCCAAACCGCCCAGCAGCAGTGCGGCGATCCGGTCAATGATGGGTTTGGCGCGCAAAAAACGGGCCCGTGCAACGGGCGCAGTCAGAACAAAAGCGCAGCCCGTGTAGAAGAGTATTTCAAGGATGAAGTGGTTCAGCGTGACAAAGGCAATCTCACCAGCTGTCAGGTTAGGCGGAAAGACCACAACCAAAACCGCCGCAGCGAACAAAACCGATTTGGGATTGCCAAGGTTCACCAGAAAACCATCCACAAACGCGCGGCCTTGCGCCTTGGGCGCATCGTTTAAGGGGGCCGAGGCGCCGCGCCACGTTTTATAGGCTAGATAAATCAAGTAGACAGCGCCGCCCGTTTTCAAAACGGCAAAGGCCCACGGAAACAGCGCAAACACAGCGTCCATTCCCAACAGCGCGGCCAGCGTCCAAAGGCTGGCCATGGTGCCAAGGCCAAACCCTGTCGCAATACCAGCGCGCCGCCCATTCGAGATAGAGCTGCGCACCGCCATCAAAAACGCGGCGCCGGGGCTGAGAATAGAAACGATCAATACCGCGTTAAAAGCGATCAGATGTTCAAACGTCATAGCCCCGTGCCTTTTGCCATTTGGTTAGCCTTTGGCCATATCCGGCGCATCAACCGCCTTCATGCCAACAACGTGGTACCCCGCATCAACATGCAGGTTTTCACCCGTTGTGCCTGATCCCAGATCAGACAATAGGAACAAAGCAGATTTGCCAACTTCGTCAATTGTGACATTGCGGCGCAAAGGTGAGTTATATTCGTTCCACTTCATAATATAGCGGAAATCACCGATGCCAGAGGCGGCCAGTGTTTTGATCGGGCCCGCAGAAATGGCGTTCACGCGGATACCATCTTTGCCTAAATCTTCGGCAAGGTACTGAACAGATGCCTCAAGAGCAGCCTTGGCAACGCCCATGACATTATAATGTGGCATCACTTTTTCCGCACCATAATAGGTGAGCGTCAGGCACGAGCCGCCTTCTTTCATCATCTTCTCTGCGCGCTGTACAACGGCGGTGAAGGAATAGACGGAAATATCCATGGACATGGCAAAGTTAGAGCGGCTGGTGTCTACGTACCGACCGCGCAATTCGTTTTTGTCCGAAAAACCAATCGCATGAACAACAAAGTCCAAGTTATCCCAACGTTCGGCCAAGCCTTCAAAAAGCGCATCAATAGATGCCTCATCGCTCACGTCACAAGGCAATACAATGTCTGAGCCCAGTTGAGCTGCCAAAGGGTCCACACGCTTTTTCAAGGCGTCACCTTGATAGGAGAAGGCCAGTTCGGCGCCTGCATCACTCAGCTGTTTTGCAATGCCCCAAGCAATTGATTTGTCATTGGCTAATCCCATGATTAACCCGCGTTTGCCCGCCATAAGGTTGTTCGACATGGCCATATTCTCCGTTCATTAACGATTTCATTCGGTCTACGCGATTGCCTGCTAACCATCAAGGGACGCTACGGGATATCGTGATTTTGGTTGCACAGGGTGCCGAGATGATAGATTTGTGTGGCATTGTAAGAGTATGCCAGCTTTTTTGAGCGCAAATTACGACCGCGCCACAAGCGCCCTTGGATTTTCAAAAGGGGATTGGCATCAAAATAGTAGGGGAAGGAATGCGTGATGGCTGAGCGGACTGGTATTTTCGCCGGAGACGATCCTTTTGCACTTGCCCGCACATGGCTGGCCGAGGCGCGAACGCAGGAGATCAATGACTCGAATGCAATGGCGCTAAGCAGTGTCGATGCCGAGGGCATGCCCAATGTTCGCATCGTTTTGTTGAAAAGCATCGAAGATAACGGATTTGTCTTTTTCACCAATTACGGAAGCGTAAAGGCGCAGGAGTTGGACCAATCAGGCAAGGCGGCCTTTGTCATTCATTGGAAAACGCTGCGCCGCCAAATCCGCGCGCGCGGTATCATCAGCAGGGAAGACGGCCCCATTGCGGATGAGTATTATGCCTCTCGTTCTTTAAAGAGCCGCTTGGGGGCTTGGGCCTCGGATCAATCGCAACCGCTTGAAAACCGCGCCGCGTTGGAAAATGCGCTGGCAAAGGCGACAGCCGAACATGGCGATAACCCTCCGCGCCCGCCGTTTTGGGGCGGATATCGGCTGGCGCCGCTTGAGTTAGAGTTCTGGGGCGACGGTGAAGCGCGGCTACACAACAGATTTAGGTGGCGCCGCGCGTCAATAGATGCACCATGGGACGTAACATTATTGAATCCCTGACGAGATTAAATCCGCCCGTTATTTTAGAGCGGTGGGGCCGTGGGCCCCTAAAAAGATTTGAAAGACGGTTTGACGGCTATGACAGAGTTAGATGAAACAGGGCCCGCGCCAATGCGGGTGAATGGCACAGTAAAATGGTTTGATCCCGTAAAGGGATTTGGGTTCGTCCTCTCAGAGGATGGCGGAGCCGATATTTTGCTACATGTTAATGTCCTGCGAAACTTTGGCCAAAGTTCGGTCGCGGATGGATCCAAAGTTAAGTTGGTGGCGCAAAAGACCGAGCGGGGGGTGCAAGCCAGCGAAATCCTGACGATCTCACCGCCTGAGGGCGTGCAGACAACGCTGACTGATATTGTCGAGCTGGATCATGAGGAAATCGCAAATAGCCCGATGGTGGCTGCCCGCATAAAATGGTTCGACAAGGCAAAAGGGTTCGGGTTTGCGAATGTCTTTGGCAAAAGCGAAGATGTCTTTGTGCATATGGATGTGCTGCGTCAATCCGGCCTGTCTGATCTGGCCCCCGGCGAAGCCATCGCGATGCGCGTAATTGATGGTAAACGAGGCCGCATGGCCGCAGAGGTAAAAGCGTGGGAAACAATCATCATAGCCGACGACAGTTCATCCTCGGACTGACGGCCGCAGCAGGGGCCGCTTTTCCTGCGGCTGCAAAAACGCCGCTTTCGGCCTGTCCGCTGAACCGTGTCAGTATAACAGGGGCCTTTGGCAAGGCTGCGTTCAACGTTACCGTAGCCGATACAGAAGAAACGCGCGCGCAGGGGCTTATGAATGTGCCCAGCATGCCGATCAGCACAGGCATGCTGTTCATCTATGATCGCCCGCAAGCCATGAGTTTTTGGATGCGGAACACGCTGATCGAACTCGACATGTTGTTTGTGGATCGCTTTGGGGTGATTCAGCACATTCACCACCGCGCGCAGCCCTTGGACGAAACTGTGATCTCTCCAGGGGATATCAAGCTGACAGGCGTGCTGGAGATCAACGGCGGGTTGGCAAAACGACTGGGGATCAAGGCCAAGGATGTGCTGCGTCATCCTTCTTTTACGAGCCTTGATAAGCCTTGGAATTGCGACTGATGAAAATAGATTGGAAAAGTGAACTATTATGCCTTTTCAATCCCGATTGGCTTCGCTAAAGAAGCGTCAGTCGGGGCGTGGCGCAGCCTGGTAGCGCACCTGTTTTGGGTACAGGGGGTCGGATGTTCGAATCATCTCGCCCCGACCATTCTAAAAAATCCCAATATCTTCTCTGGTCCTTTCGCAATCGCGGAAGGACCAGAAGATCTTCTCACCTTCCCCTAACAGTTTTCTCCTACATCTAGGCGAGGTTGATTCCCCTCGTGCTAAGAATCGCATGCTTAACATCGAATATGTGATTGTGTGGGTGTCTATATAGTGTGCCTCCTGTGGATAAAATGAGCGGTTTTGCTACTAAACTTTGTGTTTTCCCCGTCTGATTGTGTGGCCTAGCAGCATCGCAAAGGGTTCCCACGGATCGTGCCAAATTTTTTTACGGGTGAAAAAAAATCACAGATCGGGAGAAGGGAATCGCTCAACCGTCTTCATCAAATTGATTAACCTTTTAGGCTAAACAAACGAAAAGGCGTGCTTTTAAAGGGCACGACGGGGGAGGGGGTGAAACGCCCATTCCCAAGACGGCCGAGAATTGAAACGCGCGGCGACAAAAGCCATCTTTGCGAGATGTTCCGTCAACCCGATTTATGTTCACGAAGCTATAAAAATTTCGTTGACCTGATAGGTCGGTCTACGCCAAGTTGTGCGGGCTAATACCGACGCCACAAGATGTAGTGATAAAACACTAAAAGGCAGTCGAGCAGTAAAGTAACGGCAAACGGTCCTTTTGTGACGGTTCGATCAGTGCGGTCCTTGGTTTTTCCTAGGGGACGACGCTCTGTCTGACTTTGCAGCATAGCAATGAGTTTGGGCGCGCTCAGCCGCGTCTTGAAATGGTAACGCTGGAAATGGGGCAGCGCGATGAAAATTGAACGGAATTTCACGACTCAAGGTAAAGACGCATACGCAGATTTGGATTTCGTGAGCACAGTCTCGGAAATTCGAAATCCCGATGGGTCGGTTGTTTTCAAACTTGATAACGTAGAAGTTCCGAAATCTTGGAGCCAAGTGGCCTCAGATGTGATCGCGCAGAAATATTTCCGCAAAGCGGGTGTGCCCAGCAAGCTGAAGCGCATCAAAGAAAAAGGCGTTCCAGAGTTCTTGTGGCGCTCTGAGCCCGCAGAGGGCGCTGAGATGGGCGGCGAGACGTCTTCCAAGCAGGTGTTCGACCGGTTGGCCGGCGCATGGGCCTATTGGGGCTGGAAGGGCGGCTATTTTTCCACCGAGGAAGATGCGCGCAGCTATTTCGATGAAATGCGCCACATGTTGGCTTCGCAACGTGCCGCGCCGAACTCTCCTCAGTGGTTTAACACGGGCCTGCACTGGGCCTATGGCATCGATGGCCCTGCACAGGGCCACTACTACGTAGATTACAAATCGGGCGAGCTGACACGCTCGACCTCCAGCTATGAGCACCCCCAGCCGCATGCTTGTTTCATCCAGTCGGTAGCGGATGATCTGGTGGGCGATGGTGGCATTATGGACCTATGGGTGCGTGAGGCGCGCCTGTTTAAATACGGTTCGGGCACGGGCACAAACTTTTCCAGCCTGCGTGGCGCAGGAGAGAAGCTGTCAGGGGGCGGTAAGTCTTCTGGCCTGATGGGCTTCCTCAAGATCGGTGACCGCGCTGCTGGTGCGATCAAATCCGGTGGCACAACGCGCCGCGCTGCGAAAATGGTGATCGTCGACGCAGACCACCCAGACATCGAAGATTTCATCAACTGGAAGGTTCTCGAAGAGCAAAAGGTCGCCTCGATCGTTGCGGGCTCCAAGATGCACGAAGAGAAGCTGAACCAGATTTTCAAAGCGCTGGCCGCTTGGGATGGTCTGGAGGCGGATGCCTATGATCCTGCCAAGAACGAACAGCTGAAAACAGCCATTCGCGCCGCGAAAAAGGTTGCGATCCCAGAGACATACGTCAAGCGCGTGTTGGATTATGCAAAGCAGGGTCACACAGGCATTGAATTCCCGACCTATGACACGGATTGGGATTCCGAGGCCTATAACTCGGTTTCGGGCCAGAACTCGAACAACTCGATCCGCGTCACCAACGGCTTTTTGACAGCCATTGAAAAGGATGCCGACTGGGAGCTGATCGATAGAACCTCTGGCAAAGTCGCCAAAACGGTCCGCGCCCGCGATCTTTGGGATCAGGTTGGCCATGCTGCATGGGCCTGTGCCGATCCAGGTATCCAATACCACGACACGGTAAACGAATGGCACACATGCCCCGCAGATGGTGAAATCCGCGGCTCGAACCCGTGCTCGGAATATATGTTCCTTGACGACACGGCGTGCAACCTTGCCTCGATGAACCTGCTGACCTTCCTTAAGGACGGTGAATTTCAGGTCGAAGACTATATCCACGCTTCGCGCCTGTGGACTGTGACGCTGGAAATCTCGGTGATGATGGCGCAGTTCCCGTCCAAAGAGATCGCGCAGCGGTCCTATGACTTCCGCACGCTGGGCCTTGGCTATGCCAACATCGGCGGTCTGCTGATGAACATGGGATATTCCTATGACAGCGATGAAGGCCGCGCGTTGTGTGGGGCTTTGACGGCGATCATGACGGGTGTTTCCTATGCAACCTCCGCCGAGATGGCCGGAGAGCTGGGCCCATTCCCAGGGTATCAGAAAAACAGCGCCCACATGCTGCGCGTTATCCGCAACCACCGCAAAGCAGCCTATGGCGATGCCGATGGTTATGAAGAGCTAAGCGTAAAGCCAATCCCGCTGGATCACGCGAACTGCCCACAGGATGGTCTGGTCGACGTTGCCAAATCCGCATGGGATGAGGCGCTAAAGCTGGGGCAGAAGAACGGCTATCGCAACGCGCAAACCTCTGTGATTGCGCCAACTGGCACCATCGGTCTGGTGATGGATTGTGACACAACGGGGATCGAGCCTGATTTTGCCTTGGTAAAGTTCAAAAAGCTGGCCGGCGGTGGCTACTTTAAGATCATCAACCAATCTGTTCCGGCAGCTTTGGAAAAGCTGGGCTATGGATCGGCCCAGATCGAAGAGATCGTCGGCTATGCGGTGGGCCATGGCACCATCGGCAATGCCCCCGGGATCAACCACACCACGTTGATGGGCCACGGGTTTGGCCCCAATGAGCTGGCCAAAATCGATGCGGCGCTGGCCTCGGCCTTTGATATCCGTTTTGTGTTCAACCAATGGACGCTGGGCGAAGAGTTCTGCACACAGGTGCTGGGCATCCCGACGGAAAAATTGAACGACCCTGCGTTTGACCTGCTGAAATCATTGGGCTTTTCCAAGAAAGACGTTGAGGCCGCCAATGACCACGTTTGCGGGACGATGACGCTGGAAGGCGCGCCGCACCTCAAAGAAGAGCACTATGGCATCTTTGATTGCGCCAACCCCTGCGGTAAAAAGGGCAAGCGTTACCTCTCGGTGAACAGCCACATCTATATGATGGCGGCGGCGCAGTCCTTCATCTCGGGGGCGATCTCAAAAACGATCAACATGCCCAATGATGCCACCATCGAAGACTGCCAAAAAGCTTATGAGCTATCGTGGTCCTTGGGGATCAAGGCGAATGCGCTATATCGTGACGGCTCAAAGCTGAGCCAGCCTTTGGCGGCCGCGCTGGTCGAGGATGATGACGAAGCGGCAGAGGCGCTGGAGAGCGGCTCCATGCAAGAGAAAGCTGCAGTTCTGGCCGAGAAAATCGTTGAGAAGGTCATCGTTAAAGAGATCGTCAAATCGCACCGCGAAAAAATGCCTCAGCGCCGCAAGGGCTATACGCAAAAGGCAAATGTGGGCGGGCACAAAGTATATCTGCGCACGGGCGAATATTCTGATGGGTCTTTGGGCGAGATCTTTATCGATATGCACAAAGAGGGCGCTGGTTTCCGCGCCATGATGAACAACTTTGCCATCGCCGTGTCGGTTGGTCTGCAATACGGTGTGCCGCTGGAAGAGTTCGTCGATGCCTTCACCTTCACCAAATTCGAGCCAGCAGGCATGGTGCAAGGTAACGATAGCATCAAATCGGCAACCTCGATCCTTGATTATATCTTCCGTGAACTCGCGGTAAGCTATCTGGACCGCACTGATCTGGCCCATGTTCAGCCCGAAGGTGCAACCTTTGACACGCTGGGCCGTGGTGAAGACGAAAGCGCTGCGAATGTGGCCGAGCTAAGCGAAAGCGCGGCGGCCAAGTCTTTGGAAGTGTTGAAGCAAATCACATCTCCGGGGTATCTGCGCAACCGTGTGCCGCAAAACCTGACCGTTCTTCAGGGCGGGCAGACCAGTGCGACAGAAACGGTGACGGCAGTCATGCCAATGGAGGATGGCGGGGTCGCAACGGCCGTCGCCACAGAAACAACAACAGTGACCTCAGGTGCTGTGTCAATGGACGCGCGCGCTAAGGCAAAGATGCAAGGCTATGAGGGCGAGGCCTGCGGCGAGTGCGGCAACTATACGCTGGTGCGCAACGGCACCTGCATGAAGTGCAACACCTGCGGCGGCACCTCTGGCTGTAGCTGATACGAGATAGGGTGGGGGCGGTACTTTGTTCCTTCCCACCTTTACACGGGGCGGGTGCGCTCGCCCCCTGACGACGCTTGGGCCGCAGGCAAAAACAAATTCGAGCGGTACAATATTGAGCCCAAGCGGCGAGACTAGGGGAGAGCTTTATGCTCTCCCTTTTTTCTTGGGGGCGCTTTTTAGATCTTTGGGCTAAAGCCCCAGATCAGCTGGCGTAGGCCAATGGCCGCACCGATCATGATGCAAAACAGGGTCAACGGCGCGCTATAGGCCAGAACGGAAAACGCGGACAGACCTTGGCCAATGCTGCACCCTACCGCAACAATCGCGCCAATCCCCATTAGGGCACCCCCGAAAATCTGGCGGCGCAGTTCGCGGGGATCATCGCAGGATTCCCAGCGGAAATGCCCACGGATGAGTGTGCCCACAAACGAGCCAAGCAAAACCCCCAAGACAGAGCCAGTGCCAAAGCTGATTGTGTTTCCAGAGGATGTCATCGCAAAAAGGATCGTCTCTCCGATAGGGGCGGAGAACGTATGGGTGACCACGGGGATGCCGTCAAAGCCATTGCTTGCCACCCATTGTGTGCCTGCCCAGCCAGATATGACCGCAACACCAGCAACAGCGCCCCAAAAGATGTGGCTGGGGGAGGCGCGCAAGCTGCGGCTAAGCAGGGTCAATGCGCAGATGATTGCGCCAATGGCAAAGCCGCAAACCTCGATGGACAGGCCCGTAAGCTGCGAGATGCCCTGCGCAAACCCAGCCGAGTAAGGGGCAGGTTCGCTTACACCGAATAAATACTGGCGGAGCCCAGACAATGGGCCACCCAACGTCACGTAGGCGCTGATCCCCATGACCAGGACAATGAGGAACGAGCGAATGTCGCCGCCGCCCATCCGCGCCAAGGCCCCGTAACCACAGTTGCCAGCCAGAGCCATGCCATAGCCAAACAGCAAGCCGCCAGCGATGCTTTCAGCGGGGTTCCATTTGCGCGCAAGAAACAGCGTTTGGTCAAGGTCCAGCCAGCCCAAAGCGGACAGGCCGAATGTTCCCATCACAGCGATGCCAATCGCGATGCCCCACATGCGCAGGCGCAAAGGGCTTTCGCCGTAATACAAGTCTTCGATTGCGCCAAGGGTGCAAAACCGCCCAACACGGGCAGCAAGACCCAATAGAACGCCGCCAAATCCCCCGATGAGGGCGACCAACATTGGCTCTGAAATGAAATCAAGCATCGTTATTGAAACCGAACAGTCAGGTCGGTTTCACAATATAGGCGCTGTGGATCAGGCGTTTCGACAAAACAGTTCATAGACAACTTCCATGATCTGTTTTGGCCGTTCGTCTGTCAAGCTGTAGTAGATTGTCTTCCCATCACGACGTGGTGTGACCAGCCCTTCAAGGCGCAGACGGGAAAGCTGTTGTGATACTGCGGCCTGACGCGCCGACAAAAGCTGCTCTAGCTCGGTAACCGATTTCTCACCCGAGGCGAGATGGCACAGGATCATCAGACGACCCTCGTGGCTAATCGCTTTTAGGAAGTTGGACGCCTCAACGGCACTGGCCGCCATTTTGTCCATATCGTCCGAACACATGTCTTTATCAAAAACAGGTAGGCCCATTTTTTCCTCGGTCTCAATTTCTTTTTCGTCGCATTCTGGCTGAATAGGCTTGTTCATAAGGGGGTATGCCCTTTGGCACAATCATTCTTTAAGAAATAGTAAATTTCAGTTCGTTGCGTAGTCTACCTCGGCACGCCCTAGCATCTGCTGCAAAAGCCCCCAAAAGAAATCTTCGCCAGGGTATCCTTCGAGGCGTGATGCCTCTTTTCCATCGACCATCAAAACAAACGTCGGGGTGAAATGGAGAGAGCGTTCGAACTCTAAATCGTCAGGGCGGGCGTCGTGAATATCCAGACGGCGCAGGGGGGCGGCGCGGCCTTCAGGCGTTTTGGGGTATATCTGCGAGATTTCTTCGTTCCAGCGCGCGCACCACATACAGCCGTCTTCTTCGACCATAACCAACTGGGCCTCAGCAAATGCGGAAACAGCGCTGAGGGTGACGAAAATGCTGCTGAAAATAAAGCTTCTAAGAGACATGCTAAATTGACCTTTGTTAAACAAATAACCTAATATGAATGTGTGAATAACACAAGGGAGGGGTGTTGCGATGTTGGATGTTACCTTTGCAGGTGCGGCATTTGCTGGCCTTCTTTCATTTCTATCGCCATGTATTTTACCGATCGTTCCGTTTTATCTGAGCTATCTGGCTGGCATCGGTATGAACCAGATTTCGGCAGATGCCACAATAGATAGTAAAACACGAATGCGTGCGGTGATGGCTGCGGTGTTCTTTGCGGCTGGCGTGATTACGATCTTTATGGGGCTGGGGGCGGCCGCGACAATGTTCGGGCAGGCGGTGCGCGAATACTTTGATATTCTGCGCTGGATCGCTGCGGCCATCATCATTGTGATGGGGCTGCATTTCCTTGGCGTGTTGCGGATTGGCATTCTGTATCGCCAATTGCGCGCGGATGCGGGCGAGACATCTAATGTGAGCCTGCTTGGCGCCTATGTGATCGGGCTGGCCTTTGCCTTTGGTTGGACCCCTTGCGTGGGGCCGGTTCTGGCGGCGATCCTGTTTACGGCTGCGGGGGCGGATACGGCATCTACCGGCGCGGGGCTGCTGTTTGTCTATGGTGTCGGCATGACCGCGCCATTCATTCTGGCGGCTCTGTTTATCGGCCCTTTCATGCGCTGGATGCAGAAATTCCGCCGCCATTTGGGCCTGATCGAGAAAATCATGGGTGTGATGCTCATTGTTTTCGGGCTTTTGATTGCAACAAACTCAATGAATTACATTGCCCAGTGGATGCTGTCCGTGTTGCCGGACTTTGGCGCGCTTGGCTGATAAATCGGGAGAAGATGATGAATAGGATTTTTGCTGCATGTGTCGCCTTGATCATGGGTGCAACAGGGGTATTCGCCGCCGAGCTGGGGGATGATGGGCTGCACAAGGCGCCGTGGATGCGGGACACGTTCAAAGACCTCAATGAGGATCTTGAGGAAGCCACGGCAGAGGGCAAGCGCCTGATGGTAATCATTGAACAGCGCGGCTGCATTTATTGTAAAAAAATGCACGAAGAAGTTTTCCCGAACGAAAAAATCGCCACTTACATCGACGAGAATTTCTTTGTCGTGCAGATGAATATGTTTGGCGATGTCGAGGTAACAGACTTTGACGGTACCGCGCTGCCCGAGAAGGATATGGTTAAGAAATGGGGGGCGCTTTTCACGCCGACGATTCTGTTTTTTCCATCTCAGGTTGGCGATTCCTTGTCTGCACCTCAGGCCGCAGTCGCGACAATGCCGGGGGCATTTGGGCGCCACACAACTTTCAATATTCTGAATTGGGTGGTTGAAGAGGGGTATTTGGGGGACGAAAGTTTTCAAAAATACAACGCGAGAAAGATCGCAGAGCAAAGCCAGTAAGGAAAATTGTGGGTTTGTGTAAATAACTTCACATTGTATAATTCAATTAGTTGAATTTGTTGTTGCGTCATCACAAACCTGTGCGCTACGGTATACCAACACAGTCTTTGGGAGGACTTATGAGGATTTCTGTGATTACCGCCGTTACGGCGGGTCTCGTTGCATCTACAGCATTTGCGCAAGAGGTCGCACCAACAGCGGTCAGCTATAACGAGGGTGCGGTTGAGCAATCCTTGTCTGGTGTCGCTGGTGATCCGGCAAATGGTCGATTGATCGTTGGTGACAAAGGGCAGGGTAACTGCGTTGCCTGTCATGAGGTCTCTGATCTGGCGGATGTACCATTCCACGGCGAAATTGGCCCAATGCTAGACGGCGCCGGAGAGCGCTGGAGCGAAGCCGAGCTGCGTGGGATCGTCGCCAATGCGAAGATGATGTTCGAAGACAGCTTGATGCCGTCCTTTTACAAGGTTGATGGCTTCACCCGTCCGGGCAATGCCTACACAGGCAAGGCACCAGACGACAGCTTTGGTCCTTTGCTAAGCGCCCAACAAATTGAAGATGTCGTGGCTTACCTCGCGACACTCAAAGAGTAACCAAACCTTTTTCGGGTTTAAGGAGAAAACACAATGGAAATGACAAGACGTAATGCCATTGCAATGGGGGCAGGTGCCCTTTTGATTGCAGGCCTGCCAATCCGCGTATCTGCTGCAACAGCGGATGAGATGATTGCAGAATTCACCGGCGGTGCCGAAGTTGGCTCAGGCGATATCAGCCTGACAGCTCCGGAAATTGCTGAAAACGGTAACACTGTGCCAATCGAGGTTTCCTCGGAAGCCGCGGCAGAGATTCTGGTTCTGGCGATGGGTAACCCAACGCCAAATGTTGCGACCTTCAAATTCGGCAAATTGGCAGCATCGCGCGCTGCATCCACACGTATCCGCCTTGCAGGTACACAGGATGTTGTTGCGATCGCCAAGCTTGAAGATGGCTCTTTCGTCCAGGCATCAAGCACAGTCAAAGTAACAATCGGCGGCTGCGGCGGCTAAACTCTTCGAGGAGAATTCAAATGGCATCTGGTGTAAAACCTCGCGTCAAAGTACCTAAAAAAGCGGCTGCTGGTGATACGATCACCATCAAGACCCTGATCAGCCACAAGATGGAATCCGGTCAGCGCAAAGATAAAGAAGGCAACGTGATCCCACGTTCGATTATCAACCGCTTTACCTGTGAATTTAACGGTGAAAACGTGATCGACGTCACGCTGGAACCTGCGATTTCGACAAACCCGTATCTTGAATTTGAAGCAGTTGTGCCAGAGGCCGGCGATTTCAAATTCACATGGTACGACGATGATGGCTCAGTCTACGAAGAAACAAAAACAATCGCGATTGGCTGAACATCACAATTGGTCGAACGGTTTGTCGGCTGACTACAGAAAACCTCGGGAGGGTTAAAATGCGGAAATTGACAGGCGCCTTTTTGGCGACGTTACTTGCCACGACGGGTGCAATTGCTGATCCGGTTGATGATACACTGATCGTCAACGAAGAACTGGAACTGGTTGTGCGCACAGCTGCGCCTGACCATCTTTCGGATACTTTGGACGAAGTTATGTCTGGTTGGCTGTTTCGGGGTACAGAAACCCGTGCCATGCAGGCTGATGACTTTGACAACCCCGGGATGATCTTTGTGGAACAGGCGCAGGACGCTTGGAACACAGCAGAGGGTACCGAGGGTAAGTCCTGTTCCTCATGTCACAATGACATGGAGAGCATGGCAGGTGTCAAAGGCACATATCCCAAGTGGAACGAAGCGGCTGGTGAAGTGCGTACACTGCAAATGCAGATGAACGACTGTCGTGAAAACCGCATGGGTGCTGAAGCGTGGAAATACGACAAGGGCGACGCCATCAACATGGAGGCCGCACTGGCCGCCGTTGCACGTGGCATGCCTGTTAACGTTGCAATCGACGGTCCGGCACAATCCATGTGGGAAAAGGGCAAAGAGCTGTATTACACCCGTACGGGTCAGCTTGAACTGTCCTGCGCTAATTGCCACGAAGACAACTACGGCAATATGATCCGCGCTGACCACCTGAGCCAAGGCCAGATCAACGGTTTTCCGGTTTACCGCCTGAAAAACACAAAACTGAACGGCTCGCACTCACGCTTTAAAGGCTGTGTGCGCGATACCCGTGCCGAAACCTACAACCCGGGCAGCGAAGAATTCGTTGCTTTGGAATTGTATGTTGCGTCACGCGGCAACGGCCTGAGCATCGAAGGCCCATCCGTTCGTAACTAAGCAAAATTGAACCCCGCATGAGGTAACTTGTGCGGGGTTTTTCTCAATCAATCCATTCAATTATACGCATATGTATGCGTGACAGGAGCGTCTGAATGATCTCTCGCCGTGATTTTTTGCAAACAAGCATGGCCGCTGCCGCGCTTTATGGCAGCTCGGGTTTTGGCAACTGGGGGCGGCTGGCTGCGCAGCAGTCTCTCACGCAGGATAAACTGCTTGAGTTTGATACATTCGGGAATGTCTCGTTGATCCACGTCACAGATATCCACGCTCAGCTAAAACCGATCTATTTCCGCGAACCGTCGATCAACATCGGGGTAGGCGGCAACAAAGGCGCCGTTCCACATGTTACCGGTTCTGATTTCCGCAAGATGTATGGCATCGAAGACGGCAGCCATTCTGCATACGCGCTAACCTATGATGATTTTTCCTCCCTCGCCAAAGGCTATGGCCGCGTTGGTGGCTTGGACCGCGTTTCCACTGTGATCAACTCGATCCGCGCAGATCGCCCTGATGCGCTGCTGCTGGATGGTGGTGATACATGGCACGGCAGCTACACCTGCTATCACACGCAGGGGCAGGACATGGTTAATGTCATGAACGCGCTCAAGCCCGACGCGATGACGTTCCACTGGGAATTTACCTTGGGTTCCGAGCGCGTGAATGAAATCGTCGAAGGCCTGCCGTTTGACGCGCTTGGCCAGAACATTTTCGACGCCGAGTGGGACGAACCAGCCGAGCTGTTCCCACCCTATAAATTCTACGAACGCGGCGGCGTAAAAGTTGCTGTGATCGGTCAGGCATTCCCATACATGCCAATCGCAAACCCTGGTTGGATGTTCCCTGAATACTCCTTTGGTATTCGTGACGAGAACATGCAGCAGATGGTTGACGAAGTCCGCGCCGCAGGTGCGGAGCTGGTTGTTTGCCTTAGCCACAATGGTTTTGACGTTGATAAACAGATGGCGGGTAAGGTCACTGGCATCGACGTGATCCTGTCAGGCCACACACATGATGCGCTGCCCGAGCCTGTTTTGGTTGGCGATACCATCGTTGTGGCCTCTGGTTCGAACGGTAAATTCGTGAGCCGCGTTGATCTGGACGTGCGTGATGGCCGCATGATGGGCTTCCGTCACAAGCTGATCCCGATCTTCTCGGATGTGATCACGCCAGACGCTGAAATCACCAAACTCATCGACGAGCAGCGCGCGCCATATGAGGCCCAGCTGAACGAAGTGATCGGCCACACGGCAGATGACCAGATGCTGTATCGCCGTGGTAACTTTAACGGCACATGGGATGACCTGATCTGCGACGCGCTGATTTCCGAACGCGAAGCAGACATCGCGATGAGCCCGGGCGTGCGCTGGGGGCCATCCGTTTTGCCTGGTCAGGAGATCACCCGCGAAGACATCTGGAACGTCACCTCGATGACCTATGGTGAGGCCTACCGCACTGAAATGACAGGTGAATTCATCCATGTCGTTTTGGAGGATGTGGCCGATAACCTTTTCAACCCTGACCCTTACTATCAGCAGGGTGGTGACATGGTGCGTGTTGGTGGCCTTGGCTATCGCATCGACGTGACCAAGCCGCAGGGCGAGCGGATCACCGAGATGACCTTGCTCAAAACCGGCGAAGCAATTGACCCCTCCAAAACCTATCAGGTCGCAGGTTGGGCATCCGTGAATGAAGGCACCGAAGGTCCAGCGATCTGGGATGTCGTCGAGGCGCATATCGCCAAACAGGGGACGATCTCCCTTGATCCAAATAACAGTGTGAAAGTGGTTGGCGCGTAAGCGGACCCAATAAGAAGGAGTGTTCTGCATGTCAGATCATGAAACACAAAAAGGCACCTCGCGGCGCGCATTTTTGCGCGGTGCGGCGGCTGCAGGGGCAGGGGCGATCACCGCAACTGCCGCCAAGGCACAAACAGCAGATCCGCTGATCACCGAGCTACAGCCATGGGCGCAGGCCTTTGGCGATGGTGTTGATGAAACGCCATATGGTTTGCCGATCAGCTATGAAAACGATGTTGTGCGCCGCAATGTTGAATGGTTGACGGCCGATACCGTTAGCTCGATCAACTTTACGCCGATCCACGCGTTGGAGGGCACGATCACGCCGCAGGGCTGTGCGTTTGAACGCCATCACTCGGGCGCGATTGACCTCAAGAAAGAAGATTATCGTTTGATGATCAACGGCTTGGTCGACAATCCTCTGGTGTTTACCTATGCCGATCTTGAACGTTTCCCACGCGAAAACCACGTGTATTTCTGCGAATGCGCGGCAAATACAGGTATGGAATGGGCAGGCGCCCAGCTGAACGGTGCGCAGTTCACCCACGGTATGATCCATAACATGGAATACACGGGCGTTTCTCTGCGCACCTTGCTCGAAGAGGCAGGTCTGGACGCGGCTGGCGATCTCAAAGACAAATGGGTCTTTGTCGAAGGGGCGGATGCGTCTTCGAACGGTCGTTCGATCCCGATGGAAAAAGCGCTGGACGACGTTCTGGTGGCCTTCAAAGCCAACGGCGAAGCGCTGCGCAAAGAGCATGGCTATCCCGTTCGTTTGGTTGTTCCCGGTTGGGAAGGTAACATGTGGGTCAAATGGATCCGCCGTATCGAGGTTACAAACGCCGCTGTCGAAAGCCGCGAGGAAACCTCGAAATACACAGACACATTGGACGATGGCACAAGCCGCAAATGGACATGGGAAATGGACGCCAAATCTGTCGTCACCAGCCCAAGCCCACAGTCCCCGATCGCCCATGGCAAAGGCCCGCTGGTCATCAGTGGTCTTGCGTGGTCTGGCCGTGGTTCCATCACCCGTGTTGACGTCTCGAAAGATGGCGGCATGACGTGGGAAACTGCCCGCCTTGCCAAACCGGGTGAAAAGATGGCGTTGACGCGCTTCTATCTGGATACCGAATGGGACGGCTCTGAAATGTTGCTGCAATCGCGCGCCATGGATGAGACAGGCTATGTTCAACCCACCAAAGCTCAGCTGCGCGACGTGCGCGGTCTGAACTCGATCTATCACAATAACTGTATCCAGACATGGCTGGTCCGTGAAAATGGGGAGGCTGAAAATGTCGAAGTTTCTTAAATCTACCGCAATTTTGACCGCGCTATCCTTGGTCTCGACGCCTGTAATGGCGGAAAAGCTGGGCCTTGGCCGTACCGCTTTGCCAGAAGAGATTGCCGCGTGGGATGGTGACGTCAGCCCTGACGGCACGGGCCTTCCTGCTGGGTCGGGTGATGCAATCGACGGCGAAGAAATCTTTGCTGACAAATGCGCAGCCTGCCACGGTGATTTCGCCGAAGGCATCGACAACTGGCCAAAGCTGGCTGGTGGTGCAGATACGCTGGATCACGAAGACCCGCTGAAGACAGTTGGTTCTTACTGGCCCTACCTGTCGACCGCATTTGATTACATCAAACGGTCTATGCCTTACGGTGACGCAGGTACGCTGACGGATGATGAAACCTACGCGATTGTGGCCTATATCCTGTATTCCAACGACATGATCGACGACGATTTCGTTCTGTCCAAGGAAACGTTCTTTGACGTGGAAATGCCCAACGCTGAAGGCTTTATCCTAGATGATCGCGCAGAAACCGAATACGCACAGTGGTCGGGCGAGCCTTGCATGGAAAACTGCAAAAGCGAGCCTGTAAAAGTCACTATGCGTGCAATGGTTCTGGATGTGACCCCCGAAGAAGAGGGTGACGCAGCCGCAGCAACTGAAGAAGCCGCTGTTGTTCCAGCCGCTGCAGAAGCTGAACCAGAGGCAACACCAGCCGCTGAGCCAGAAGCAACAGCAGAAGCGGAACCCGCAGCAGAAGAACCTGTTGTCGTCGCCGCAGCATTTGACGCAGACTTGGCCGCCAAAGGCGAAAAGGTTTTCCGCAAATGTAAATCCTGCCACCAAGTGGGTGAGGGCGCCAAAAACAAGGTTGGCCCGATCCTGTCGACAATCATCGGCGCACCTGCCGCGGCTGTCGAAGGCTTTAAGTATTCCAAAGTGATGAAAAAAGCTGGTGAAGAAGGTCTTGTTTGGACGGACGAAGAGTTGATCGCTTTCCTCGCCAAACCAAAGGCTTACATGAAAGGCACAAAGATGTCCTTTGCAGGTTTGAAGAAAGAGAGCGACCAGTTGGCCGTTGTCGAATACCTCAAGTCAGTTGGCGAATAAGACCGTGAAGGGTTTTGTTCATACATGTGTAACTCTTGCCGCCCTTTCGGTGGCAGGAGTATCATCCGCGAGCGAGATCGGTGATCACGAAAAAGGCGCGAAAATTTTTAAAAAGTGCAAGTCTTGCCATCAGGTGGGCGAGGGTGCCAAAAACCGCATCGGCCCGCATCTGAATGGGGTCTACGGGCGCGTTGCTGGTTCTGTGGACGGGGCGAAATACTCCAAAAGCATGGTGCATATGGGCGATGAAGGGCTCATCTGGACCGATGAAACGCTGGATGCTTATCTGGAAAATCCAAAGGCATTGGTTTCCAGAACACGGATGAGCTTTCGCGGGATGGATGATGCCGAAGAGCGCCGCGATTTGCTGGCCTATCTTCGGATTTATTCGGATAACCCAGCAGATATTCCCGAAGCTGAACCAACCGCTGTTGGCACGGATCATGATCTGGATCCTGCGATCCTAGCGCTGGAGGGCGACCCCGAATACGGCGAATACCTCGCCAGTGAATGCCAGACCTGCCACCAGTCAAGCGGTGCGGATGACGGTATTCCGGGGATCAGCGGATGGCCCACCGAAGACTTTGTTGTGGCCATGCACGGTTACAAACGCAAACTCAGACCCCACCCTGTTATGCAAATGCTGGCAGGTCGGTTGTCTGACGACGAGATCGCGGCCCTTGCCGCGTATTTTAAAGACCTCGAATAACGTTAAGAGGCGACACTCTGGGAGGAGAACACTATGAAACTGAATAGACGAATTTTCTTGGGCACGGGCGCGGCAGCAGCGGCGACATTGTCTGCACCTTCTGTTTTTGCGGCAGGGCATGGCAAACCACGCGTTGTGGTTGTTGGCGGCGGCGCTGGCGGTGCAACGGCTGCCCGTTATATCGCCAAAGACAGCAAGGGCGAAATCGACGTAACATTGATCGAGCCTAGCCGTCAGTATTACACCTGCTTCTTCTCAAACCTCTATCTGGGTGGTTTCAAAGAGATGGACGATCTGGGCCATTCTTACGGTGCCATCGCAGCGGGCGGCGTGAATGTTGTACATGATTGGGCCATTGGCGTTGATCGCGATGCCAAAACTGTTGCCCTCGCAGGCGGCGGTTCGGTTCCATATGACAAGTTGATCCTGTCTCCGGGTATTGATTTTGTTGAAGGCGCTGTTGCGGGCTGGGATGTATCGGCGCAAAACGCCATGCCACACGCCTATAAAGGCGGCTCACAGACTGAATTGCTCAAGGCGCAGCTGATGGCGATGCCAGAAGGCGGCACATTCGCAATGGTCGCTCCGCCAAACCCATATCGCTGCCCTCCTGGCCCATACGAGCGGGTTTCCATGGTGGCGCACTTCCTCAAAAAGCATAACCCGACGGCCAAGATCATCGTAGCTGATCCAAAGCCAAAGTTCTCGAAGATGGCGTTGTTCCAAGAAGGTTGGGCAAACCACTATGAGGGTATGGTCGACTGGATCGGCGAAGATTTCGGTGGCGGTAATGTTTCTGTCGATCCTGCGGCGATGACAGTCACAATCGACGATGAAGTCACCAAAGTAGACGTGTGTAACGTGATCCCAGCGATGAAAGCCGGCCGCATTGCCGAGCTGGCAGGCGTGACCGAAGGCAACTGGGCCCCTGTAAACGCGGCGGATATGTCCACCAAGGCAGATGCTGACGTTTATGTTCTGGGCGATTCTTCCTCACAGGGTGACATGCCAAAATCCGGCTTCTCGGCGAATAGCCAAGCTAAAGTTTGTGCAAATGCTGTTCGGGGCGCGTTGACGGGGTCGAAAGTATTCCCTGCCAAGTTCTCGAACACGTGCTGGTCTTTGATCGACACAAACGATGGTGTGAAAGTTGGCGCAACCTATGAGGCGACCGATGAAAAGATCGCCAAGGTTGACGGGTTTATCTCTGCCACCGGCGAAACGGCCGAGCTGCGCAAAGCAACCTACGAAGAGTCCGAGGGCTGGTACACTGGTATCACCTCCGACATGTTCGGCACCTAAAAAGATTGCCGAGCTTTGATCTAGGTCAAGGCTCGGCGTCACATCTTCAGGGTATCAAGCCTTGAAAATAGGGAGGATTCCACCATGCGTTTTAACTTTTTGACCGGTTTGATTTTTGCTTTGTCCGTCGGGGCAGCGCAGGCGCAAGATACTTCGGTGGTATATCCTTTTGATGGCAGCTTTGATGATGCGACATTTGGCGTGGAAACCGCGATTGTCGGCAAAGGGTTGGTCATCGATTACGTCAGCCACACGGGCGAAATGCTAGAGCGTACAGCAGGCGACGTGGGCAGCGACGTAAAGCTATTTGAAGCAGCCGACATCTTTGTTTTCTGTTCTGCGGTTCTGTCGCGCAAGATGATGGAGGCTGATCCGATGAACATCGCGCATTGTCCTTACGGCATCTTTGTCGCCGATCGCGAGGGCGAGGTGATGATCGGCTACCGGACCTATCCAGAGGGCCCGATGCAAGAAGTCCAAGCATTGCTTGATGAAATCGTCCGTGAGGCGGTGGGGGAATAATGAACTACCAAGGCTTTTTCAAATCTGCGCTGGATGATCTGCGCGATCAGGGCAACTACCGCGTTTTCGCCGATCTTGAGCGGCACTGCGGCGATTTCCCTCATGCGACGTCGCGCACTGGCGAAACGTCAGACGTCACCATCTGGTGTTCAAATGACTACCTTGGCATGGGCCAACACCCCAAAGTTCTGGCCGCCATGCACGAAGCGTTGGATCGCTGCGGCGCTGGGGCAGGGGGAACGCGTAACATCTCTGGCACAACCCACGACCACGTCCTGCTAGAGGCCGAGCTGGCCGATCTGCACGCCAAAGAAGACGCGCTGCTGTTTACCTCTGGCTATGTGTCCAACTGGGCCGCGCTGGGAACATTGGCAGGCCGCATTCCTGATTGCCTCGTGCTGTCGGATGCGTTGAACCACGCCTCGATGATCGAGGGTATCCGCCACTCCAAGGCCGAGCGGATGATCTGGAAGCACAATGACCTTGCGGATCTGGAGGCCAAGCTGGCCGCGCAGCCGCTTGAACGCCCCAAGTTGATCGCTTTTGAAAGCGTCTATTCCATGGATGGCGATATCGCTCCGATCAAAGAAATCTGCGATCTGGCCGATAAATACAACGCGATGACCTATCTGGATGAAGTTCACGCCGTCGGCCTATACGGTCCCCGTGGCGGTGGCATCGCCGAACGCGAAGGCCTGATGGATCGCCTGACGGTGATTGAAGGTACTTTGGGCAAAGCTTACGGCGTGGTGGGCGGCTATATCGCTGCCTCGCGTGAGCTGTGCGATTTCGTGCGCAGCTTTGCCAGCGGGTTCATCTTTACCACGGCACTTCCGCCAGCTGTTGCTGCTGGCGCTGCGGCCTCGATCCGCCACCTCAAGGACAGTGTCGAGGAACGCACCGCCCAGCAGGATAAGGTTGCTCAGGTGCGTGCGCGTCTGGATGCGATTGGCATTCCCCACGTTGAAAACCCCAGCCACATCATTCCAGTGATGGTTGGTGATCCGCACAAGTGTAAATTCATCTCGGACATGCTGTTGCAAGAACACGGGATCTACATCCAGCCGATCAACTACCCCACCGTTCCAAAAGGCACAGAGCGGCTGCGGATTACGCCGTCACCTGTGCATAGCGCTGAAGACATTGATCAATTGATCGGCGCGCTAGAGGACTTGTGGGGCCAATGCCAATTGGCGCGGATGCCTCTGGCGGCCCAGTAACCCCAAAGACCGCTATGCGCCCCATTGGGGGCGTAGCGGCAGGAAAAACATATGTTAGAAATGCTCTTGGATCGTTGGGGCGATGGCGCTGTTTTGGCAGCGGCAGGTGCTGTTACGGGTATCTTGTTTGGCGCGATGGCCCAACATTCACGGTTTTGCCTGCGGGCAGCCACGGTTGAGCTTTCTGAGGGGAAAATCGGCCAACGTATCTATATCTGGTTGATCGCCTTTTCAGCAGCTGTGCTGATGGTGCAGGGCGCGATTGTTTTCGGCGTTCTCGATGTATCCGAGGCACGGCCCTTGGCGGCGACAGGCAGCATGTCTGGCGCGATGATTGGGGGCGCGATGTTTGGGTGCGGTATGATCCTAGCCCGTGGGTGCGCTAGCCGTTTGCTGGTGCTGAGCGCAACGGGAAACTTGCGGGCCTTGGTCACAGGTCTGGTTTTGACGCTGGTCGCGCAGGCCTCCTTGCGCGGAGCGCTGTCGCCCCTGCGCGAAGACCTTGCAGGCCTTTGGCTGCTAGAAGGCGGAGCAGGGCGCAACATCCTTTCCGTCCTTGGCATGTCCAGCACAGTCGCAGCGGTGTTGGCAGCGGTCGCAACGGTTGCGGCTTTGGTCATGGCGATCCGCCGCGGGGTGATAACAACCCATGCTTTGGCCGCGGCGGGTGTTGGCGTGGCTGTGGGGCTTGGCTGGCTGTTGACCTTTGCCATTGCCCAGACCTCCTTCGAAGTCGTGCCGATTTCATCGGTGACCTTTACAGGCCCGTCAACGGATACGCTGATGGGGTTGGTGAATACGGCTGAGCTACCGCTAGGCTTTGGCGTTGGACTGGTTCCAGGTGTGTTTATCGGCGCGGGCGGCATGGCCCTGTTCAGCCGCGAGGCCAAGATCGAGCGTTTCGGCCCCGACACCCCGATGGAGCGTTATCTGATCGGTGCGGCTCTGATGGGGTTTGGCAGCATGCTGGCGGGCGGCTGCGCGGTTGGCGCGGGCATGTCAGGCGGATCAATCTTTGCGCTGACGGCATGGACCGCGTTGTTCTTTATGTGGTTGGGGGCGATGGTGACCCATATCGCGATGACACGCGCCACTGCGCCACGGACAGCTGGGGCGTAACCGGCGCGCCTTAAACGCGCCGGACGAGTTGCTTATTCGAATTCCATCTGCTCATAGACACGGCCCGCGTTTTTGGTCGCCAGCTCTTCGAAAGTGTCTAGGTTGGTATAGGGGCTTTGATCTACGTAATAGGCATCAGCCAGATCGCCGCCATCCTCCAGATGCGCGCCGATTTTTTCCCGCAGATAAATCAGATAGTCGCGCGTATAGCGGCGCACCTGCGCCATATTGGTTGGGTGGCCATGGCCGGGGATGACATATGTCGCGCCCAATGGCTCAAACGCGGTGTCCCATGTTTCGATCCAGTCAGCGGTATAGGTGTGTTCAAAGATCGGCAGCATGCGTTCGTGGAAGGCCATGTCACCTGCGATGACCATAGACTGCTCGGGCAGCCAAACCACAATATCACCGGGGCTGTGGGCATGACCCAGATAGCGGGCTTCGATCGTCATGTCGCCCATTTCGACGATATGGGCCTCTTCAAAGGTGGTGGTGGGGGCCACAAGGCGGGTGTTTTCGGCACCTTCTTTCAAAACGGCCTGATGAGACCGCATGGTTTGCGGGCCGGAATCCTCAAAATCGGTAGCGGCATCAACATGGGCAACAATCTCGACCCCTTGATCAGCCCAGTATGAGTTGCCCAGCATCGCGTGGCCTTGGCCGTTTTCGTTAATCACCAGTTTGACGGGCTGATCAGTCACGGCTTTGATCTCACCATGCAATGCCTCGGCCAGCTTGTACGAAGCACCGCCATTCACCACCACAACGCCGTCGCCTGTGATGATAAAGCTCAGGTTGTTGTTATGGCCGCCGTTTTCATAGGTCGGCGGAGCGGTTGCGCCAATGGCGGAGAACACATGCGGGATGACTTCGACAGGTTTGGAATACAGCGGCGAGGCTGGATATTGGTCTGCGATGTCTTCGCTTGCCAGCGCGGGTAGGGCAGCCAAAGCAAAAAGGGGGGTAAGATATTTCATGTTCAGCTCTCCGCCACAAATTTATAGCCGGTTGCGGTCTTGTCCACATATCCGGTGCCGTCACCCTCGAGGTGATAGCCGATGATGCGCGTCTTTTCTGACGCGAGTTGATCCAGTAGGGCCACACGTGTTTTGGCCGCGGTGTCACCGTCCTGATCCGAGCCTGATATCCAAGCAGGCTGCTCAAACGCAACGTGGTGGTTGCCGATGCAATCGCCCAGAACCATCACGGATTCAGACCCGTCGCGGATTTCAAAACACATGTGACCAGGTGTGTGGCCGGTGCTGGCCCGCGCCGCGACACCAGGTAGGATTTCCTGCCCGTCTTTGAAAAAGCTCATCTGATCTTGGATCATTTCCAAACGGCGCTGTGCCCCAACGGCAAAAGCAGTGCGTTCGGATTGGATTGTGTGCACCGTGTTCGGATCCATCCAATAGTCCCACTCGGCTTGGCCCATCATATAAGAGGCCTCGGTGAACAGCGGATCGTCAAAATCATCCAACAGCCCCCAGAGGTGATCGGGGTGGGCGTGGGTAAACACAATGTCTGTGACATCTTCGGGTGCGACGCCTAGCGCCTCAAGCGATGACAACAGCGTGCCCGAATTCGGCGCAAAATCAGGGCCAGAGCCGACATCAAACAGGATGGTCCGTTCTCCATGACGCATCAGCGTGACATTACAAGGCGGTGTCAAAATATCCGGAGCCAGCCCGTATTCCTTTATAATAGGGGCCAGTTCATCCTTTGGCATTGGGCCAAAGATAAAGTCAGCGGGCAAACTCAGCGATCCATCGCTCACCACGTCCAACTTGATGGCGCCAAGGGCGATTTCTGCATGCGCCACGCCCCCCGCAAGCCCAAGAGCAGTTGTGGCGGTCAATCCGGCACCTCCTGCCAGAAAATCCCGTCTAGAAACAGACATCGCTAACCTCCCTTAAATTCTCATATAGGAATATGATTGAACAATATCGGCAAGGCAAGGCGGCGCGTTGAAAATGAGGGAAAAGAACGCAAATGGCGGGGCTGTTCCCCCCCCTTGGCAAAGGGATTTTAACTTGTGCTTGTCGCTTTGCAAAAGACAACAACATCGCGGCAGCTTTGGCTTTGCCCAACACCAAAACTATGGTGCTGGGCGAGGCGGCGAAAAAGGGATTACCCTTTGAGGTGGATGTTGAATTTATCGCGGATTGCGCGGTCCATCATTGGATCAAGGGCTGCGGCAGAAGGGGCGCCTAGAATAGCCTCTTTGCGGGCAGTTGCCGTGTCGAGCAGATCGGGCTTTTCCATTTCAACCCACTCTTTAGGCGACATGCGGTTGCCATAGGTTGGATAGCAGTGGTCGCTTTGCATGCGGCTCAGCGTTGCGGCCGTGCCAAGGTAATGACCCGGCCCATTCAGGCAGACATCGGCAATCTGGTCCAAGGCCAACGTGTCGTCGTTCACCTCGATCCCGCGCACACAGCGCAGCGCCTGTCCGATGATGTCATCCCCTAAAATCAGGCTTTCGTGGCAGAACCCCAGCAGTGAGGCATGCATGCCCGCGGCCTCATAGACCATGTTGCAGCCCGACAGCCCCGCCATCACGTTTGAGCACATCTGCTCCCAACCTGCCTGCATGTCGGGGAGTTTGCTATCTGCAATACCCGCCGCCGCGCCACCCGGAAGGGCGTAAAAGCTGTGCATCTGCGCGCAACCGGCCGTTAGAAGCGCCTGTTCGCCAGAACCGCCCGTCATTGCGCCTGTGCGCAGGTCCAACCCAAAGGGCCATGTGCCGAAAATTGCAGGGTGACCGGGTTTTACGGCGTTCACATATACCAGACCAGCCAAACACTCGGCCACCGCCTGAACAATTGCCCCTGCGATGGTAGAGGGGGCAGTGGCCCCCGCCATACCCGCCGATAGCAAAAGGACAGGCATGCCATGTTTGATGCATTCCTCCATCACTTCACAGCTTTCGGTGGCGAATTTCATAGGCGGGACTACAAAACAGTTAGAGTTGGAGACAAACGGACGTTCGCGCCATTTGTCTTCGCCACCAGCGATCATGTGCAACATTTCTATGGCCGGAGCGACAAACCCCGGTTCCGTGAAGGAGGTGCCGATATGCTTTGTTGTGCCCGTAACGCAGGCAAAAAGAGAGTTGTAATCCATCTCCATATTGTCGGGAATATCACGACACACCATAGGGCGCTGGCAGAAATGAACATTGTTCAGCGTGTTCACGATTTTTGCCGCGTCGTGAAGGTCTTGTACGCCGCAATCGCGGTAATTTTTGCCGTCGATATCGACCAGATGGACAGCCGCGCCAGCCGTGCCATAATGTACACGGTTGCCTGATAGCTCTAGGTCGTGCAGGCCGTCGCGGCTCATCATTGTGACAGAGCGGTTTGCCTTGGCGATGGTATCTTCCACCAAAGCGCGGGGAAAGCGGATGCGCCCGTCATCGCCTAGGATCGCACCAGCACCCGTGAGATGCGCAATGCCCGATTCAGGGGCGTCGGCCAATCCGATGGTTTCCAACGCATCCAGCGCGGCGTGGTGGATTTTCAGAACGTCAGCTTCTGAAAGGGGCCGATAGCGGCCGCCTTCCATGCCGGGGCGCACGGGGCGCAGGTTATCGGGGAGCGCAGTTGAGCGCGCGGCACGGCGCGCTGCGCGACCGCCTGATCGGGAAGAGGTTGGAGCATTCATAGCTGGGCCTTTTGAAGAACGGTGAAGGAAAAGGGGGGCGGCTCTCATCCTTATGCGGGGCACCACGCGCCGCGCGTCCTCGTTCCGCACCGATGGTGCGGATCACCAAAATAGCGCTGCAGATACTGTTCTGCATAGAAGAACTCCCATTCTGGCAAAGAGGATGGGAGACTTTAAAACCTGAATCTGTTCTGTTTGCGACGAGGTGCCGTTTTCAGAACGCAGGAGATGTTTTAGGATTTAACTGGGAGAGGGCCCCCGTTTAGCCCCACGTTTGGGCCTGTGTTGCGGGCTATATTTGTGCTGGTCTGCTCGGTGCGCCTGTATCTGGCGCACCGAAGGCCTATTTAGCGGCCGCTTTTTTCTTTCGCGAAATCACACAGCTGGTGCATGGCCTGCACAAAGGCGGTGTCTTCGATTGTCATGGCCACACGGATATGCCCCGCCGCTGCTTTGCCAAAGCTTTCGCCTGGCATCACGGCGATGTGGTGGGCGTCCAGCAGGGCAAAGGCGAACTCTTGGCCGCTCATCCCCGTCGCGCTGATATCCAGCATCATGTACATCGCACCTGCATTCGGAACGACACCCACCACGTTCTGACCCGCCAAGACGGTTTGCGCCAGATCGCGGCGTCTGCGGAATGGTTCCGCGATCTCGGTCTCAAAATCTTCGCCCAGTTCCAGCGCAAACAGGGCCGCGTCCTGAATAAAGCCCGCAACGCCATAGTTTGTGTGGGTGGCAAGGTTGATCAGATGTTCAACCATCTCCTCTGGTCCGATCACCCACCCAATGCGCGAGCCCGTCATCGCATGGCTTTTGGACATCGAGCCAACAACCAACGTGCGTTCGGCCATACCTTCCAGTGCACGGGGCGAGATATGCTCTCCCTCCCAGATCTGGGTGTCATAAACTTCGTCCGAGATGAGCCATAGATCGTGCTCTTTGCAGACATCCGCGATGCCTTCTAGCGTTTCACGGCTATAGACAACGCCTGTAGGATTGTTGGGAGAGTTCACCAGCAGGGATTTTGCCCCCTTGGCCACAGCCGCAATATCAGCGGCACGCGGCTGGAAGGCGTCGCTGGCATGGGCTTTGATCGCTAAAGGCTCTGCTGATGCGCCGCGCAGCGTGCCGGGGTAGGTGGCATAATAGGGATCGATGTATAGCGCGGTATCACCGGGGTCGATCACAGCAGTATGGGCGGCAAACAGCGCCGACTGGCCACCAGGGGTCACCATCACGTTCTCACGTTTCGTGGGGACGCCTGTGCGTTCGGTCACGCGTTTGGCGATGGCGTCACGCAATGCGGTAATGCCGGGGATAGAGGCATAGCCTGTATGCCCGCCAAGGGCAGCGCGGTGCATATCCTGCAAGATAGGCGCAGCCGTGCGAATGTCGTGTTCGCCAATGGTCAGCTCGGTGACGGGGGTGCCTTCGGTGATCATCTCACGCGCGCGCATGAAAACTTCCCAACCGTCTGATCCGCCGCCTAAAATTGTACTGATCCGTTTTGATGCCTGCATGATATGCTCCTTTCCTGTGTTGTACGCAGGGGCGCAGAGGTTGGGGGCATTGTCAATCAACCTTGACGCAGGCGGGGGTGTTCCGCTACTGCTTTGGCATGACAACGCAAACAACCATGATTTGTTGCACGATTACCTGCTGAGATTTCTCTCGCGGGCCTGATCACGTTGTTTTATTTTCTTTGAAACTGTGCCATGTCCCGCGCAACGCTGTGCCGATAGGACTATTGCTATGACGACGATCAAACTCCACAACACAAAGACCCGCAAACGCGAAGAGTTTGTGCCAATCGATCCTAAGAACGTGCGCATGTATGTCTGTGGCCCGACGGTTTATGATCGCGCGCACCTTGGCAATGCGCGGCCTGTGATCGTGTTTGATGTGCTCAACAGGTTGCTGCGCCACATGTATGGAGACACCCACGTCACCTATGTGCGCAACTTTACCGATATCGACGACAAAATTAACGCCCGTTCCGCCGCAAGTGGCCGCCCGATTGGCGACATCACTGCCGAGACGACGCAGTGGTTCCTTGACGATATGGCCGCCGTTGGCGCGATCGAGCCTGACCACATGCCACGCGCGACTGCCTTTGTCCCGCAGATGATTGCGCTGATCAGTGATTTGATTGCCAAAGGTCACGCCTATGAGGCCGAGGGCCATGCGCTGTTCGCTGTGGACAGCTATAAGGAATACGGAGCTTTGTCGGGGCGAAGCGTCGATGACATGATCGCTGGTGCGCGGGTAGAGGTCGCCCCCTACAAGCGGAACCCGATGGATTTTGTCCTGTGGAAACCCTCAGACGCGGATACGCCGGGATGGGATAGCCCATGGGGCCGTGGCCGTCCGGGGTGGCATATCGAATGCTCTGCCATGGCGCATGAATTGCTGGGTGCGCATTTCGACATTCACGGCGGAGGGAATGATCTGATGTTCCCGCACCATGAAAACGAAATCGCTCAAAGCTGCTGCTCGGGCGATAAATTCGCCAACTACTGGCTGCATAACGAGATGCTGCAGGTAGAGGGCAAGAAGATGTCCAAAAGCCTTGGTAACTTCTTTACCGTGCGCGATCTGTTGGATCAGGGCGTTCCTGGTGAAGTGATCCGCTTTGTCATGCTGAGCACTCACTACCGTAAACCAATGGATTGGACCGAGAAGAAGGCCAAAGAGGCATCACGATCATTAAAGAAATGGCGGGACCTTGTCATTGGTATTGCAGCGGCACCTTCTATCCCAGAGGCAGTATTGGCTACGCTGGGCGATGATCTGAATACAGCTGGCGTACTGGCATTGTTACACGAATATGCCAATAATGGAGATTACGCGTTGTTAAAGGCTAGTGCGCAATTATTAGGGCTTCTTACCGACGAATTAGGAGGTTGGACTGATCGTGGCGGTGTTCTTTTGGATGGTTGGACAGAGAGACTTTCTGCTGCACGAGAAGAAGCGATGGCGACGAAGAATTTCGTAGAAGTTGATCGGATCAAATCGCTTTTGACGGACGCCGGTGTGAGCGTTCAAATGGGTAAAGAAGGAATTGTTTTGGCTGCTGGTCCTGAAGTTGACCTCGCCAAACTCGAGGCCAGCCAATGACCAAACACCGCCTCTCAATCTATGACACCACCCTGCGGGACGGGCAGCAAACCCAAGGTGTGCAATTCTCGACCGAGGAAAAGATCACCATCGCCAAAGCGCTGGATGCGCTGGGCGTGGATTATATCGAGGGCGGCTGGCCAGGGGCAAACCCGACCGATAGCGCGTTCTTTGACGAAGCACCAAAGACCTCGGCCCGCATGACCGCCTTTGGCATGACCAAACGCGCAGGCATGTCCGCCGAAAACGATGACGTGCTGGCGGCTGTGCTGAATGCGAATACCTTTAGTGTTTGCCTTGTTGGTAAAACCCATGAATTCCATGTGACCACCGCGCTGGGCATCACGCTGGCGGAAAACACCGAAAACATCGCGCGCTCGATTGCGCATATCGTGGCCCAAGGGCGCGAGGCGCTGTTTGACGCAGAACATTTCTTTGACGGGTATAAATCCAACCCCGCTTATGCTCTGGAGGCGATCCGCGCAGCCTATGACGCTGGTGCGCGCTGGATTGTTCTGTGTGACACCAACGGGGGGACGTTACCCTCCGAGGTTGGTCGCATCACGGCCGAGGTGATCGCGGCGGGGATCAGTGGCGATCGTTTGGGCATCCACACCCATGATGATACCGAAAACGCCGTGGCCTGTTCGCTTGCCGCGATTGACGCAGGCGCGCGCCAGATACAGGGCACGTTGAACGGCTTGGGTGAACGCTGTGGCAATGCCAACCTCACCACGCTGATCCCGATCCTCAAGCTGAAGGAACCCTACGCCAGCCAATATGAGATCGGCGTGAGCATGGAGGCAATAGCGGGGCTGACCAAAACCTCACGGATGCTGGATGAAATCCTGAACCGTGTGCCGCAAAAGCAGGCGGGGTTTGTCGGATCGTCGGCTTTTGCCCATAAGGCGGGGCTGCATGCCTCGGCGATCCTGAAAGATCCGTCAACCTACGAACATATCGATCCTGCTGTCGTTGGTAACGCGCGGATCATCCCGATGTCCAATCAGGCGGGCCAATCCAACCTGCGCCGCCGTTTGGCGGGCGCTGGGCTGGAGGTTGCCAAAGGCGATCCCGCTTTGGCCGCCATTCTGGACGAGGTAAAAGCCCGCGAGGCGGATGGCTATAGCTATGACACCGCGCAGGCCAGCTTTGAGCTGCTGGCCCGTCAGGCGCTGGGCCGTATGCCTGAGTTATTCGAGGTAAAACGCTACCGCGTCACGGTTGAGCGGCGCAAAAACAAATACAACCAGATGATCAGCCTCTCTGAGGCGGTTGTGGTGGTAAAGGTAGACGGCGAAAAACGTCTGTCGGTGTCCGAAAGCCTTGATGAAACAGGCAGTGACCGTGGCCCCGTGAACGCGCTGTCCAAGGCACTGGTCAAGGACCTTGGGCAATATTCGACCGCGCTGGCCGATTGGCGTCTGGTCGATTTCAAGGTCCGCATCACCCAAGGCGGCACCGAAGCGGTCACGCGCGTGATTATTGATAGCGAAGACGGGCAGGGCCGACGTTGGTCAACTGTCGGGGTGTCAGCGAACATAGTGGATGCGTCTTTTGAAGCGCTGCTGGATGCTATTCGTTGGAAATTGATTAGAGATAAAGGTTGAAAAAATGGCGATGAACATCCTCCTACGTATTTTGATTTCAGTTGCGATTACTTTGGTGGTCGCGGTTATTCTGGTGTTCACGCAGGGGCCAAAGCCCATGGATGGCGAGGGTGGTCTGGATTTTACCAACCAGCTTAACAGCAACGTTCAAGAACCCGCACCGTTGCAGGCGTTGCCCATGCGGGATGGCTATCCGTTGCAGGTCCGCACCTATGGAGGGGCGGATGACGTGCCGCTGTTGGTTTTGGTCCATGGGTCGGGATGGCATGGTCTGCAATTTGATATGCTTGCCAAGGGCTTGCAGGGCAAAGCGGATGTGATTGTACCAGACCTGCGCGGCCACGGCGCTGCGCCCGGTCGGCGTGGTGACATCGACTATATCGGCCAGTTCGAGGACGATCTGGCGGATATGATCAAAGCGGTCGCCAAGCCGGATCAGAAAATCATCATGGCGGGCCACAGCTCGGGCGGTGGACTGGTTGTGCGGTTTGCGGGGGGCGAACATGGCGGCATGTTGGATGGAGCTGTGCTGCTGGCGCCTTTCCTGAAACATAATGCCCCAACGACACGGACAGACTCTGGTGGTTGGGCGCGGGTTCTCATGCGGCGCATTATCGGCCTGTCGATCCTGAATACCTTCCAGATCAAAGCGTTTAACAACCTGCCGATCATTCAGTTCAACATGCCAAAGGCCGTGTTGGAGGGACCGTTGGGGGATACTGCAACAGTTGCCTATTCCTACCGTTTGAACCAATCCTATGCACCGCGCAGCAAATATCTAGAGGACGTGGCCGCGCTACCGCCTTTTGTTTTGCTGGCGGGCGGCGCGGATGAAGCGTTCTTTGCCCAAGAATATGCGCCAACGATGGGCGCTGTGACGGACAAAGGCCAATATGAGATCATGACAGGCGCAAACCATCTGGACATCGTAAATGATTCGCGGACCTTGGCCGTTTTTGAGAGGTTTTTAGATGACTACTGATTTGGCAAAAGAAGCCTTCTTTACCCTGCACCGTGATTTGCCCCGCGAAGGGCCAGGGGAAGCAGGGGATGTTGTATGGGCGGCGTCATTTCTTGACCTACCTGCGCGCGCGCAGATTGCTGATGTGGCCTGTGGTCCGGGGGCAGATATCGAGGCGCTGTTGGCTGAGGCCGAGCATCCCCATGTAACGGCCCTAGACCTGACGGAACATTTTGTTGCCGCAGCGCGCCAACAGTGGCGCGGGGATGATCGTGTGACCGTCCTAAAGGCGGATATGAAAGCCATTAGCAACCCCTATGATCTGATTTGGTGCGCAGGGGCCGTCTATTTCATGGGCATCGGTCCTGCGTTAAAAGCATGGCGCAAATCTCTGTTACCCGATGGCGCGATCGCCTTTTCCGAGGTCTGTTGGTTTAGCGATGATCGGTCCCCCCGCGCAGAGGGGTTCTGGGCCCAGCAATATCCAAATACGACGGATGAGGCGGGGATCACGGCGCAGATCAAAGACGCAGGTTACAAAGTGATCGGCCAGCGCCGTCTATCTGATGCCGCGTGGGAGGCCTATTTCGGACCCCTTGATGCCCGTATTGCGCAGCTGCGCGATGGGGCGGATGCGGCTTTGAACGCTGTACTGGACGAGGCCGAAGAAGAAGCCGCCTGTTGGCGGGCCCACCGCGATGAATATGGCTACCTCCTAAGCGTTGTGCGCCCTGTATGAACTGGAATGATGACCTGAACGCATGCGCCAAGATCGTTGAGCGGGGCGATCCCTTGCGGTTTCGCACGGCCATGATGGCGCCGGTGGCACAGCGCGGCGCCTTGTTTGCGCTCTATGCGTTCAACGTCGAGGTCAGTCGCGCACCATGGGTCACCAGCGAGCCAATGATCGCAGAGATGCGCCTGCAATGGTGGCGTGATGTGCTGGAGGAAATAGCCGAAGGAAGCCCTGTGCGCCGCCATGAGGTCGCAACACCTTTGGCGCAGGCGATATCCCCAGATCAGGCCAAACAGCTGGATGATCTGGTCGCGGCGCGGCGGTGGGATGTGTACCGCGATCCGTTTGAGGACGCGGCTGACCTGACCCGATACATCACCCAAACAGCAGGCAATTTGATGCAGGTGAGCGCAAACTTGTTGGGGCAGGCGGATGATGTTCCTCTGCGCGATGCAGGATTTGCGGCTGGGATTGGTGCGTGGTTACGCGCCATTCCCGCCTTAGAGGAGGCGGGGCGCATTCCTCTGCTGGACGGCACGCCGCAAGGGGTTGCTACCTTGGCTCAGGAAGGTTTGGGTGGGTTGATCAAGGCGCGCAAAAGCCGCTCGGCTGTTTCGCGCAGCTGTACGCCGGCGCTGTTACAGGCCACTGCGGCGGAACCCGCGCTGAGGCACGCAATCGCGCAGCCTCAGTCGGTTGTTGAAGGGGCACTGCCAGAGACCGGCCTTGCCTTTACCCTACGCGCCGCCACTGGGCGCTGGTAACCAGCTCCTTAGCCACGCGCGCGACGATCGTGCATCATCAGCCAGACCAGCGACGCCCCTGCAAGGATCAGGAAGGGGATCATTGCATAGTTGACCGCTGCCCAACCTGCCGCCGCCGATCCGCCCGAGCAGTTCATCAACCCGCCAGAGGCGAGGGAGGCAATGGTAACGCCGCCAAACACCAGCAGGTCATTCAACCCTTGCATACGGCCACGCTCATGTGGGGCATGTGCCCCCGCCAGCATCGAGGTCGCGCCGATAAAGCCAAAGTTCCAGCCGATCCCAAGCAGGATCAAAGCGATATAGAAGTTTTCAAGCTCAACACCTTGCAGGGCGATGATCCCCGCAAGGCCAAGGATCGCAATGCCCGAGCCGACAATCCGCTCAACCCCGAACCGGTTGATCAGATGCCCTGTAAAGAAAGAAGGCGCATACATCGCCAGAACGTGCCCCGTAACGATAAAGCCCGCGTCCTTCTGCTCAAACCCGCAACCAACCACGGCCAGCGGTGTGGAGGTCATGACAAGGTTCATCAAAGCGTAAGAAACCATGGCGCAAATCACCGCAACAGTGATGCGCGGCGTTGTAATCAGCTCCCAACGGGTGCGACCGCGCGGGGCGTCAATGGCGGGGGCTTGGGGTTTTGGGATGTCGATAAAGAGGAACAGCAAACTGCCCACGATATTCAGCGCAACAACCGCCAGATAAGTACCCACAAAGGGCGTCACAAAGGCGAAAGAGGTCGCCGTGGCCAGTTGCGGCCCCACGATGGCAGAGAGCAATCCCCCCGCCATAACATAAGAAATCGCCTTTGGACGAAACTCATCCGACGCGGTGTCAGCCGCGGCAAAGCGGTAAAACCCGTGTGCGGACATATAGATACCCGTCATGAAGGATCCGACCAGAAAGATGGGAAAGGATTGCTCAATCAGCCCATATGCGCCAATCGCGCCACCCAAAGCGCCCCCAAAGGCGCCCAAAAAGAACCCCGCACGGCGCCCGTATTTTTGCATGATCGAAGAAATAGGCGTGGCCCAAACCATGGACCCGAGAACGATCATCGAAATAGGCAAGGTCGCAAGACAGACGTTTGAGGCCAGCGATTTACCTGCAAGGCCACCAACCAAAAAGATCATCGGCATTTGTGACCCCAAAAAGGCCTGCGCAATGACCAAAATCGCTACGTTTCGCTTGGCGCGGCTGTCGTCAATCATGGTGGTTTCCTTTTTCCCTGCGACAGGGCTACTCCTCTGGGGCGGGGGGGGCAACCCCCGCTAAGGGCTTGGGTAACATGGGCTCTTGTATCCTGCGCGGGGGGGGGTAAACCTGTTCATATGGGAAATGATGCAAAAATTCTGTTGCTGGCTGGCAGCTTTGAGGCGCGGCGTATGGCCGAGGCTTTGACAGAGCAAGGCGCGATTTATGATGCATGGATTTCCGAAGCCCCCCGTGGCGATGCGCGCATGCCACAAACACCCAGACTGCATCGGTTTGAAACCGCAACAGAAATGCGCGACGCGGTAGAGCAGGGCGGGTATACCGCAGTTCTGGACGCCAGCCATGCGTTTGACCGTACAGTGACCCAGCAGGGGTTTGCAGCGGCCAAGGCGTTGGGCTTGCCCTATCTGCGCCTTGAACGCCCTGACTGGAGTGTCGATGGCCACTCAAACTGGCGCCGCGCGCCAGATGTAGCTGCGGCGAATGACATGATCGCACAGGGCGCCACCGTGTTTTGCGCAACCGGATGGGACAGCCTGCCTGATTTCGTTGGGTTCCGTGGAAAAAAGCTGTTGTTGCGTCAGACGCGCCGCCATGATCGCCCGCCGCCGTATCCTTTTGTGCAATTGGTGTTTGGTGATCCGCCGTTTAGCGCGCGCGATGAAGAGACCCTTTTCCAAAACCTTTCCATTGATCTATTGATCTGCCGCAATCTGGGCGGACGGGCGAGCCGCCCCAAGCTGGATGCAGCTGAGGCGCTGGGGATACCTGTGATCCTCATTGATCGCCCCTTAGCGCCAGAGGGTTTGCCAAGCGTTGCAGAAATCGCTGACGCTTTGGCATGGACTGCCGCTCTATGATAGGGCTGATCAGGTCTCAGGAGGATGTAGATACGGGCGCTGCGTGGTTGGCCAAGGCCGAGCCGCGGTTTGCTCAGGCGCTTGAGCAGATAGGGCCGCTGCCGTTGCGGTTGGCGCCGGACGGGTTTGGGGCGCTGTTCAACAAGATCGTCAGCCAGCAGGTCTCGGTCGCGTCTGCGCGCGCGATCTGGAGCAGGGTTGAGGCTGCGGGGCTGGATGATGCGGCTGCCGTGCTGCAATCAAGCGATGATGACCTTAAGGCGGTTGGGCTGAGCCGCCCAAAGGTGAAATATGCCCGCGCCCTAGCCGAGGCGCGCATCGATTACACGGCTTTGCGACAGGCGTCGGATGCTGATGTGGTGAAAACTCTTACGGCTGTCTCGGGGATTGGGGTGTGGACGGCGCAGGTTTATGCGATGTTCAACCTCGGTCGGCCTGATGTCTTTGCCCCTGGCGATTTAGCGCTACAGGAATCTGCGCGCATGTTATTTGACCTGCCCGAGCGCCCAACACCCAAACAATTTGAAAACATGGCGCTGCAGTGGTCCCCTTGGCGGGCGGTTGCAGCGCGCCTGCTGTTCACCTACTACCGTATTGCAAAAGACCGGGAAGGAATAACATGACACGAGTCCTCACTTCAGAACGCCGCGAACCAGCATCGGGGGAAACCAGATCGGTTGTTGTGTTCTTGCACGGCTATGGTGCCAATGGCGCTGACCTGCTGGGCCTTGCTGACCCGCTGAGCGAACATCTGCCGGATACGTTGTTTGTTGCACCGGATGCGCCTGAAACTGTTGTGGGTATGCCGAATGCCTATCAATGGTTTCCGCTTCCATGGCTGGACGGTTCCTCAGAAGAGGAAAGTGCGCGCGGTATGGCGCAGGCGGTGGATGATCTGAACGCCTATTTAGACGCATTGATGGTGGACGAAGACGTGCTCCCCGAGCAGGTTGTCCTGTTTGGCTTTTCGCAAGGGACAATGATGGCGCTGCATGTCTCTGCGCGCCGCGAAGATGCGGTCGGGGGCGTTGTGGCCTTCTCGGGGCGGCTATTTTCGCCAGAAACGCTTGCGGACGAAGTCGTGTCACGCCCACCTGTCTTGCTGATCCATGGCGATCAGGATGACGTGGTGCCGCCGCAATCTCTGCCAGAAGCTGCCGAAGCATTGCAAGAAGCAGGTTGGGTGGATGTGTTTGCCCACATCATGAAGGGCACCGCGCATGGGATCGCGCCTGATGGCCTGTCCGTTGCTTTGGCGTTTATGCGCGACAAGCTCAGCCTATAGAGGGTCATACCGTCAAAATTCTGTAACATAGCCTGCCTAGGTTGCCTGCGACATCTTGTGTTATTCAAGGGCTTGCCAGTCTCAAACCACGAGATATAGTCAAGAAAACGGCTAGAGGGTGACGTGCAGATGGACGGCGATTTTAGAACCGAATTTACCAGAACGCCTGGGGGGCTGAAACATCGGCCTGCCTTGGTTCTGAATGCGGATTACCGACCGCTCAGTTATTATCCGCTGTCACTTTGGTCTTGGCAGGATGCGATAAAGGCCAAATACCTCGACAGGGTGGATATCGTAGCGGAATATGAAGACAGTGTTCATTCCCCTACGACGACCCTGCGGATCCCTTCGGTGGTGGTTCTGAAAGACTATGTAAAACCTCAAAAGCGCGTGGCCTTCACGCGCTTTAATTTATTTTTGAGGGATGAATTTTGCTGCCAATACTGCGGCGCAAAGGGTGAGCTGACGTTTGACCACGTTGTGCCGCGTGCTGCGGGTGGGGTGACCAGCTGGCAAAACGTGGTTGCGGCCTGTAGCCCGTGCAACCTGCGCAAAGGGTCAAAGCCGCTGCATATGACCGAGTTCCGCCTGCGCAAACCACCGCGCCAGCCCGACGCGGAACAGCTGCGCAACACAGGCCGCAAGTTCCCGCCAAACCACCTGCACGACAGCTGGGTAGATTTCTTGTATTGGGACGCCGAGCTAGAGGCCTGAGGCTCTTTTTCTCATTCCTTCTTTTGGGGCGCTTTGCGAACCCGCAGATATTTTCTGCTGCCCGCTCCAACGCCAAGCGTTGTTGCACTGGCCATATGACCCGCTGATCTAGGGCTATAGTTCCAGATCAACCCAAACACGCAGGTGATCTGACGGTTTGTCATAACCGCGGATGTCTCTGCCCTGTGCCAATCGCGTTGGCATTATTATTTTGTTGGCTGGAATATTTCGCCAGTCTCCATCAATTGTTGGCGCAACCAATCATGGCGATGTTTGGAAATGTTGAAGGCTTACTTGTTTTTGCGCGCAGACCTTGCCGATGTCATAGGCCAGTTGCATCCCGTCAGGGTTCGTGAAATCCCGAACCAAGGCTAGTTCCTTATCACTTATCGTCACATCCAATTCCGCCTTGAGCCAGCGATGTTCTAGCCCCACATTATACCGTGAAAAGCCAAACAGTGGGGTGGAACCCAGCTGGAAGTCAGACAGATCTCCGATTTCGCTATTGAGGTTCCATGCGTATTTGCAGGCTCCCAGAGATTGCATCACGCTAAGATTATGTATCTCGCAATCCGCGATGACGCTTGAGACGGCTTTGATTGCCATGCTGGCAGCTGGTTCGCGAAGAAAGCCGCCTTTTGACATCCGTTGCCGGAAGGTGCCTGTTCCAATTGAAACAATATCAAGCTGATCCAACCCCGTAGACCAGCCATAGCCGTATTTAGGAGCGGTCACCAACAAGAGCAGGGCAAGCCCTGGCATATTGTGGGGGGATACCCCTCCGTCTACGAATAATCCGGGATCTTCGCCTTTTACGATCTCGATCAGTTCGGGGGAAAAATAATAGGGCGCTGCAGTAGATGCGCGCACGATCTCGGCCAGACGATAGTTACGGTTGCCGATGTAACTGCCATCCGCAGCATCCTCCCAGAACGCCCCATTGGGATTATTGTGCACAATCCACGGGCTTCCGGTATCCATCCTCTTTGCGATGATCGCGAGGCTGTTGTGTATGCGATCACTGTCCAGCGTAGCATCGCCGATGATCTCTTCCAGCTGCGCCTTTAGCATCCGCGCGTCAAAAACAGATTGGACCCCCCGAATGCGCCAGCGGGGTTTGCGAAACACCTTTGGACCAAGGCGCATGTAAAAGCGCGTCAAATCTTTGGGCGACAGGCCAAGGCTCAGGCCCGAGGCGATGATTGAGCCAGTAGAAGTCCCTCCAACAAGATCGAAATGCTGGTTTAAATTTCCCATTCCAGCTTTGGCAAGCAACTCTTCAATCCGCTCAAGAAAGGCGAGGGTGATGATGCCGCGCACGCCGCCACCGTCCAGTGCTAAAATATTGCGTTTTCGCAGATTAGTCTGTGGTTCCATCTGGATCATCTTTCGAATTTTCAGTCCAAGCGAGGCAATAATCCCTGCAAAGAACAATGGATTTCTGGAAGTATGATGGGGGGCAGTGACCTCGATCCTTTATGATAAAAGCGAACGCACCTTTGCCCGATCATATTCTTGAATTTCATCGCTGAGTTCGTCGTATGGTTTTAAATCAGGGTGCATCTTTTTGTCATTGTCGCGCTGCTCTGCATAGATCCACCCGTCTAATTCGCGGTCAATCCACCATGCATCATGTTCCAAAGAAGCGAGGATTTCGATGTGCTTTTGATTGGCGTCAGCCCTGTTTGTGATCAGTTGTTGTGCGCTAAAATTTAATGCCGCTGCCTGATCGGCAGCCCGTCGATTTGCATTCTTAAAGGTCTCGGACAATTGCCCCCAAGGTTTGAGAGAGGCGGCCCTGTGGGTTTCGGCGTCTTGCTCTTTTGCGCGATCTAAAAGGTACTGCTCATGAAGCTGTTTTGCGCTGGCTTCTCGCACTGTGTCCAAGGCGCCCCAGCTGCACACTTCATCAGAGCGGCCAAAAGGTTCAAGGGTTTCGGCCAGATCATTGGTTTTTATGAGTTTCTTTTGAGAAATAGGTTGTGCCTGATCTTCATGCCTGCGGCATTTCAGGAATTGATCTTCGGCGCTTTTCTTTTGTGAAAACACAAAGATAGGGATCTGTAATTCAGGCATGCGCTGTGCGCGTTGGCGGATGGCGTTCCCGATCTGAATGTTGCTCATAGGTGAGGCGAGGGCGCCTTCGGCGATGATAACCGCCGTTGGAATTTCTGCCTTGGCAAGAGCACGCTGTAGATTGGCCTCATCATAGGGTGCGGTTGCTTCACCTGTTTCATGGACGATTATGTCAGCCGCCCAAGCCAGTGGAGGATTTCCATCCTTATCATCTATCAACTTGGCAAGGGGCGGGTAGTTCAAAGATAGCATCTTTGACAGCTGTGATTGCATCTCAACAACCCAAACGATTTGGGGCTTGTCTGCCAGCAAAGACGGCGAGCTTCGTAAATAATGCGTAACAATTTCTGCGGCTTCCGGCGTTGCCCCAAAGACCAGCAGTGATACACGCCCTTGACCCTGAGAAACCGCCAGTTCGGTGAAATTTGTTCGCGATAAAAGATCAACAGCAGCAGCCTTTGGATAGTTGAACAACCTAAGAGATGTTTGTTCACCAAGGCTTTGCATAAAGTCGGTGTTCAGTTCGAGCTGTTGGTGAAGGCTCACGTCACTGATGTGAACAACAACGTCTTTTGGGTAGGTAATATCAGCATCAGCCAGCCCTTTGATCAGTTCCAAATTCCCCGCGTCAGTCCCTGTCGAAATAATCACGCGTTCGGCTTTGCCAATTCGGCACGCTCGCATCTGGTTGCGAAGCTCTGTTTCCTCGGTTGTTGCGTAATGCAGACACCCTTCTGCATGTGCCTTGTCTCTTATTTTTTCTGACGCGTTAGGGTCGACGACAACCACGGTTTTGTCTCGGGGGCGTTGCTTGGATTTCAGGAAAAGGCGCGCTTGCGTGTCAAAGCCAAGAAGCAGGCTATGGCCGCTTGCAAAGGAAATCCTGAGCTTTTCCAGCTGCTCTTTCAAAACGGTGCCCAGTAGCGCCAAAATTGCGGCGAACGTCACCAATGCACCAAGAGTTTCAGCTATTGTCAGAACCCAAGTTCCGCTACCGGCGATGGCGCGCGGTTTTGCGCGGAACACTTTTATCGCTTCGGGAATGGTATCCAATACGATCTTTACGCTTTGGCCGATGGAGGGGGGAGTGCCTTTTGCCTCGGCAAAATTCTGGGTCAAATTCCCCAAAAAGCTCAACGTAAGGGCTGCCAACGCGGCCCAAACGAGAGTTCTTCCAAGGGTTGAACGTTTCTTCAGTAGCTTTAACATCCAAATATCTCTTCAAGGCAGTGCAGGCAAAAAAACTACCTGATTGACGGGGTGAACACCATAGTTCAGCTGGATCTGATGTGTCGCGCCCCCCTTCTTCCCATGATCCTAATCTTGGAGACGTTCAAAGAAATTAGGGATCGGAACCAATCTGGAAAAGATCGTCGATTGGTTAAACACAGTCACCTCAAGCATGGCACCCGTTGCCTTGGGGCCCGTCTGATCAAAGATGAAATTCCCAAGCGAATAGACCATCTGTGCAGCACCGCCATTTATCGCCTTCACGTGCTTTGATGCTTGGTGCGAGTGGTGCCCAACCACCGCAGAGACACCACAATCGGCAAACCGAGAGGCGAGGTCATGCTCTTTCTGGGAGGCTGTGTTGGTCCATTCCGCGCCCCAGTGGATGAACACGATCAGGGGAGGGGGCGCGGCCGAGTTGCAGACCTTCTGTACATTTTCAGAAATGGCTTGTGCGCTCATGGCTGGTTCATTGTTGCGCAAAAGGGTCAAAGGAATAATGCGCAGCGGGCCAAGGTCATAGACCTCTCCGGATTGCATGGCATGGATGTTATTGGCGTTTAGATTGCCGATGGTCTCGTTCAGGCCAAAGTCACCAAAATCAGCGGTGTGATTATTGGCTAAACTGGCCCCGACCACAGAAAGGCCCTTAAGAAGGGGCGATGCAATGCCATCTACCATGACATGCGATCCATTGGGGGCTCCTACGGGGATTTCATCCAAAAGCACGCCTTCCAAATTGATCACAAACGGGGCATCTGGTGGTTTGGGCAACAGGCTTTTTACCGTCTCGGTCGCCGTTGTTCCCTGCTTGGTAAGGGGATCTTGTAAATACCGGCCAAGTAAGACATCGCCTGCGAAATACACCCGTTTTTGATCTGGAAATTCCCGCTGATATCCAAAACTGGGATCTTTTGACCAGACGGCGGTCACATAGCTTGTCGTGTTATCGGGCGATCCACCATATTCCGCCTGATTGCGGTTTGCGATGACCAGCGGATGTGCGCCAAGCGCCTTTTGAACTTGCATGTGAACAGTCAAGGATGCCTTGCTGTCCAGATGCCTTGGCTGTTCCAACCCCACCACCAAATCAGCATCTCGCGCGGCAATAACGCTTATGCTTTCTTGATCCTTCAGCACAGCACTACGCCGGTCCAGATAGTGGGAAAAATCTGTGGATTGAACGAATAACGTGCGGGGGCCCATCATGGGCAAAACAAGGTCTGCAAGTGCTTGCAGGTTCTTTGGCTTTGCAGAAATAGAGGCCAGAATGGGAACTATTTTTGCTTCTGGGAAAAAGTGCTTCACAAAGGGGACAACCGCCTGAAACCCATGTTCCATTGCCAGCTCTTCAGCGCTGAGCAATTCAAATAAATCCTCTTGGCCCATTAACGTGGATACATGGTCTTGGTTGGTCTGTGATTGGCCGAAAATGGTCTCAAAAGAGGCGCGCGTTGTTGCAAATTCTCCTTCAACCGCTCGGAAATGGTCTGGCGACATCAGAATAACCGTGTCGTAATCTGCTTCTGATGCTGCCCAAAACCCTCGTGCAATCAGGTCTGCGGCAACCAGATGATGCGGGACCAAAATACCCGTTGCACCTGATCCAATCTTGCGGTTTGGGCGCTCTTTTTCGATCGCATCAAGATAAAGCGATACATCCTTGGTCGGTAGGTAGGGGTTTTCAGCTTGGGCATCGCTGGCAGAGACCAAAGCAAGGCTCATTAAGGCCGTGAAAACCCACCTCTTTAGTTGATTGATTTTCATTCGGGCAGGACGTCAATAATGCTTCTTTTTGTGCCGGAGGTCGGGATTTTCCCATTGCTCAAAAAGCCCCACTTCCCGTTTAATTTGATCGGTGCGATCCCTTCTTGAAAACGAAAAACATCCTCGTATTTTGGGGGGACGTATTCCTGAATTCGGCCATTCTCCAGCTTTAGAAATCCGCGCTTTTGGCCGATCCGCATTGTGGCGTAACCCTCATGAAAGGAATAGGCGCGATCGTATTTGGGGCGAAACGCATACTTGCGCTGCTTTGTCATATATCCCCATTTCCCATCGATTTTAATGGGCGCAACCCCCATCGAGAAATCGCGGGCGCCTTGCAACGAACCGGGTTCCCAGAACGCGCCATTTTCATCGATGTATCCCCAAGATTTCCCGTTCAAAGTAGCTGCCGCCCAACCTTCGCGCTTTGGTCGGATGCTGTGGTAAAACCGGTTCCTGTTGGTGCGCACTTCGATGCCTTGCCAAGGGACATTCATAACCTGCGCTTTTCCAGCTTTAAAACTGGCGACAGCAACCCCTTCGGAAAATCCTGTCACTGTGTCCGCATTTTTGAACCCGCCATCATAAACGTGCACTTCTGCGTTGTCGTGAATGGCCACTGGTTCCAAACCCGGAGAGGCCAACATGACCCGCCACGTCCCTTGTTTTGCGTTGCCAGAGCCGCCAAGTGCCGGAAAAACATTTCCTTCTCGTTGGCCTATTTGATCAAACTGAAACGAGGTTTCGACAACGCCCAAGGCGGTAATGAACCCCCATTTCCCGTTTTTCGATGCTGGTGCAACACCATCTTTAAAGACACCAATATCATCATATTGCAAAGGGATAACGATTTCGCCGGCAGAGTTAATAACCCCCCATTGGCCGCCCTTTTTGACTCCAAAACGCCCGTCGCGCCCACGGCGAATTTCGTCATACTCAAACGGTACAATCGTTTTGTTTTCTCGGTTGATAAACCCCCAAAGCTTGCCCGTTCGCACTGGGGCAAGCCCTTCGTTAAAGTGGCCAACCTGATCGTATTGAGGCGGGATCAAAATCTCTTGTGCGGCGAGCTGTGCAACATCGCAGATCAAGCTAAAGGCTGCGACAGCAGCGAGGTGAAGGGTATGTCTCATTTTGGGATCCTCGGGCGCAGGTACGCCAAATCAATCGGCCGTGAAACGATGGTTTGACCATCGCTTAGGTTGAACTGTAACCGGAACCTGTGGTTGGAGTTCTTCTCGGCCTCAAAGGCCAAGCGCCAGCGAGACGTGACGCCAGCAGGTACGGTATCTTTGATCGGAACGCGCAGGCGATAGTTTTCTTGATCCAGTTTCAGGCGAAAGATTTTGACAGTCGCGTCACCTGGGCTGCCACCTTCGCCACATTCGGCTAAAGGCATGTTATGCGCGCCTACGGGGATTTGGAGCTTGAAGCTGCCTGATTTATTGACGGGGGTCCCGTTATTGTCGCGCCACTGATAGTCGATGTTGCCCTTCACGCCGACCTGAAGACCGCTCACGTTCACGGCCATCGCCGGACCTAATTCGCCCGCAGAGGATTGAACGGTTTTGATGCAATTCCGTTTTGCCGCGTTCAGGCTTTCGGTCGTATAGCTTGCTGGTGCGGCACATTGATGTCCGCGCTTAAGGGCCGCAACATTCGCCCCTTTTTTCGCCAGCACAGGAACAAGATTTACAAAAGCCTCCTCACTAAAATTCGGAATATTCAAAACCTCTGGGCTACCGATCGGTGCATCTTGAGTGTCGACAAACTGAAGGGTCATTTTGCCATTCTCAATCTCTGACCACCCAAAGTTTTCCAGCAGGAAATCTGGCGCAAAAGCCTCTCCAGGGCCTGAACAATCATCAATTAGTTTAAAGGCATGAAGCATCGGATCGCGGTCGGTTTTACTTGAATCCACCAATAGCGAACTTGAGGTGATGCGCACATCAGAGCGCGACTTGTTCTCAAATTCAAAAACCAAACTGACGGGCTTTATGTCTTCTTTTTTGATCCCCAAAAAGCCACCGCCAGAATGGCGATCACCCGCTTCGCGGGCTTCCATGGTGAGGGGGGCATTTCCGCGCCAGACATCTAGAATGCGCTGCGAGGCTGGGAAAATGCTAAGGGTTTCACCGGTTGCGCGGCTTTTGTACATCGCCGCTTTTTCGCTGGTAGACAGGTTTGAGAAATTCGATTGACCCGAGCGGTTTTCCAAAACAACACCGACACGGAAATCATCGCTCAATTGTGCATTCAGCACCTTTGGTTCATACACAATATTCCGGCTGCCCGCGACTTCGTCACCGTCTTTCCACACCGCAAGATATTCAAGGTCGTCGGAACGTTTCACCAATCCTTCGCCTTGCGCTTTTCCGTCAACGAATGTGCCTTCAAAGATGGTCCCGTCAGAATCGATCAGACGCCCTTCGCCATGCAACTTGCCCTGCTTGAAACCGCCAACATAATGATCCCCATTGGTGAGGGTTAGGTAACCAGTGCCATGCATTTTGCCCGCCTGCCACGTACCATCATAGCTGAAGCCAGATTTGTGCCGATAAACACCTTCACCCTCTCTTTTCCCTTCCCGCATGTGGCCCATATAGATCGCGACAGTTGCGTCATGTTCATAGGTAGCTGCGCCAATGTCCCGCCAAACGACTGTGCCTTGCCCCGAAACGCGCCCTTGCTTTGCGTCAGAGATCACATCGGGCGTCCACCGAAAGGTTAGCTCGGACTCCAGCGGGCTTTGCCAGACCTCATAGGTCTGGCGGGTCAGTTGGTCTGTTTCTTCATTCCATACCAGATGCGTTTTTACTGCCCATTTTCCCTCGGCTGGGTTTTGGGCTTTGCCGCGGACCTGCGCATCAACAAAACGGGTGTCAGTTGAGATCGGTTCGACGGATTGGGCGAAAACAGGCTGTAAAGGTAACAAAAGAAATGCGCAAAAAATGAAGTTGTTTTTAGTCTTGATCATGAAATTCTCCGAGACCTTTGGCAAAACGCCTCTTAAGCGTAGAATTATTCCTTTGGCTATGTCACGATAAAAATGGCTGAGAGGGGGCGCGCATTTTCTATGGAACGGACGTACCGTCTCTTTTTGTCATCACCAAGTGACGTTGCCGTTGAAAGAGGAATTGCGGATCGCGTTGTAAAAAGGCTCAACGCCGATCTGGACGATGCCTCGATAGAAATCATTCTTTGGGAGGATCATTTCTATACCGCAGATAGCACCTTCCAAGATCAAATCGCCAAACCATCCGAGTGCGATGTTGTCGTCTGTATTTTTTGGAAACGTTTAGGATCCGAGCTGCCTGAATCTTACATGCGCGAAGACGGCTCGATCCCAACGGGGTCTGAATTCGAATTCGAAGACGCTTTGCATCGCGCAACCGAGTCGAGCCCCAAAACGCCAGATGTTTTGGTTTATCGCAAGACGGCACCAGTTACGTTTCAGGAAGATAACTTGGTGTTTGAAAAGGCCCAAAGAGACAGCTTTCTTTCATTTTGGGAGCGATGGTTTCACAGTGAAAAGGGGCATTTTGTTGCTGGGTTTCAATCGTTCGAAACCACAGAGGATTTTGAACCTCTTTTTGAAAAACACCTCAGAGCGTGGATTAAATCACGCCAACCCGCTGTTGACGGGTTTAAGGGCTCGCCGTTTCGGGGATTGGAATCTTATTCCATAGAGGATGCCGACTGTTTCTTTGGGCGTGATCGCGAAACGCAACGGGCGCGCGCGCGCTTTATTGTAAATGCGGCTTCTGGGCATCCCGTGCTCTTTTTGACAGGCACTTCGGGGTCGGGAAAATCCTCACTCATTCGTGCAGGGGTTCTGGCGAACCTTAGAAAATCGGGTTCAATTCCGACAATCGCAGATGATGTCTGTATTGCGGTTGAAACACCTGCATCTTTGATCAGATCAGGGGACTGGGCAAATGGTTTGGCGACGTCGCTTTTGGGGGTGCAAAGCCTCGGAGCAGAATTGGCCAACAGCGATTTTGGCACGGCCCAAGCCTTGGCTGAATTGTTGCGCAATAGCCCCGCCAGTGTTGCATCGGTCATTTGTCGTGCTTTGGACCGCGCATCAGCCAGCAAGGGTAATGGTCACCGCATGACCCTCTTGCTCACCATCGACCAACTGGAAGAGGTGTTTAACTATCCAGCTGACGAACGAACATCCTTTGCCAAGTGTTTGTCGGGGCTTTTGGCTCACGCAAATACCGAGAGGCCGCAGGTTGGTTTGATTTTTGGCATGCGCTCTGATTTCAGGCATTTGTTAAACGGTAACCCAGAATTAGCGGATTTGGCGGGGCTATCAGATGTAAAAGGCCCCAATGAAACCGAACGCCTGTTAGAAATAGCGCATCCAAAACCTGGTGACCTACGTGATATCATTCTTGGGCCTGCAAAACTGGCAGGGCTCACCTATGAAACGCAGCAAAATCCAGCCAGACAGCTTGCGGATGAAATAGAAGAACAGGCCTCCAGAAACAGCCTTCCCGCATTGCAACTGCTGCTGACAGAGCTTTACCAACATCGTGACGATACACTTTTAACGCTTGCTGCGATGGACGGTTTGGGCGGCCTTGGTGGCGTTGTCGCCAAAGTCGCCGAGGCCGAATTCGAGGCGATGCCTGCCTCTGTCCAAGCGGCATTGCCTCGAATCTTGCGCGCCTTTTCTGTTCAGGATCCTGAAAACAATAAAACACTCGCGCGGCGGTTGCCCTCGGATACCTTTGAAAAGGGCACGTTAGAATACGATCTGGTACAACGCTTTAGCGACAGGCGTTTAATTGTGAATGACGGCGAAACCATGCGGATTGCGCATGAAAGCCTGTTGGCTGATTGGCCGCGCGCGGCCGAAATCATCGAACACAATCGCCGCTTTTCCGCTCTCCGAGACCGCCTTGGCCAGCGCGCCATCGCTTTTGATACAGCGCCAACAGCAGATGCCAAGCAAATGTACCTAACAGGGTTCGATCTGAACGAAGGCCGCGAGCTGCTGATGCGTTGGGGGGCAGAGGAATTATCGGATACTCACCCGACGCTGCCCACCTTTTTACAAGCCTCCATAAAAGCAAACCGAAGGAAGAAACTTTCTCGGATCGTTGCGGGCGTTTCGGTCTGTGCTGTCGTGTTGGCTGCTGCTGTTTGGGCGTGGATGTTCAATCTCAGGGCACAAGAGGCAGACAAACGCGCCGCCATCAGTTTCCAGCTTGCAAAAGCGGGGATCGACTTGCGGATGGGGGATGAACTTTCTGCGATTTCTGCGGCTTTAGCGGCGACAAACATCGAAGATTCAATCGACACACGTAACGCGCTTGCAGAGGCGCTGAGCGAGCTTTCCCCTTTTCACAAAGCCACTTTTGCCGCAGCAAACCAGCTGGTTCTTTGGCAAGATGAAAACGCCCTTCAACTGTTTGGTACTTCGGAAATCAAAACAGTGGATGTGCAAAGCCAGCTTGTGAGCACGCAAGTTCTGTTGGAAAGTAACCAGCCCTTGATTGCCGCACATCCGACTTCGGATGCGGGGTGGCTTGGGGTTGCGACAGATGGCACCATCTTGGATGATAAGGGGCAGAGCTTTCCGTTTGAGCAGGACGAAGTAGACCTCGTTCGCGCAGCTCAAGCGGATATTAAACAACTAGACGATGGCACCTATCTGATTGCCTTTGCGGACGATTTTGCGGGGGCATGGGTGGTGCGATGCAACGCTGCTGTCGCGCTGCGTTGTGAAACGGTCAATGTTTTGGGCGGGCAAGCAACGGCGGTGTCATGGTCGAACGACAATCCAAAGCTCGCCGTGGCCTATGTTGATGAAAACAACGCGCCGGTGGCGGCAGTGTTTGAACGTTCAACCCTATTTACCGATCAGGCCACTGCCATATCCGAAACCCATGGCGATGTTGGGGATGTTTGGCTTTCTATACAGTGGCTCACCGAGGAAAAATTTGCGCTCGCGGCAAGATCTGGTGCGCTGACGCTCTCCACACCTGAAGGGGGTACTGAAACAATCCCTCTGGGGAACCTACCGATATCCGCCCAAGACTGGTCTGCCACGCGGCAGATGTTGGCAACGAATTGCCACGCATTGCTGATTTGTCTGTTCGATGAGCATGGTCGCGAGGTCGCTAGATTGAGCGGTCACAGCCAAGTCATCCTAGATTTAGCCTTTTCGCCAGACGGGCGCATGCTGGCGTCTAAAGGGGATAACAACGAAACGATCCTGTGGACGATCGACCAGAACCAAGAATTCATGTCGTTGCTTCAATCAGGCGGCAAGGTGCAGACGACCGCCTTTACCACGCAGGGCGGGCAAGTCGCCTATGGCGATACAACTGGAACTGTCTTTACTGGGGCGACCACCGCGCACCCGTTTTTCCAATTGAAAAGCAACCGCTCGGTCGCGTTTTTAGCCTTGAGCGAAACAAATGCCATGGCCGTTTCTGATCGGAACGGGGGGCTGGCAATTTGGCACGCAGCGTTTCCCATGACGGAACCTGATCTTTGGCTTCCTGAGCAAGACGCGCAGAGGCTGGCGTGGCTTGCAAATGGCGATCTGGCCTTCACAACACGAGCAGGAGAGGTCGGCACCATACGGCTTGCGGATCGATCGAATAGGGTGACGGTTGTTTCTGTGCCTCAACGGGCTGACGGCATAACGGCGCTTGGCGTTGATGCCTTTGCAACCAGCCATACAGGTGGCGGCATATACATCTGGTCCAATGATGGGCCAAAAGAAGGGCGTCTTTTGAATGGTAACTCTTTGCAAGAAGGCGATTTTTCCGCCTTTTCAATGAGTGCGACACCATCTGGTGAATGGCTTGTGGCCACGCGCGGGGACAGTAAAGTAAAACTGTACAATCTTAGTGATCCAGAAAAAGAGGCAAGCGTAGGGATATTGCGGCCAAACTCCAAGGCCAGCTTGTTTTCGCCCTTGGGGGCTCAGTTGGCTGTTCTTGATGCCGATGGGATGCTGTATATCTGGGATTTTGACGCCACGACCGGCTGGCTGGATCAAAAGTTTGTCCTGCGGATGTTACCCAAACAGATTGATCCTGATGGCAACAAAAGAATAGTCGGCATTGGCTGGCTGGATGAAAATTCCCTTGCTGCCAGCGTGGATGATGGAACAATCTACCGATTGGAAGTCAGGCCAGAGCAACACCGTGATTGGGCAAGCAAAGTTGTAAAAAGCGCTGAACGCTAAGTTCGCCAATAGCGGAGCTTCCCCCCAAAACAAGCTGTGAAGGCAAAAACGCCGGTTAGGAAAGACCTCGTCAGGCTTACCGAAGGAAGTGTTCTGAGACCGTGCAAGGCGGTTTCAGGGTACTGGAGAAGGTAAATTACTTTGGTAGGGCAAGCGCCCCGCAGCGGCACAGTTTGCGCAACACTAGCCGCAAGTTGTCGCCAAACCACCTGCACGATAGCTGGGTCAATTTTTTGCATTGGGATGCCAAGCTAGCGGCCTGAGGTTCCCTTTGTGCATTCCCTCTTCGGAGAAGACGTGCGAACTTGTGGGTATGACCTTAGGCACCATCATCACCGTGAACGACCGCATGCAAAGCGGATACAGTTATGAACTCACGGCGAAAACCGGTGATGTGCAAACCGATGAGTTTAAGCCCCATTTTTCTCCAGCTCAGATGTTGGAGATGGGCGTCTTTGAAGGCAAGTATTGCAACGATTGCACGGATGAATTTCCCGAAAGCTGGTTTGCCAATGCCAAAACCAGCGATACCCCTGACGTATCGTTGAACTATTTCGGTATCAAAAGCAGACAACCCTTGTCAGTTTGGCAGCAAAAGGGATGGGTGTTTGAACCTGATCCGCGCGGCTGGTTTCAATGGTATTGTCGCTACTACCTAGGGCGCCGATTGGCGCAAGTTGATCAGCTCCAGATCAAACGCTGGCGCGGATTTGCCCGCCACGCAGGGCAGATCAGGGCAAACTGCGAACCCGCAGACATCTTCTGCCGCCCGCGCCAACGCCAAGCGCTGTTGCAATGGTCATATGACCCGCTGATCTAGCGTTACAGTTTCAGATCAACCCAGACAGGCACGTGATCTGACGGTTTTTCATAGCCGCGGATGTCTTTGTCGATCTGGCAATCGCGCAGGCGATCCGCCGTATAGGGGCACAGCAGAAAGTGGTCGATGCGGATGCCATTGTTTTTGTTCCACGCGCCAGCTTGATAATCCCAAAAACTATAATGCCCAGCGGCCTGAACGCGGGCGCGAAAGGCCTCGGTCAGGCCAAGGTTCAGCAGGGCGCGCCATTTGGCGTGGCTTTCGGGGCGAAAGGCCGCATCGCCGATCCAGCTCTCGGGTTTTGCCGCGTCTTCGGGTTGGGGGATGATGTTGTAATCCCCTGCCATCAAAAACGGGGTTTCTTCGGCTAACAATTCTTGGGCGCGGGCGTGCAGGCGGTCCATCCAGCCGAGTTTATAGGCGTATTTGCCGCCCTCTACGGGTGTGCCGTCTTCCTCCAGCTCAACAGGGTTGCCATTGGGCAGATACAACCCACACAGGCGGACGGAATGGTTATCCCCAATCACAGTCGCCTCGATATAGCGCGCCTGTTCGTCGCTCTCATCACCGGGCAGGCCGCGTGTGACGTCTTCGAGGGGGAGTTTCGAGAGAATGCCAACGCCGTTAAACGACTTTTGCCCAAAGACTTCTACGTTATAGCCGCGCTCTTCGAAAATCTCGGTGGGGAAGGCCTCATCGACCGATTTGATTTCTTGCAACAGCACAACATCGGGCTGCGCTTCGTCCAGCCAGTTAGGCAAAGCGTTGATGCGGGCCTTGATGCCGTTGATGTTGAATGTTGCGATCTTCATGGTGCAAGGCTCCTCTGGCAGGGTCGCTTTGCTATCGCGCATATAGGGCGTCGGGGCAAGCCGCCAGTGAAGGCCGCCTACATCGAAAAGGAGGTGCCGCAGCCGCAGGAGGAGGTGGCGTTGGGGTTTTCGATGACAAACCGCGCGCCGATCAGCTCTTCGGTGAAATCAATCACCGCATTGGCCAGAAAGGGCAGGGAGACGCTATCCACGACCACGGTTTCACCGCCGCCTTCCAGCAGCAGGTCGTCTTCTTTTGGCTCGTCCAAGGCGATCTCATACTGAAAACCAGAACACCCGCCGCCTTCAACGGCGACGCGCAGGGCTTTTCCATCTGTCGCCGCGCCGATTTCATTCAGGCGGGCAAAGGCGCGTTCGGTCACTTTTGGTGGCAAGTTCATAGGGGCGCTCCGCTGGGTGTGTTTTCATCATCGTTAAAGCGTAATATAGAACGGTTAAAGCGGGGTACAAGCACCGCGTTACAGGAGAGTAGCCCCATGCGTGCATCCTACGCCTCTGATCCCGACCTTGCACGAGGACGGCGTGTTCCCGAAGACGAAAGCAGCTTTCGTTCGTGTTTTCAACGGGATCGTGATCGGATCATCCACGCCAGCGCCTTTCGGCGGCTCAAACACAAGACCCAAGTGTTTGTTGAGCATGAGGGCGATTATTACCGCACGCGCCTGACCCATTCGATCGAAGTTGCCCAAGTTGCGCGCACCATCGCTGGGGCCTTGCAGTTGAATGGCGAACTGACAGAGGCAGTCGCGCTGGCCCATGATCTGGGCCATCCGCCCTTTGGCCACACGGGCGAGGACGCATTGCATGTCTTGATGGCGCCCTACGGTGGTTTTGACCACAACGCACAAGCGATCAAGATCGTGACCTCGCTGGAAAACCACTATGCGGGTTTTGACGGGCTGAACCTCACGTGGGAGACACTGGAGGGGATTGCAAAACACAACGGTCCCGTGACAGGCGATCTGCCCCATGCCTTGGCGGATTATAACGCGCTCTTTGATCTAGAGCTGAACACCCACGCCAGCGCCGAGGCGCAGGTTGCGGCCCTGTCCGATGATATCGCCTATAATAACCACGATCTGCATGACGGGCTGCGCGCAGGGCTGTTCAGCGAAGATGACATTGCCAAGCTGCCCTTGGTGGGTGACGCATATCGCGAGGTAGACGCGCTTCACCCCGATCTGGATGCCTATCGCCGCCGCCACGAGGCATTGCGGCGGGTGTTTGGCGTGATGGTGTCCGACGTGATCGAAACATCGCGTGAGCTGCTGGAAAACTCTGGCGCGCAGTCGGTCGAGGATATCCGCCACCTTGGCCGCCCCGTGATCCAGTTTTCCCAAGGGATGTGGGACAGCCTGCAAGAAATCCGCCATTTCCTGTTTACCCAGATGTACCGCGCCCCAGAGGTGATGAAAATCCGCGCCGAGGTAACGGGTGTTGTCGAATATCTGTTCCCGCTGTTTCTGGAACAGCCCCAGCTAATGCCCGCCGATTGGGCGAAAACTATTGCCCAAGCAGGGACAGACCGTACAATGTTGGCGCGGATCGTTTCGGATTACATCGCTGGAATGACGGATCGCTTTGCGCTGCAAGAATACCAGCGCCTAAGTGGCGGAGCGCCGCTGCAAGATGTGGCGCTGAAGGATAGAGGATAGATTATGTTGGATTCTGAAGCGGTTAAAAGCAAACGCGCAACCGGTGTTTTGCAGGGGCAACGTATTCTGGTTTTGGGAGCGTGTTGCGGGTTTGGGCGCAGCATCTCGCGCGCTTTGGGTGCGTCTGGGGCGCAGGTTGTGGCCTCTGACACAAATGCAAAAGGGCTGAATACGCTAAAAGCCGTTGTCCCGCTGCCCCTAAAGGGCGAGCCGAAAGACGCCCTGCGCCGTATTGGCCGTGCTTGGGGTGAAACGCGGCTGGACGCGGTTTTGAACCTGATGCCCTTGCGCCATCCCGAACAGATAGACCTGAATTTGGCAGTTCTTCAAAGCCTCGTACAAGGGTTCATGCCAGCCTTATCTGCCCGTGACGGCCAGATCATCAGCGTTGTTGCGCGCCCCGATCAGGCGCTTGAGGTGGCCTCGGGGGCGATGGCGCCTGCACTTAGCTCTGCTCAGGCGGCATTTGCCGATACGCTGAAACGCGACGGGTTGTCCCTGAATATGGTCACTGTCGGGGAGGGTGCAGTTAAACCTGCGCATACGGCCGTTGTTGGTCTTTTGGCCAAAACGCTGGGGCCTTTGACGGGGGCAGAGCTACGCCTGTGATTGACGCGACACGCCCAAGTGTTAAATGAAGGCCAACTTACACCCTGAGAGCATATTATGAACCTATTCGCCGATATCCGTACCCTTGTTCTAAGCGCGCTTGACGCGATGGTTGCAGCGGGTGATTTGCCATCAGGCCTCAGCACAAACAACGTCACAGTCGAACCGCCACGTGACGCGGGCCATGGCGATATGGCAACCAATGCTGCGATGGTGCTGGCAAAACCTGCTGGCATGAAGCCCCGCGATATCGCTGAAAAACTGGCGGCCTTGCTGGCCGAAGATCCGCGCGTTACCTCTGCCGAAGTCGCCGGACCAGGGTTTTTGAACATCCGTTTGGCTGCCCCCGTTTGGCAGGGCGTTGCAAAAGACGTGTTGGAGCGCGGCACCGATTATGGTCGGGGTGATTTGGGCGCTGGAAAATCCGTGAACGTCGAATATGTCTCGGCAAACCCGACAGGGCCTTTGCATGTTGGCCACACCCGTGGCGCGGTGTTTGGCGATGCTTTGGCGTCTTTGCTGGCCTTTGCGGGCTGGGACGTGACCCGTGAATACGTCATCAACGATGGCGGCGGACAGATCGACGCCTTGGCGCGCTCGGTTTTCTTGCGCTATCAAGAGGCCCACGGCCAAGAGGTTGCCTTTCCTGACGGCACATACCCAGGCGATTATCTAAAACCCGTTGGCGAAAAGCTGAAGGCGCAGGTAGGGGCCGAGTATCTGGACCAACCCGAAAGCGTTTGGCTGGACCCGATCCGCAACTTTGCCACGGATGAGATGATGGACCTGATCCGCGATGATCTGGCGCTGCTTGGCGTTAAGATGGATCGCTTTTTCTCTGAGAAATCTCTGTACAATACAGGCAAGATCGAAGCCTGCCTGCAAAAGCTTGACGATATGGGCCTGATTTATAACGGCACGCTTGAGCCGCCAAAAGGCAAGCTGCCTGATGATTATGAGGCGCGCGAGCAAACCCTGTTCAAATCCACCGAGTTTGGCGATGACCAAGACCGCGCAATCAAAAAACATGATGGCGCGTGGACCTATTTTGCGCCCGATATCGCCTATCACTATGACAAGGTCGAACGCGGCTATGACGCGCTGATCAACGTTTTCGGCGCGGATCACGGCGGCTATGTCAAGCGGATGAAAGCTGCCGTTCATGCGTTGTCGGGTGGCAAAGTGCCGCTGGATATCAAGCTGACGCAACTGGTTAAGCTGTTCAAAAACGGTGATGAATTCAAGATGTCCAAACGGGCGGGGAACTTTGTCACCCTGCGCGATCTGATCGACGAAGTCGGCAGTGACGTAACCCGTTTTGTGATGTTGACGCGCAAGAATGACGCGCCGCTGGACTTTGATTTTGACAAGGTGATGGAGCAAAGCCGCGAGAACCCTGTGTTCTACGTTCAATACGCCCACGCGCGTGTTGCCTCCGTCATGCGCAAAGCAGAGGCCGCTGGTATCGACGTAAGCGAAGATGCGCTGAAAGCCGCTGATCTGAGCAAGTTGGACCACGCAGCCGAGCTGGCATTGCTGCGCAAAGTGGCAGAATGGCCGCGTCTGGTTGAAACGGCTGCGCGCAGCAATGAACCCCACCGCGTTGCCTTCTATCTCTATGAATTGGCGGGCGATTTGCATGGCTTCTGGAATCTCGGTAACGCCGAAGTAGGCCTGCGGTTCATCCAAGAGGACGATCCTGCAACATCCCAAGCGAAAATCGCGCTTGCCCGCGCCGTAGCGATTGTAATTGCGGCTGGCTTGGGTATCCTTGGTGTAACTCCTGCCGAAGAGATGCGCTAAGCGTCCAAAAGGCGGGTCGCAGTAAAAAGTTCGGATCTGCGCGGCAATGTATCGCGCGGACAGAGAGGCAACGATGGCAGAATACACACAAACCCCTCAGGGGGGCTTTGCGACGCATCAGCATCCGGAATACGCCGTGGCGTCTTCTGGGAGTTTGGGCAAATTCACTAATATCGCAGGGGCGGCTGTTTCGCTGGCTCTTGTGATCGGTGTTGGGATTTGGGGCTATAAATTGTTGGTCCGCGACGTCAGCGGTATCCCGGTGGTGCGTGCTGCATCTGGTGAAATGCGCGTGCGCCCCGAAGAGCCGGGCGGCCAGTTGGCCCAGCATCAGGGGCTGTCCGTAAACACGATCGCCGCAATCGGCACATCAGATGGCCGCGCTGACGAGCTTCACCTTGCGCCTCAGTCGACCGATCTGGCCGACGAAGACCAGCCCATGCCGCAGCTGGAAGAAACCGCTGCAATCATTGCGCCACAACCTCAAACGCCGCAACCTCAACCGCTGCAAGATCAAGCTCAGCTTGAGGCCCCCGCGGCAGAGGATATTGCAACCGCCCTTGAAACGGGTTCCGTCGAAAGCCTTGTGGCGCAGTTGACCGATGGGATCGCGCCATTGGAAGCCTTAGAGGAAGAGGCGGTGCCGGTTTTGGCCTCGGTGGCAAGCGAAGATGTGCCCGCATTGTTAACGGGCGAAGGTGTTCAGGTATCCTTGCGGCCAACGTTACGCCCAAAACGCCGGGTGGCAGAAACCGTAGCTGCGGCTGTGGCCGCGACACCTGTTGCAGCTAGCGGTCTGGAGGTAGACGCAAGCAGCCTGCCCGCAGGGACCCGCCTTGTGCAGCTCGGCGCATTTGACAGCCCCGAGATCGCCCGCGCCCAATGGGGCAAGCTGAACGCGCGCTTTGCGCCGTTTATGGAAGGCAAAAAGCGTGTTGTCATGAAAGCCAAATCAGGCGGCAGAACCTTCTATCGCCTCCGCGCGCAAGGGTTTGAAGATATCGGCGATGCACGCCGTTTCTGCTCTGCACTCGTTGCGGAAAGTGTTGATTGTATTCCAGTGGTTACAAGGTAAAGCTGAGATGAAAAAATTTGGTGCGACGATCCTTGGTGCCGAAGGCCACCGCCTGACAGCCGAGGAAAAAGCCCTGTTTCGCGATGCGAACCCTTTTGGTTTCATCCTCTTTGCCCGCAACATCGATACCCCTGACCAGATCCGCGCCCTTTGCGACGATCTGCGCGAGGCCGTTGGGCGCAACGCTCCGATTACGATTGATCAGGAAGGCGGGCGTGTTCAGCGCTTGCGCGGCCCGATCTGGCGCGAATGGCTGCCGCCGATGGACTTTGTTCAGGCGGCTGGTGAAAACGCAGCCGAGGCGATGTACCTTCGCTTTCGCCTCATCGCGCATGAGCTTTACGCCCTTGGCATCGACAGCAACTGTGCGCCGATGGTCGATGTGCCACGCGCTGAAACGCATGAGTTCTTGTATAACCGCTGTTATGGCAACACCGCGCAGCAGATCGCGCTGATGGGGCAGGCGGCGAATGACGGGATGCTTGCGGGGGGCGTTTTGCCTGTCATCAAACATATTCCGGGTCATGGCCGCGCCACGGCTGACAGCCACTTTGAATTGCCCATCGTCAATGTCGCGCGCGACGAGCTAGATCGCGTGGATTTTGCCCCGTTCAAAGCGTTGCGCGACACCCCAATGGGGATGACCGCGCATTTGGTCTATGAGGCGATTGATAACTGCGCAGCGACCCTGTCCAAACCGATGATGGACGTGATCCGCAATGACATCGGCTTTGATAACCTGATCATGACGGATGATATCTCGATGAAGGCGCTTTCGGGATCGTTGAGCGACCTGAGCAAGGGCGCGCTTGCGGCGGGGTGTGATGTGATCTTGCACTGCAACGGCGTTCTGGCCGAAAGCACCGAGGTCACCCAAGCCGCGGGCGAGATGTCTGATGCAGCGCAAAAGCGCGCATTGCGGGCGCTTAGCTATCGCCAGACCCCCGATGATATTGACATTTCCGCCCTCGATGCGCAGCTTAAAGCGCTTGTGGGCGAGGGTGTGCATGGCTGAGAGCCTTTTTGAGGAAGACAGTACAACAGTAGCAGAGCGGCTAGCAGCCGAGGCGCTGATTGTGGACGTTGACGGCTTTGAAGGGCCGCTCGACCTGTTGCTGACGCTGAGCCGCACCCAAAAGGTTGATCTGCGAAAAGTCTCCGTGCTGCAATTGGCGCGGCAATATCTGGCCTTTGTGGAAAAGGCCAAGGCGCTGCGGCTGGAACTGGCGGCGGATTATCTGGTGATGGCGGCGTGGCTGGCGTTTTTGAAATCACGGCTGTTGCTGCCCCCTGATCCCACCGAGGAAGGGCCGACAGGCGAAGAACTGGCCGCGCATTTGGCGTTTCAGTTGGAACGCCTTGCCGCGATGCGTGATGTGGCCGCACGGCTGATGGCGCGTGACCAGTTGGGCCGCGACTTTTTCGCGCGGGGGCAAACGCAGATGGTCGAACGCGTCCGCAGCGTGACCTATACGGCGACCTTGTTGGATTTGATGCAGGGCTATGCCCGCATCCGCACCCGCGATGAATTCCGCCCCTTTGTGATGGACCGCGAAAAGGTCTTTACCATGGAAGAAGCGCTGGAGCGCATGCGCGGCTTGATGGGGTTTGTGGGAGAGTGGGGCGACCTGATGAGCTATCTGCCCGAAGGCTGGGAAAGCGATCCGGTTAAACGCCGCTCGGCGACGGCGGCGACCTTTGCCGCCTCTCTTGAGCTTGTGAAAGAGGGCCATATGGAAATCCGCCAAAGCGAAACATTTGCGCCCATCCAGTTGCGTAAGAAAGATTAAGATCATGTCAGATAATATTGAAGTAGAAGAAGAAAGCCTGTTCGAAGCCCCGCCAATGGCCGAACAGGAACGCATGATCGAAGCCGTCCTTTTCGCCAGCGCCGAACCCGTCACCCTCAAAGAGATGGAGGCGCGTATGCCCCATGGGTGCGACGCCGCCGAGGCGATGGTCTATGTGCGCCGCCGCTATGAGGGGCGCGGTGTGCAAGTGATGAAGATTGGCGATGCCTATGCGCTGCGTACGGCTGCCGATCTGGGGTATCTGATGCAAAAAGAAACGGTTGAGGTGCGCAAGCTCAGCCGCGCTGCGATCGAAACGCTGGCGATCATCGCCTATCACCAGCCTGTCACCCGCGCCGAGATTGAGGAAATCCGCGGCGTCTCGGTGTCTCGTGGCACTGTTGATCAGCTGTTGGAACTGGAATGGATCCGCTTTGGCCGCCGTAAAATGACGCCTGGCCGTCCAGTGACCTTTGTGGTGACCGAAGGGTTCCTTGATCACTTTGGCCTTGAGAATGCCCGCGATCTACCGGGGCTCAAGGAACTGCGATCCGCTGGTCTGCTCGAAAACCGCCCGCCGATGGGCATGATGCCTCAGGTCGGCGAAGGCGAGGACGAGCCAGAAAGCACCGAAGGTCAAAGCGAATTGTTCGAAGATTGATCCTCAAAAATGCCGCAATTGTCGCTATATTGGCGACAAAGACAAAACCGAGGAGAGCGAGATGAACCAGATCATCAACATGATCATGCGTATAGTTATGCGAAAACTGCTCAACAAAGGCATCGATGCAGGATTTAACAAAGCCGCGTCACTGCGCAGCGGGCGCAGTCAGCCCCAGCCACAGGGCGAGATCGACGACTACGGCAATCCGGTACAGCGCGGCCCTAGCCAGCAAGAGGTGCGCGCAGCGCGCCGCGCCAAGCGGCAAAGCAACGGGCAGGCGGCTCAGCAAACGAAACAGGCCATGAAAATGGCGCGTCGCGTCACCAAATTCTAAAAAACGGGCCTTGGGGTGGGTCGGAAAAGGCGCTTTAGGGCGCCTTAAAGTGTTTGGACAGCTTCAGGCCTTGGCCTTGATAGTTAGACGCGATCCCAGCACCATACAGCTGCGTTGGCGCGTCGATCATGTGCTCATAGACCAACCGCCCCACAACTTGCCCATGTTCCAGCACAAATGGCGCCTCATGGCAGCGCACCTCTAGCACGCCGCGCGATCCCGCACCGCCCGCAGCGTCATGGCCAAAGCCGGGATCAAAGAAGCCAGCGTAATGCACGCGGAACTCTCCGACCATCGCCAAATAGGGCGCCATTTCGGCCGCGTATTGCGGTGGAATGGTCACAGCTTCGCGGCTGACAAGGATGTAAAATGCACCGGGATCAAGGATGATCTGCCCATTGGAGGTGTGGACCTCTTCCCAATATTCTGCCGGATCGTAATGGCCGATTTTATCCAGATCGATCACCCCAGTATGGGGTTTGGCGCGGTAGCCAACCAAAGTGGTGCCCGCAAGCTTTAGATCAACGGAAAAGCCCAAACCCTCGTCGATCACGGCCTCACCGTCTACCAAAGGCACCTCGGCATGCAGCGCGCGCAGGGCCTCATCGCTGAGCCCAGCATCCCCCGTGCCAAAACGGATTTGGTTCAGGCGCATTCCGGGGCGGACCAGAACGGAAAAGGAGCGGGGGCAGATTTCGGCGTAGAGCGGGCCGTGGTAGCCCGCACCAATACGGTCAAATTCGGTACCGCCATCGGTGATGGTGCGCGTCAGCAGGTCCAGCCGCCCTGTCGAGCTTTTGGCGTTGGCAACTGCGCTGATATCTTCGGGCAGCGCCAGCGATTCCATCAAGGGAACCACGTAAACCGCGCCTTTCTCTAGAACCGCACCATCGGTGAGGTCCACGCGGTGCATCTCGAACTCTTCGAGGCGCTCAGCCACCTTTGCCCCGTGTCCAGCAAGGAACGAGGCACGCACACGGTAAGCAACAGTGCCAAGGCGCAGATCAAGGCTGGCAGGCTGAATTTGCGCCGCATCTACTGCTGGTGTCGCTGTGATCTCGCCCTTGGCGATCATCTGTTCTAGCTGCTGGTTCGGGATCACACCGGGCATGTCTGCTCCTTTTGGGTGGCAGTCTGAATATGTACAAAACGCCCGCACCTGAAAGGATGCGAGCGTTTTATGTATGTCGTGGTCGGGCTAGCAGGACTCGAACCTGCGACCTTCCGTCCCCCAGACGGACGCGCTACCAGGCTGCGCCATAGCCCGACATGGGGCTGTTCATACCGCATAAATACAGCGGTGCAAGAGGCAAATGCACTCAGGAGAGGGCGGCACCGAAATTTGACTATGCTCCAGTGCGCCGCGCGGCCATCCGGTCACGTACCGCCGCGAGCTGGTCAAGCAAAGGCTGGATTTTCTCGGCTGTTGCTTTGTCCAGCTTGCGGGTGCGGTAAGCCATCGCCAAAGCAGCGGCCTGCGCGTGGATTTCGCTTTCAGGTGTCACATCTGGCATCCCGATATCGCGCGGTTTCGGGGCTGGCGGTGCCTCTGGTTCTTCTGGTGCTTGGGCGGCTTGTGGCTCTTCCTCTGCTGGCGCATCTGCAATGGCTGGCTCTTGTGCCACATCAGCTTCTGGGGCTTCGGGCTGTGGCTGTTGAGGGGCCTCGTCCACCGATGGGGAATCCATGCTGGGTCGGCGCATGAATGAGGGCAGGGGCGCCTGACCCTCTTCTCTTGCCTCGGGTTCAGGTGCCGCCTCGGCTGGGGGTTCTGCTTCCGTTGCAGGCGCTGGTCCAGCGACGGGTTCAGCTTCTACTACAGGCTCTGGTTCCGCTACGGGTGTTGCTTCCACTACAGGTGCTGGCCCTGCTGAGGGTTCCGCTTCCGCTACAGGCGCTGGTTCCGCTGCAGGTGTTGCTTCCACTACAGGTGCTGGCTCAGCTGCGGGCTCTGCTTCCACTACAGGCTCTGGCTCAGCTGCGGGCGCTGCTTCTACTTCAGGCACGGCCTCCGCTACGGGTTCCATCGCCGCAGGCGGTTGCGTTGATGCTTCCTCTACCGCCGCCAAAGGCGCTACGTCTTCTGGCTGCTCATCAGAGGTTTTGTCCGCGACAGCCTCGCTTGCTGGGGCTTCTACAGCGGATGGCGTTTGTTCTATCGCTGCCGTTTCGGTTTTAACCTGTTCGGCTTTTGGCTTTGGCTCCAGATCAAATGGAAGCCCTGGTTCTTCCGGATCATCCACAGGTTCGGATGCAGGCGCGATCGGCTTTTCTTCAGCAGGTACTGCGCTTGCTGGTTCTGGGGGAGCAGCCGCTGTTTCAACAGGGGCTTCAATGGATTGCTCAGGCTGAGGAGTGGCCTCGGCCTCTGTAGCTTCTGGTTCCTCCTTCGTCGTAACTGTTTCTGTCACAACGGGGGCTGCCGTCGCCTCAGGGGCGGTTTGGGGCTCTTGCTGCGCTTCTGCGGCCTCTACAGGGGCAGGCGTTTCTGTCGCTGGCGCGGCCTCTTGCGGCGCTTCGGCAGAGGGCGTTTCCTCGGGGGGGTGTTCAACCGATAGGTCATCAGATTCTGACGCCGCCGCAGCTTCGCTTGTGTCGGGTTCTTGCTTCACGGCGATGTCTTCACCTTCCGACGCCTCGGTCATTTCATCTTCAACTTTGGCTTCTTCTTTGATTGGGGCGTCTTCGGCTGGTTCTTCTTTGACGGGTTCTTCGTTGGTTGGGGCTTCGGGCTGGGCCGCGAGGGGTTCCTCTACCTTTTTCTCAGCAGCTGCTGGCGCCTCAGAGGTTTTGGGGGCCTCAGAGGTTTTGGGCGGCTCAAAGGGCAATACAACGGCTTCTTCTGGCTCTGGCGCGGGGGCAGGGATCGGGGCTGGGCTCGCTGCGAGGCCTTCTTCCAGCTCGTCATCATCCAAGGGCAAAGACATCGCTGAAACGTGGTTCATGCCTTCTTCGCGCAGCAGCTTTTGAACGCCTTTGATGGTTAGCCCATCATCATGCAGCAGTTTTTTAATACCGCCCAGCAAAAGCATATCTGCCGGACGGTAATAGCGGCGCCCACCGGCGCGCTTGATCGGTTTAACTTGGGTAAATTTGCTTTCCCAAAACCTGAGGACATGCGCCTGAATGCCAAGCCAGTCAGCGACTTCTGAGATCGTGCGGAATGCGTCAGGCGATTTGGACATGCCTTAGGACTTGTTGCCGTCTGCGACGCGATCCTTCATCAGATGTGAAGGGCGGAAGGTCAAAACGCGGCGCGGGTTGATTGGCACTTCTTCGCCGGTCTTCGGGTTGCGGCCGATGCGGGCGGATTTGTCTCTGACAGAAAAGGTGCCAAAAGAAGAAATCTTGACCTGTTCACCACGGACAAGAGCATCTGACATTTCGTCCAAAACGGTTTCAACCAGTTGTGCACTTTCATTCCGAGACAAGCCAACCTCGCGGAAAACGGCTTCACTTAAATCCATGCGGGTCAGTGTGTTGCTGGTCATATTTTTTCTCCCTGTTTTTCAAAACATTGGCCAGATTGGCGGTCTAAGTCAACATCTTCGCTGTTTTTGAATGTGTGACTTTTATTTATTGGCCTACCAGCGCAAAACGACGGCGCCCCATGCCAGGCCGCCCCCGATCGCTTCGGTGACCAAAAGGTCGCCCTTTTTGATCTGTCCGCGTTCAACGCCAACAGATAGGGCAAGCGGGATCGAGGCCGCAGAGGTATTGCCGTGATCTTGTACGGTCACCACGACATTTTCCATCGGCAGGCCCAGCTTTTTCGCGGTGCCCTGAATGATGCGGATGTTCGCCTGATGCGGAACGATCCAGTCAACGTCGGCTGGATTTACCTTGGCTTTTTCCATCGCTGTGGTTGCTGTTTTGCTTAGCTTTTCAACGGCGTGGCGGAATACCTGATTGCCTTGCATGCGCAGATAGCCGGTTGTCCCTGTTGAGCTGCCACCGTCAACATAAAGAAGCTCGCGGAAGGAGCCGTCAGAGTTCAGATCGGTGGACAGGATGCCGCGATCGGCGGATGTGCCTTCGCCTTCTTCAGCTTCCAGCAAAACTGCGCCAGCGCCATCACCAAACAGCACACATGTGCCACGGTCGGTCCAATCCATGATCCGGCTAAAGGTTTCGGCGCCAATCACCAGAACGCGCCGTGCCTGCCCCGAGACGATCAGCGCGTTGGCATTTGAAAGGGCAAAGATGAAACCGGCACAAACGGCTTGAATATCAAAGGCAAAGCCCGATTTCATGCCAAGCTGTTCTTGGACCATCGTCGCTGACGACGGAAAGGTCAGATCAGCCGTAGAGGTGGCTAAAACAATTGCGTCAACATCATCGGGCGTCAGGCCTGCCATCTCGATTGCCGATTTGGCTGCCGCAGTCGCCATGGAGGATGTTGTTTCACCTTCACCTGCGAAATGCCGCCGTTCGATCCCCGAGCGCGCGCGAATCCATTCGTCGTTTGTGTCCAAGGTCTCCTCGAACTCGGCGTTTTCAACGACACGGGTGGGCAGATAGTGGCCAACCCCTTTTACTACGGCACGCAATGTCATTCGGTGGTCGTCTCCTCAGTCGGTAATGAAGCAGCGACACGGGCGGCTAATTTATCGTTGAAACCGTTTTCAGACAACTGGGCTGCCAGTTTGATCGCGGCTGAAATACCTGTGGCATCAGCAGAGCCGTGGGATTTTACGACAGTGCCATTCAGCCCCAAAAACACACCGCCATTCACGCGGCGCGGATCGATTTTCTTTTGCAGGCGCATCAAGGATGTATAGGCCAACAAAGATGACAGGCGCGACAGGGGCGAATATTTGAACGCTTCGCGCAGGCGCTGGCCAATCAGGCTGGCTGTGCCTTCGCCGGTTTTGATGGCAACGTTACCTGTGAAACCATCGGTGACGATAACGTCGGCCATATTGCCGGAAATATCCCCGCCTTCGACGAATCCGACAAACTCATAGGCCGCATCGGATTGGTGATCCCGAATCAGATCATAGGCTTCTTTCAGCTCGGAACGGCCTTTATGCTCTTCGGTGCCGACGTTCAGCAGCCCGACTCGGGGGCATTTGAGGTCAAGACCGTTGCGCGCATAGGACATGCCCATCAGCGCAAAACGTAACAAATCATCCGCATCAGCACGAATGTCTGCGCCGACATCCAGCATTACGTTAAAGCCGCTGGCGTTGGAGGAGGGGTATAGCACCGCAATGGCAGGGCGATTCACACCTGGCAGCTTGCGCAGGCGGATCATCGACAAAGCCATCAAGGCGCCCGTGTTGCCACAGGATACGGCAACGCTGGCTTCGCCAGAACGCACGGCTTCGATGGCCGACCACATAGAGGTATCTTTGCCGCTGCGAACAACCTGACTGGGCTTGTCTTCCATCGTCACAACACCAGTCGCATTGCGTATGGTGGTGCGCTCTTTCAGGTCCGCATGTTTATTGACCAAAGCGTGCAATTCCGCCTCAGGGCCATGTAAAACAAAGGAAATGTCGGGATTTGCTCGCGCGGATTTAAGGCAACCGGCAACTACTGCTGCCGGTCCCAGATCACCCCCCATCGCATCAATCGAGATGAGGGTGCGGGCGTTCGCGGTTTGGTGATCGGTCGGGGCCGTCATTTAGTGCGAATGCCTTTAGTTGTTATTGCTCGGGCGCAGCTTACGCCGCGTCGTCTTCGAGATCAATCTCGTCGACCTGTGCGATAACTTCTTTATCGTCATAGTGGCCACAAGCTGAGCAAATGTGGTGTGGGCGCTTCAGCTCACCGCAGTTCGGGCACTCGTTCGGGTTCGCTGCAGACAGCGAATCGTGTGAGCGGCGGTTGTTGCGACGCGACTTGGATACTTTATTCTGCTGGACAGCCATATCTGGTGCCTTTGTGTTCGGGGCCGAGTGTTACGCATCGGGCGCAACGGGCCGTGTTTCTGATCTATCCCATACGGGCGTGTGGTGCGTTTAGGCAAGTGCCGCTCGCTTGTCCAACCCTATTTCACAGGAGGCCTGCAAAATACGGTCGATTTCTTTCTTTGCAAGGCGGATTTACGCCTTATTGTAGAAAATCGGCCGTGTTATTCGCCGTCGTCATTGCTCAATTGCTCTTTTAGGGCAGCAAGACCAGCAAAGGGGCGGGCTTCTTCGTCGCTCATCGGTGTCTTGCCAGGTTCTGTTACGCGCACGGTTTCGGCGGCGGCCCCTTCTTTTCGCGGATATTCGGGAACGGCGAGGGCGAGGGATTCTTCCATGACGATGGCTGGATCAATCCAGATACCCAAAGGTTCTATACTGTCATCTTCGGGCATTTCGATTTCTGGCGCGTCGGTTTCCGAGTAATCCTGCACAAAAATACGAACCACTTCTGTGTCGATCCTTGTGGTCACTGGCTCTAACGTCACAACACAGGGTTGGATCACTGTCGCGCCCAGCCGCGCCTTTAGCTGCCAATCTGCATTGCCTTGGGGTTTCAATTGCCCTGTAAACGATAGTTTACGCAGCCCATCCACCCCTAATGCCGCGGCAAGGTCGCTAAGTTCAGCTGCTTCGGGGCGCAGGGAAAATTCGGTTGGCCCTGTTTGAGAAAGAGTGGAGACACGCAAACTTGTGCCGGTAGGAGGGGTCGCTGACATGTCTTGGTGCTTTCGTTTCTTGAACCATGGGCGGTAATTAGTGTAAGCGGGATAAAAGCCATATAGGTTAAGGGCAAGGGGCAGTACCATGGGTATCACGAATTACACTGGCGTTATGCGGCGTATGCTGCTGGGCGCAGTGATGTCTGGCGGTCTTGTCGCTTGTGCACCTGAATTTGCAAATCACGGCTATATTCCGCCACAGGAAGATCTGGACCAGATTGTTGTCGGCGTTGATACGCGCGCATCTATTGAGGAATCCATCGGTGTTCCTTCCACAGCGGGCGTCGTTAATGACAGCGGCTTTTACTATGTTCGCAGCCGTAAAAAGACACTGGGCCCCCTTGCTCCCAAGGAAATCGAACGGCAGGTTCTTGCGATCAGCTTTGATAGTGCGGGCGTGGTCAGCAATGTAGAACGCTTTGGCCTAGAGCGCGGACAAGTTGTGCCGCTTTCACGGCGTGTGACGACTTCGGGTGTAGAGAATAACGGATTCTTGCGGCAGTTGCTGGGTAACCTTGGGCGTTTCAATCCTACTGCGTTGGCTGGTTAATTTCATACGATTGCAATGCAATTTGTGCGAAACTACGCGGGATGATTTGTCAGCGGGTTTCGTATGAAGGTCTTTAGCCGAGGGAAATACAGCGTCAGGCGGGCGCAGGGGCAGGGTGATCTGGCCCGTGCGCTGGCGCTCAGGGCGCTCTGCTTTGGGGCTGCTGGGGGTGTTGCTGACACTTTTGATGACAGTTCCGAAAATGTTTTGGTCGAAGAAATCCAAAGCGGCACGTTGGTCGCGGCGTTCCGGATGTCTTTGCTAAAGGGCGCGCGAATCGAAACATGTTATGCATCGCAATTTTACGATCTGTCTGCATTGGCGAAATATGACGGCCTGATGCTCGAGCTCGGACGGTTTTGCATTCACCCCGACTATGGCGATCCGGATATCTTGCGGGTCACTTGGGCGGCGTTGACGGCCTATGTGGATGAGACAGGTGTTGAGATGTTGTTTGGCTGCTCTTCCTTTGCGGGCACCAATGCGGCGCCCTATGAGGATGCTTTTGCCTTGCTCAAGGCGCGCCACCTGCCGCCAAAACGCTGGTTGCCGCGGGTAAAGGCCAAATCCGTGTTCCGCTATGGGGCCCAGAAAGGGGTAAAACCCGATTTGAAACGCGCAAATGAAACCATGCCCCCTTTGTTGCGCACCTATCTCATGATGGGCGGCTGGGTCAGCGACCATGCTGTTGTCGATCATGTCATGGATACCTTGCACGTGTTTACGGGGCTTGAGATTGGCGCGATCCCTCCGGCGCGCAAACGGCTGCTGCGTGCACTTGTATGATTGACGTTTTGGCGTGCGCGCATTAGGCGGCATACATGGCACGCGCACCCGTTTTACAACTCTCCGATATCGGCCTCACCTTTGGTGGGGATCCTGTTTTTGACGACCTTTCGTTGGTGGTCCAGTCTGGCGATCGGCTGGCTTTGGTGGGGCGCAATGGCTCTGGCAAATCCACATTGATGAAAGTCATGGCCGGTTTGGTCGAGGCGGACACAGGCATGGTCACCGCCGGACCCGGTGTGAGTGTGGGCTATATGGAGCAAGACCCTGATCTTACAGGGTTTGAAACCTTGGGCGATTTTGCATCGCATGGTCTGGAACCAGGTGAGTTGTATAAGGTTGAACGCGCGGGCGAGGGGCTCAAGTTTGATCCCGAACGCCCTGTAGCAACTGCATCTGGCGGAGAGCGGCGCCGCGCGGCCTTGGCCCGCCTGATGGCGCTAGAGCCCGAGCTGATGTTGCTGGACGAGCCGACCAACCACCTAGACATCGAAGCCATCGCGTGGCTTGAGGATGAGCTGAAATCCACCCGCGCGGCCTATGTCATCATCTCCCACGACCGCGCGTTCCTGAACGCGCTGACACGGGCCACTCTTTGGATTGATCGCGGTGCCGTGCGCCGCCAAGAGATTGGTTTTCAAGGGTTTGAAGCATGGCGCGATCAAGTCTGGGAAGAAGAAGACATGCAGCGCCACAAGCTGAACCGCAAGATCAAGGCGGAGGCGCGTTGGGCGGTTGAAGGCATCTCGGCGCGGCGCAAGCGCAACCAAGGCCGCGTGCGCGCCTTGCAAGAGTTGCGGGCCGAACGTGCAGGCCAGATCAAACGCCAAGGGACAGCGGCCATGGCGCTGGAGGCAGGCCCCAAGTCTGGCCGCAAGGTCATGGAAGCGACTGGAATCACAAAGGTTTTCGGCAATAAAGTTATCTTGCACGATTTCTCTCTGACGGTGAACCGTGGGGATCGTATTGCCCTTGTCGGCCCTAACGGAGTGGGGAAAACGACCCTGCTGAATATGTTGATCGGGAAAGAACAACCTGACAGCGGTGAGGTGAAAATCGGCACCAATCTGGCGTTGGCGCTGTTCGATCAGGCCCGTGCGCAGCTGGACGGAGACATGACCCTGTGGGACAGCCTGACGGGCGACCCAGAGATGCGCGTCAGCGGTAAGGCGGATCAAATTTTAGTGCGCGGCAACCCCAAGCATGTCGTTGGTTACCTTAAAGAATTCCTGTTTGATGAGGCGCAAGCGCGCGCGCCTGTTCGCTCGCTTTCGGGCGGTGAAAAGGCGCGTCTTTTGTTGGCCAAACTGATGGCGCGGGAAAGCAATTTGCTGGTCCTCGATGAACCGACAAACGATCTGGATGTGGAAACGCTGGACCTGATGCAGGAACTGTTGGGCAGCTATGACGGGACGGTCATTCTGGTGAGCCACGACCGTGACTTTTTGGACCGTGTCGCCGCCACTACCATCGCCATGGAAGGTGACGGGAAGGCCACTGTTTATGCAGGCGGGTGGAGCGACTATATCGCGCAGCGCGGCATGACGGATTTTTCTGAAAGTGTTGTAAAGTCAAAGACTTCGGCGCCCAAAAACCAGCCAAAGGCGAAGGCGCAAACAGGGCTTAGCTTTACCGAAAAGCACCGCCTTGAGGCGCTGCCAGCCGAGATTGAACGCTTGGGTGCCGAGATTGCCAAGCTCGAAGAGCTGCTGGGCGATCCTGCCTTGTTTACCGAGCAACCCGCCAAATTCCAAAAGGCCAGCGACGCGCTGGTTCAGCGTCACGCCAAGCTGGCGGATGCGGAAGAAGAATGGCTGATGCTGGAAGAAAAAGCAGGGGCCTAAAGCCTGTCACACACTGTGCACCAAACGTACACTGGGCGTGCACAGGGGAGGGTTTTGGTGATTGTTTCTGTTTATTGCCGTGCGGATCTCTAGGAGAAACTGTTCTATGATTAAAATTCTGCTACTTCCTGTTTTGATCGTGTTTTCGTGTCTTCTTGCAGGATTATACGGGGTCGTTAACAACCAGATATCTTATAGTGTTTCCTCTGGCTATTTTCACGAGTTTAAATTCATTCAGTTCGGCATTGAGCCAGCCTTTCACAATAGGGTCGGAGCCAGCATTGTTGGCTTTCTAGCCAGTTGGTGGATGGGGGTCCTTATCGGGCTGCCGATCTATTTTGCGGCTCTGTTTGTCAGGGGAGCGCGGAAGTTTCTGAGTGTCTTTCTAAAGGCTGCTCTTATTGTTGTTGCTGTTACGCTTTTGACAGGGATTACGGCGCTTGTTGTTAGTTACCTGAGCCTTGATGCAGATACATTGCCACCGTGGATGCAAAATCGCGGAGTAGCTGATCCGTTGGCCTTCGCTCGAGCGGGTACAATGCATAATTTCAGCTATTTGGGGGGCGGCATAGGTTTGTTGATCGGGTTTGCCTATACGATTTGGCAAGCATGGCGGCTGCGAAAAAACAAACCAATTTCGTGAAGATAACCGACTCCAGAAAAATCCGCAGATGTCAGCCTGAACATTTGCGGATTCTTTGGCCCTTCGGTCGGGGATCAGCGCATGCGCAGGGCGCCGTCGAGGCGGATGACTTCGCCGTTCAGGTAACCCATTTCAACGATGAACTCGACCATACGGGCGTATTCGTTTGGATCGCCTAGGCGGGCGGGGTTTGTGACCTCGGCGGCGAGGCTGTCTTGAACCTCTTGGGGCAGCCCTTTGAGCATGGGCGTGGCAAAGATACCGGGGGCGATGGCCATGACGCGGATGCCGGATTGGGCAAGGTCGCGGGCCATGGGCAGGGTCATGCCGACGATGCCACCTTTGGAGGCTGCATAGGCGACTTGGCCTTTTTGGCCGTCGAAAGCGGCGATTGAGGCGGTGTTGACGATCACGCCGCGTGCGCCATCGGCTTCGGGTTCGTTTTTGGCCATGGCGGCGGCGGCAAGGCGGGCGATGTTAAAGCTGCCGACAAGGTTGATGTCGATGGTTTTTTGGAAAGCAGACAAAGGGTGCGGCCCATCGCGGCCAGTGGTTTTGATGCCCAAGGCAATGCCCGCGCAATTCACGGCAGCGTTTAGGCCGCCCATTTGGTCCTGCGCTTGGGCAATCGCGGCCTCGACCGAGGTCTCGTCTGTTACATCTGTTTCGACAAAATGGCCGCCGATGTCTTTGGCGACTTGGGCGCCGCGTTCGGCATCGCGGTCCAGCAAGGTGACTTTGGCGCCTTTTGCGGCGAAATGGCGGGCGGTTGCTTCACCAAGGCCCGAGGCACCTCCGGTAATGACGGCGGATGTTGTCGAAATATGCATCAGTTTCCCTCCCTGATTTGAACGCTTGTTCAGATAATCACGTGCGCCCTTTACGCGCAAGGGGGGACCAGCGCAGCCAATTGCCGCCGGTTTGAATGGGATGCGCGCCAGCGCGGGTTTTAAACCGATCGATGCCTGCGGTTGTTAAAGGCCCAAGATCAATAGTGTTGACGCCTTTGCCGCTTAGGGTTTTCATCGCCTGCCAGAGGACAAGGTTGTGTGCGTGCACCTTGCGCCCGTCATCCGTGGTAAAGCCGATATGATAGGTTGCGCGTTTTCCATGAGATAAAAACAGCATGTAGGCGACAGGGTGACCCCGCAGCAATGCGGTAAACAGATGTGTTTGGTCTGGTGAAGCTTCCGCAAAGGCGAGGATCAGCGGTGCGGGTAGGTTACGGTAACCGCGTTCGCGCGCCTGCTTCGCCTCGCGTTCAAAAAGGGAGTGATCGGGCGTTAACCGGCGGTGAACGACACGCAGGGGTGCTTTTTCAGCTTGGCCTAACTGGTGGCGCCATTTTTGGTGCAGGGCGGCGCGGTTGGTTGTATGGCAGGGGCTAACTGGCAATTGCAACATTGTGCGCGGGGCGGCGATGCGGATGGCGCGCGCAACGTCAACAGATGTTTCAGGCGATAGGATCAAGGGCAGGCGATGCTGCCGAATTTCAGCAAGCTGCGCGTCCAGATCCGCCGGAGGGTTGATGCGCGGCAACATCAGCAGGGGCACCCCCGCAATGCGCCGTTTCAGCAGCGTGGTACCATCGGGCAGTTTCAGGGGTTTTTCACCACAACTGCGCAACGCGATCGCAAATGCGGGATCTTGAAACAGAGAATGGGCGGTGGACGTGGGGGCAGCATCAAACATGCGCCCAGTATGAAAGTCGCGTGGTTAAAGCAGGCTTAACCACGCGAGGTTTTTAGCCCAATTCGACCAGCGCGTGGCGCTTTTTGCCTGCCGAGAGTTTGAGGGGCGAGGCAAGGGCCGCCGCGTCGATCATCAGCCCTGCATTGGTGAGGGGTTCATCGTTGAGGCGTGCGCCGTTTTCAGAGATCAGGCGTTTGGCTTCTTTGCCTGATCCTGCGAGGCCTGATTTCACAATCAGCTGCACAATCGAGATACCATCGCCAAGGTCGTCTGCCGACAGGGTCAGGGTGGGCAGGTCATCGCCCACGCCGCCTTTTTCAAACACTTCGCGCGCGGTTGCTTCGGCGGCGGCGGCGGCCTCTGCGCCGTGCAGCAGGGTTGTGACCTCATTGGCGAGGCGGATTTTCGCTTCGTTGATCTCGGAGCCTGCCAGCGCGCCGAGGCGGTCGCATTCATCCACGGGCAGCTCTGTGTACAGCTTGAGGAAGCGGCCCACATCCGCGTCCGTGGTGTTGCGCCAGAACTGCCAGAACTCATAGGGCGACAGCATATCAGGGTTGAGCCAGATCGCGCCGGATTGCGATTTGCCCATTTTCTTGCCGTCAGAAGTGGTCAGCAGCGGCGAGGTAAGGCCATAGACTTCGCCATCAATCACGCGGCGGGTCAGGTCGATGCCGTTAACGATATTGCCCCATTGGTCCGAGCCCCCCATTTGCAGGATGCAGCCATAGCGGCGGTGCAGCTCCATAAAGTCATAGGCCTGTAGGATCATGTAGTTGAACTCAAGAAAGCTGAGGCTTTGTTCGCGGTCCAGACGGGATTTGACGGATTCAAAGGACAACATGCGGTTGATGCTGAAATGGCGGCCAATGTCGCGCAGGAAATCGAGGTAGTTCAACCCGTCCAGCCATTCGGCATTGTTGATCATCAGCGCATCCGACGGCCCGTCCCCATAGGTGAGGTAGGCCGAGAAGACCTTTTTGATGCCGGCGATGTTGGCGTCGATTTGTTCAGGCCCCAGCAGGGGGCGTTCATCGGCACGGAAGGAGGGATCGCCCACCTTTGTTGTGCCGCCGCCCATCAGGGTGATCGGCTTGCCGCCTGTTTTCTGCAACCAGCGCAGCATCATGATCTGGATCAGCGATCCCACGTGGAGGGATTTCGCCGTTGCGTCAAAACCGATATATCCTGGCTGGGCGCCTTTCATCAGGGCTTCGTCGAGGCCTTGATAGTCGGTGCAGTCGGACAGAAAGCCACGCTCCATCATAACGGCGACGAATTCGGATTTTGGATGGTATGTCATGGCGCTTGCCCTCAACGTAAATTGCAGGGCATCTATAGGGCGAGCAGGGCCAAAGGAAAAGGCAAGATTATGGGCGCAGGCACAAAGGGACAGGCGATTGCCAAAACGGGTGTGGTGACAGCGGCGGGCGCGATGTCGGGAACATCGCTGGACGGGGTCGATGTGGCGGTGCTGGAAACCGACGGGCATGACATCGTGGCGTTCGGGCGCAGCGGCTATCGTGGCTATAGCGCGGACGAGCGTGAAGCCATCGCCGCGGGCTTTGGTCTGTGGCAGGGCGCGGCGGTTCAGGATGCGGCTAAGGTCACCGAGGCGGCGCATCTGGAGGTGCTGCGCGATTTTACAGATGTGGATCTGATCGGTTTTCACGGCCAGACGCTGGCCCATGCGCCACGGGATCAGGGCACCTTGCAGGTGGGCGATGGAGCGCTGTTGGCGGATGCGCTGGAGGTGCCAGTGGTCTGGGATTTCCGCTCGGCCGATGTTGAGCTGGGCGGCGAGGGCGCGCCGCTGGCGCCGTTTTTCCACCACGCTTGCGCGCGCTATATCAAGGCAGACGGGCCGATTGCCTTTTTGAATTTGGGCGGTGTTGGCAACCTGACTTGGGTTGATCCGGCCGTGGCCGAGCCGCAGGACGAGGGCGCTTTGCTGGCGTTTGACACAGGGCCTGCCAATGCGCCTGTGAATGATCTGATGCAAGAGCGCCTTGGGCTGGCCTATGATAAGGACGGCGCGGTGGCGCGGGGCGGTGCCGTTGAAACCGGCGCGCTAGAGCTGTTTCTGGCGGAGCCCTATTTTGCACGCATCCCGCCCAAGTCACTGGACCGTAACGATTTTGCAGAAATGGTTGCGCTAGTGCGCGAGCTGTCGGATGCGGATGCTGCCGCGACCCTTACCGCCATGTGCGCCGCAGGAGTGGCCGAGGCGATGCAGCATTGCCCCAGCCCGCCCAGCCGCGTTTTGGTGACAGGTGGCGGGCGCAACAATCCTGTTTTGATGCAAATGCTTGCCGTGTCGCTCGACTGTCCCGTTGTGCCGATTGAAGAGGTGGGGTTGGACGGGGATATGTTAGAGGCGCAGGCCTTTGCCTATCTTGCGGTGCGGGTTGCGCGTGGGTTGCCCACATCATGCAGCGGCACAACGGGGGTGAGTGCCGCCGTTGGGGGCGGCACGGTGAGTGTCCCGCAGGGGTAGGCTAGCAGGTTTTATCAGCCGATATCTGGAACTTTGGCGCGGCCCAGCTGCGTTTGTGCTGGCGCACGCAAAAGCTGTCGCCAGCCTGTAGGACTGGGCGCACATTGAGCGGGCCGAGCTGATGGGCTTCGCCCGTGTTGAGGGTAAAAGAGATGGTCCAGAGGTCTGGGCCTGCTTCTGGCACTTCGGGGGTGACCTTGGTTACGGTTGCGGGCAGCACCTGAATGCTGCGGGTGCTGTTTTCGATCAAGGCGAGACCGCCGAGGAGGATCACGCCTGCGAGGGCGATGGTACGTTTACGGCTCATGGGGTCTCCTGATTATTTGGGGAAAGGGGGGCCTCAAAGAAAAACAGATGCGGCAGGGCGATCTCTGGGACGTCTTGATAGGGGCCGCGTTCGGAAAAGCCCAAGCTGGCATAAAGCGCGCGCGCGGGCGCGAGATTGACGGATGTGTCCAGAACGATGCGTTTGAACCCGTCGCTGCGCGCCTGATCCATCAGCGCGTGGATGAGTTTGCGCGCCGCGCCGTGGCCGCGTGCCTGTGGCGCAACAAAGAGGCGTTTGATCTCGCTTGTCTCGGGGTCTAGCGCGTGGGTCATGGCGCAGCCAACGGGGGCGCCGTCTAGCGTTGCAATCAGGATGATGCCGTTTGGGCGGGCGTGGGTGTGTTCCAACGCGTCCATCAGGGCGGTGTATTTAGGGACGGGATAAAATGTCTCGGTCAGTTCGGCCTCGATCGGGGAAACACTGGCGAGGTGGGTGCGGTAATCCCAGCACAGCTTGCGCACGGCCTCTAGATCGGCAGGGGACGTGGCGGGGCGGATTTCGATCATTTTGCGGTTCCGAAAAGAAAAGGGGCGACACCGAATGATGTCGCCCCGAATGGTAGTTTCCTGCGGCTGGTTTGACCAGCTTACTTGAGGATGCTGCGGCCTGCGTATTGTGCGGACTCGCCCAGTGCTTCTTCGATGCGGATCAGCTGGTTGTATTTCGCGAGCCTGTCGGAGCGCGCCAGTGAGCCGGTTTTGATCTGGCCACAGTTGGTCGCAACGGCGAGGTCTGCAATGGTTGCATCCTCGGTTTCGCCCGAACGGTGGGACATTACATTGGTAAACCCTGCGCGATGGGCCATGTCGACCGCCTTAAGAGTTTCTGTCAAGCTGCCGATTTGGTTGACTTTTACCAGCATCGAGTTCGCGGCCTTGCGCGTGATGCCTTCGGCGAGGCGAGCAGGGTTTGTCACAAATAGATCGTCGCCAACCAGCTGAACCTTGTCGCCGATGGCGGCGTTCAGGGCGATCCAGCCGTCCCAGTCGTCTTCGTGCATGCCGTCTTCGATGCTGATGATGGGGTAATCGTTTACCAGCGCCTTGAGGTAGTCTACGTTTTCCTCGGAAGACAGTGTTTTTCCTTCACCCGCAAAGACATAGGAGCCGTCCTTGTAGTATTCAGACGCTGCGCAATCAAGCGCGAGGTGAATGTCATCACCTGGCTTGTAGCCAGCTTTTTCGATGGATTTCAGAATGAAATCAAGTGCATCACGGGTGGAGTTGATGTTTGGGGCAAAGCCGCCTTCATCGCCCACACCTGTTGCAAGGCCCGCGTCGGAGAGTTCTTTTTTCAGCGTGTGGAAAACTTCGGCGCCCATGCGCACGGCGTCACGGATGTTTTCCGCAGCGACGGGCATGATCATGAATTCTTGGATGTCGATGGGGTTATCTGCATGTTCGCCCCCGTTGATGATGTTCATCATCGGCACGGGCAGGACGCGCGCAGAGGTGCCGCCAACATAGCGATACAGCGGCTGGGTGCAGAAATCGGCGGCGGCTTTTGCAGCGGCAAGGGAAACGCCGAGGATCGCGTTTGCGCCAAGGCGTGCTTTGTTTGGGGTGCCGTCGAGTTCGATCATGGCTTCGTCCAGATCAACCTGTTCGGTGGCGTCCATGCCCACCAAAGATTCGGCGATTTCACCATTCACGGATGCGCAGGCCTCTAGAACGCCTTTGCCGAAATAGCGGGATTTATCGCCATCGCGTTTTTCAACGGCCTCATGGGCCCCAGTGGAGGCACCAGATGGCACCGCAGCGCGGCCCATTGTGCCGTCTTCGAGGACCACATCAACTTCGACAGTGGGGTTGCCACGGCTGTCGAGAATTTCGCGGGCGTGGATATCAATGATTGTGCTCATGGCAGCGTTCCTTGGGGCAGATCAGTTACGTTGGGCCTGTCTTATAGGGCGCTGTCACGCATTGGAAGGCTTGGTCGTGACTTTGCGGCGCTGTTTGCGCTCACGCAGGACGGTATAGATGCCAGAGGCCACGATGATCGCGGAACCCAGCAGGGTATACAGGTCGGGGCGTTCGTTAAAGAAGGCGATCCCGATGATCAGGGCAAAGATCAGGCGGCTATAGCGGAAGGGGCTGACAAAGCTGACTTCGCCGATGCGCATGGCGGCGACGATGGCGTAATAGGCGAAGATACCCATGACGACAGCGGCAATCATCAGGGTGATGAGAAAGCCATTCATCGGCTCAAAGGTTTTGCCGGTGATCATGAGCATGAGCAGGCCAGCAGGGATGAGCACGAGAAACCCCAAAAAGCTAAGCTGCATTGTGGAAAGGGCTGGCGTGACCTTGCGTGTGGCCACATCGCGCGCTGCAAGGCCAAAGACGCCGCCCAAGGCAAAGAGCGACAAGGGCGAGAACCCCTCAAGTCCGGGGCGGATGATCATCAAGACACCAAAGAACCCCGCAAAAATCGCGCTCCAGCGGCGCCAGCCCACGGTTTCGCCCAAGAAAAGCGCGGCCGCCAGCGTCACCACCAGTGGTGTCGCCTGTAAAATGGCCGAAGCCGTTGAAAGCGGCGTGAATACGATGGCAGAGATAAAGCACATGGTGCCGACGATCTCGCCCACGCCGCGCATAACAACGGGGCCGGATAGCATATCGCGTTCAAACAGGGCGCGCCCTTGGGATAGGACAATCGTGCCAAAAACAGCTGACCCGCCGATGCCAAGCAACAAAATGATCTGCCCGATTGGCAAAGCACCGCCCATCAATTTGATAAAGCTGTCCTCGATCGCAAAGCCCAGCATGGCCACAACCATAAATATCGCGCCGCGTAAGTTATCCATTTGAGGAAGGCTCCGTTATGTTTGGAGTTTGATGCGCTTTTGTTGAGGGATGAGCAAGGGGGTGTGTTGTATAGGGGGGGGGGCAATCGCCCGCAGCCGTTGACTTATCTCGTGATAAGGCCCATGTGGGGCGCAGGGCGTGCCTTCTGTCGCGTGAGCAGGCTGTGGAATTCCACAGGGTAATGCCGCCCCTTGTTCCCAAAATCACGCGTGGGGCAGACGCATCCGGACAGGGGCAGGGCAGTTGGCCCGTTCCTGTGATCCGCTGTTGCGCACCACGATGATAAGCGCGCAGGCATCTGCGGCGCGAAAGATGAGATATAGATGAGCGATTTCGACATGATGGAGCTGCCCTCAGCTCTGGTGAAACGACTGGCGGCTATGGGGTTGAACGAACCCACGCCGATCCAGAAACAGGCGATCCCGCATGGGATCAATGGCCGTGACGTGATGGGCTTGGCCCAGACGGGCACGGGTAAAACGGCTGCTTTTGGTATTCCGCTGATTGCGCGGATGCTAGAGCTGGAGGGCCGTCCGAACCCTAAATCCGTGCGCGGCCTTGTCTTGGCCCCGACACGTGAACTGGCCACCCAGATCAGCGTCAACCTGCGCGGTTTTGCCGAAAACACGCAGATCAAGGTGGCGATGGTTGTGGGCGGTCAAAACATCAACACCCAGATCAAGCGTCTGCACTCGGGCGTGGATATTCTGGTGGCGACGCCTGGTCGTTTGCTGGACCTGATGGATCGCCGCGCGGTGCGTCTGGACGAGGCCAAGTTTCTGGTTCTTGATGAGGCGGACCAGATGCTGGACATGGGGTTCATCCATGACTTGCGCAAAATCTCTCAGGTGATCCCGAAAACCCGCCAGACATTCCTGTTCTCGGCGACCATGCCAAAGCTGATGAACGAGATCGCTAATAGCTATCTCAACAGCCCGATCCGGATCGAAGTGTCGCCTCCGGGTAAGGCGGCGGATAAGGTCACCCAAGAGGTGCATTTCATCGCCAAGGCGGAGAAGAAATCCCTGCTGATCGAGCTGTTGGAAAAGCACAAAGGCGAGCGGGCCTTGGTGTTTGGGCGCACGAAACACGGCTGTGAAAAGCTGATGAAGGATCTGGTGAAAGTCGGATTTGATGCGGCCTCGATCCACGGGAATAAATCGCAAGGTCAGCGCGATCGTGCGATTGACGGGTTCAAAAAGGGTGACATCACGGTTCTGGTGGCAACGGATGTTGCGGCGCGCGGATTGGATATTCCTGACGTAAAGCATGTCTATAACTATGAGCTGCCCAATGTGCCGGATAACTATGTTCACCGTATTGGCCGCACCGCGCGGGCGGGCAAAGACGGCGCAGCCGTTGCGTTTTGTGCGCCCGACGAGATGGGCGAGCTGATCGACATCCAGAAAACCATGGGCATTCGCATTCCTGTGGCCTCTGGCCGCGCATGGGAAAGCCATGAGATCCCCGACAAGCCAAAGCAAAAAGGCCGCGGTGGCCGTGGTCGCGGTGGCGGCGGTGGTGGCGGCCGTTCGCAAGGGGGCGGTGGTCGTCCTCAGGGTGGCGGCGGCGGTGCGCCTGCGGGGGGCAAGCCATCAGGCCAGCGCCGCAGACGGCGCGGTGGTGGCGGTGGTGCCAAATCTGGCAATGCTGCATAAAACAAAATAAAAAAGGCGCCCCGAGAGGCGCCTTTTTCATGTCTTGTAACCTTGGTTTTAGGTGTAAAGCGATGGCACGCCGAGTTGCGCGTGGATGTCGTTTACCTGAGCTGGCTGTAGGCCATAGGCGGTTGCCAGTTTGTGCAGGTATTGCGCTTCGGCTTGGCTGTCCAGATCAATGGCCATGACGCTCATCGCGTAGGTCTGTTGGCCCATGCCTTCGGGGGTTTGGGCAACCAGCGCGTCGATGTCGACAGGCGCCTGTAGCTGTGCCTGAACAAAGGCGGCTTCCTCGGCGTCTACCTCACCCAGTTGGCCCAGCAGCTTTTCCTTTTCAGACTCGTCAAACGTGCCGTCGGATTTGGCGGCTTGGATCATCGCGGAAAGCATCAGCGCGGCTGCGGCTTCTTGGTCTTGGGAGGGGGTGATCGCAGGCTCTGGTGTTTGGTCGAACTGAGAGTTCAGGACCGCGCCAAAGCTTTCGTTGGTTTCAGCAGGGGCTGCGCCCATGGCACCACCAAGGCTGCCGAGCAATCCGCCCGCGCCCGCAGCACCTGCCAAACCACCGAGCAAACCACCAAGGCCGCCCTGTGCAGCAGTGCCGCCTTGGGCGCCGCCCAAGCTTTCGAGCAGGCCGCCAAGGCCGCCGTTACCAACAGCGCCGCCAGCCGTGCCGCCGCCCAATAGACCGCCGAGCATATCCTGAAGGCCACCGGCACCCGCCGTACCCGCAGCACCTGCGCCGCCAGCCAAGCCGCCCAGCAATCCGCCCAGACCGCCAGCCTGAGACGTGCCGCCCTGTTGGCTGCGCTTCATCATCGCGCCTGCGCCTTTGGCTACTGCTACGCCTACGGCCACTTTGGCCAGTGTTTTCATAAGGCTCATGTGAGAGCTCCCCCTAAGTTGAATCGGTTACGTGCCATTTATTGCATATTTCCGCAGGAAGGGCGTGGGGGAAAACACGGCATCGGGCTGCATTGATGTTTCAGTGTTGGTATGCGCTGTGCAAGCCTATGAAATTTGGGGCAGAAATTAGCACCTGTTGGGGCGTTGCCCTTGCGGCATCTGCCGTAGATTTGGCGTGTAACCAGCTTGATCAACTGGCGCTGAGGTGCCCTTTAGGTGCCGCAGAAGGTTGCGGGGACGATTTCGGATTGTGTGGGGGGCTTTGCCAGCTCGGGGTCGGTGAGGGCAAAGGGCGTTGAGAGCGCCTGCATCAGACGCTCAAACGGTGCCATATCGCCTGCCACGGCGGCTTGGATCATTTGTTCGATGCGGTGATTGCGCGGGATGATCGCAGGGTTTGCGGCATCCATGACCTGTTGGGCGTCCTCTAGCGGGGCGATGCGTGCCGCGTGGCGTGTGGCCCAAGCATCAAAGGCGTCGCGGTCGGTGAACTGGTCCCGTGCCTCAGGCGTAGAGAGGGCGCGGAAGCTGTTGGTGAAATCTGCGCCGTCTTTTTGCATCAGGTCCAAAAGGTCTTGGATCAGGTCGGTATCGGCCTCGGTCGGGGCGCTGATGCCGATCTTGGCGGCAAAGCGCGACAGCCACGCGGCCTCGATCTGGTCGGGCATGGCGTGGATGATGGCGGTTGCCTCTGCCGTGGCGGCGTCTTTGTCGTCAAACAGCTGGATAAGCGAAGTGGCAAGCTGCGCCATGTTCCACATCACCATGTTGGGCTGGTTGCCATAGGCATAGCGGCCCTGTTGGTCGATCGAGGAAAACACGCGGCCCATGTGGAAGTCATCCATAAACGCGCAGGGGCCGTAATCAATCGTTTCGCCCGAGATGGTGCAATTGTCGGTGTTCATCACGCCGTGGATAAACCCGAATGACATCCATGCTGCGATCAGCTCGGCCTGTTTGGCGCAGGTGGCGCGCAGCAGGCCCATCGGGCCATCGGCCTCTGGATTGTGGCGCTGGATCGCGTAATCGGTGAGGGTGCGCAGGTTTTCCGTTTGGCCACGGTGGGCAAAGACCTGAAACGTGCCGACGCGCAGGTGGCTGGAGGCGACGCGGGTTAGGATTGCACCGGGAAGCAGACCTTGTTCGCGGTAGATGTCTTCGCCTGTGCTCACCGCCGCGAGGGCGCGGGTGGTGGGCACGCCAAGGGCATGCATCGCTTCGGAAATCACATATTCGCGCAGCACAGGCCCCAGCCAAGCGCGGCCATCGCCGCCACGGGAATAGGGCGTGCGGCCTGAACCTTTTAGTTGAATTTCGCGCTGTATGCCTTTGGTATCTATGACTTCTCCTAAGAGAATGGCGCGGCCATCGCCGAGTTGCGGATTGAAGTTGCCGAATTGGTGGCCCGCATAAAGCTGGGCCAGAGGCTCGGCGCCTTGGGGTATGGTATTACCTGAGAAAACCTCGGCCAGATTGTCGGTGGTTTCGATCGTTAGGCCAAGGTCTGCGGCGAGTTTTTCGTTAAATTCCAATAGCTTTGGGGATTTAACGGATGTTGGATTGATGCGGGTATAGAACGCTTTGGGGAGGGCTGCATAGCTGTTGGCAAAGGGGATGCGCATGGGAATCTCCGTCAGAGGCGTTTGGACATGAACATGTAGTTGTCTCTGACCGAAAAGCCAGCGCGCTGGTATAATTTCAACGCTTGGGCATTGGTTTTATCGACCTCTAGGTGGATGGCGCGCAAACCGCCCCCCGCCAGCGCGCGAGGCAAAGCGATGAGCGCCTCAGAGGCGATCCCGCGGCCGCGCACACCGGGGCGGATGTAAAGCTCGTCGATGATGGCATCAAGGCCGCCGAATTCCACAGACCAACCAAAGGCGATGACGATATAGCCAATGGGCGCGCGCGGTGGACCGATGAGATAGACGCAGCCGTAGGGGTTCCCGTCAAGCAGCGGTGCGACACCAGCATGGCGGTCTTCCTCGGACGAGGTGATGCCTTCTTCGGCGTGAAAAGACGCAACCAAAGGCAAGAGTTTCTCTAGGTGGTCGGGGCCACCAAGAGTGAGGGCTGCGCTCATAAGCGGGCCAACCGTTCCGTGAGAAGGTCAAAGAAGCCGTCGGCGTTAACCTCGCCCATAAAGGTGGCGTTTGCTTTGCGGTCGGTGACGCGCCACCAGTCGGCCACGGTCATCCCCATGGTGAGTTCGGAGGTGGTTTCGATCTCGACGTTGATGTGGCGGCCTGTGAACAGGTCGGGCTGGATCATATAGGCGGTGACGCAGGGGTCGTGCAGGGGCGCACCGGCCGAGCCGTATTTTTCTTTGTCGAAGCGCTCAAAGAAATCGGTCATTTCGGCAACGGCAATACCAACGGGCGAGCCGATGGCGCGAAAGGCGTCGTTGCGGGGTTTGGTGACCAGAACCTTATGGGTGACGTCAAGAGGCATCACAACAATGGGTGCGCCTGATTTGAACACGATATCAGCGGCTTGGGGGTCGACGTAGATGTTGAACTCGGCTGTGGGCGTGATGTTGCCGCCCTCAAAATAGCCGCCGCCCATGAGAACGATCTTGGCGATGCGGCTGGCGATGTCGGGGGCTTTTTGCAGCGCTGTTGCGATGTTTGTCAGCGGCCCAAGCGGGCAAAGGGTAACCGTGCCGGGGGCATAGGTGCGCAGCTGGTCGATGATGAAATCAACGGCGTGGCCTTCGGCCAATGGCATGGTTGGTTCCGGCAGTTTGGGGCCATCAAGGCCGGTTTTGCCGTGTACATGCTCTGCCGTGACCAGATCGCGGCCCAAGGGCTTGTCGCAGCCTTCATAGATCGCGACATCGGGGCGGCCTGCCAGTTCGCAGACGATACGGGCGTTTCTGGTGGTCAGGGGCAGCGGCACGTTGCCCGCGACACAGGTAATGCCCAGCAGCTCGATCTCTTCGGGGCTGGCCAGCGCCAAAAGGATCGCAACGGCGTCGTCCTGACCGGGGTCTGTATCAATGATTATCTTACGGGGGGGCATGCGCGAGTCCTTGGGTATGGTTTTGCGCACACTGGCAAGGCGTGTGGCGGTTGTCCAGCGCTCAGCGGGGATTGCGCAAGGGGGCGCTGATTGGGTAAGTCTTTGGTATGACGCAGGGCAAACCTCTTTATGTGCATTTGGGCGCACATCGGACCGGAACTTCATCGTTTCAGATGATGTTGGCGGAGAACCGTGATTTATTGGCCAATGAAGGGTATGACATTGCCTATCCGGGGCGTGACGACATTCCGCAGGGGGATTTGCGGCTGCGCTTGCCGCATCCACGCAATCTGGCGAAATGGGAAAGTGGTTTTTTGCCCGGAGCGACGAAAGAGCTGCAACGCTTTGCCACGCCTGACAGCCACGCGATGATCCTGTCCGAAGAAAACATCCCCGGTCGAATGATCCATTTTCCTACGGGGCAGTTTTACCCAGCTGCTGAGGTACGTTTGCAAACGCTGGCCGCTGCGGCACAGGCGCCGGTTTTGCGCGCGGTATTGGTGGTGCGGGATTACGTCGGGCTATATGTGTCGGCCTATCGCAAGCGCGCCGAAGACAACGTGTCGCCGCCTTTTGCTGAGGGGCGTCATAACATGCTGCATATGGATCGGGGGTGGCCCGAACTGGTACGGCTGGTTTTCAAGCACCTAAAGGTGCAGGAGCTGGTGGTTATTGATTATGCGCGCCGCGGGCGCAGCGTGGATATTTTGGGGATGCTGGTGCCGGAATTGGCTGGTGTTCCGTTGCGTGAACCTGCACGACGGATGAACCACTCGGCCACCGATGCGGCGCTGATTGAATTGCAAAGCCGCTATCAAAAGGGTGAGGTTTTGCAACGTCAGGAATGGCAAAAGATCATTGCCGATAACCGCGAGGACAAAAAGCCGCGCGGCGTATCAGAGTTCACCAAACGCCAGACCAGAATTCTGGAAGGGCGCTATCAAGAGCACCTAGACGAGATCGCCCAGATGCCTGCGGTGATGTTGCTGCGTTAGGTGGAAAAGGGCCGCGATGGCGGAGCTTCCCGTGGGGGTTGAAATGCTGCCGATCTGATACAGCTTAAGGGATTCCTAAGGAGTTCACTCTAAGCAAGATCACACTATGAAATACACAATTCCCTTTCGGGCTTTGCCCTATTTGTTTTCCCTATTTATGGCCGCCACCGGTAGCTCGGCGCAGGCTGCGGGGGATAAGATCTGTAGCAGTGTTATTCAATTGGAAGGCATTTCCCGCAAAGGCAGTAAATCGCAGGTTGAGGGCGATCGGCACGCTGCAATTGACTTGCTCAATACGCTGGTGACGAACCTGAAATCTGCAACTGATTCAAATGCGAACCTTGCCTTGGTCCGTGTTGGAGCGAAACTGGAGCGCGAGGCAAGGGAATTGCAATCTTTGCAGGGTTCGGGGCAGGGAAAAGGGACGGGTTTCGATCAAATCTTACATCGGTTTCTGTCCAGAAATCTGGGGGAATTGGCACTGGTTTATAATGTGTTTGGTTGCGATGATCTCAAATCAGTCAACACAATCTTCAAGGCATCAGAAACAGAGTATGAAAGCCAGAGTTTTGGCGGGATGCAGGCGTTGCTTCGCAAAATCCAGATGGTTTCCGCAAGCATTTGGGCGGGGCTGATCCTAGCCCTAAGTGCCGCTGCCTATGGGATCTTCAAGATGAGAAAGCGAACAAGGGGCGCTCGAAAGCTTTGTTATACTTCGATGGTTGTTCGATGGGGTGGGGATTGTACCTTTACCCATATCCTCGACATCAGCCGAAGAGGGATGAAGATTGAGGCGGCAAAAGGGGATCAGATCGGGGAGGGGTGGATTGATCTGTATTTTTGCGGTCACAAAGTGCAGGGAAAGGTAGTTTGGCGGAATAAATACTACTCTGGCATCAGGTTTCGCGAGCGTATCAGCCCGCGGGTATTGCAAAGCGTTGTCGGGACCAGCGGCAAGCCATTGGAGGAAACCGGTTTTGAAGAGAATGCGACATCGTGTTACTCCAAAGGGTGCCATCTGACCTGTGTGCATCATTTGAAAACCGAGATTTCAGAGGAAAAGGCGGCGAGCTGACTGGGCCTTAGGCTGTGGGGTTTTGACTTTGGGCTTTTCGTGAAGAGGCGCTATGTTTTTTGTTTGGCGGCTTTTTCATCCCGTTTGACCGCATCCCATAGGGCGTCCATTTCGGCCAGATCGCTTTGATCGGGTGTTTTACCCAGCTCTTTCAGCTTGGCTTCTACCCCTTCAAAGCGGCGGGTGAATTTGGCGTTGGCAGCGCGCAGGGCGGCTTCGGGTTCGATGTTGAGGTGGCGGCCTAGGTTGGCCATGACAAACATCAGATCGCCAAATTCCTCAAATTGTTCGGCCTCGGTCAGGGTATCGCGGGCCTCGACCAGCTCGGCGGCTTCTTCGGCGATTTTGGCGATGACATCATCGGTATCGGGCCAGTCAAACCCCACACGAGCCGCGCGTTTTTGCAATTTATAGGCGCGCAACAGGGCGGGTAGGCCAACGGCAACGCCGTCAAGCGCGCCTTTTTGTTCTTTGCCTGCGCGCTCGGAGGCTTTGATCGCTTCCCAGTCGGCGGTTTGCTGGTCGGCGGATTTATCGCGGCTTTCGTCGCCAAACACATGCGGATGGCGGGCGACCATTTTGTTCGAGATATTGCGCACAACCGATTGAAACGAAAACAATCCCTGCTCTTCGCCCATGGCGGTGTGGTAGACGGATTGCAGCAACAGGTCGCCCAGCTCGCCCTCTAGCTCGGGCCAATCGCGCCTCTCGATTGCGTCGGCGACTTCATAGGCTTCTTCGATTGTGTAGGGGGCGATGGTGTCGAAATCTTGTTCAATATCCCACGGACAGCCTGTTTTTGGATCACGCAAGCGGCGCATGATTTCCAAGAGGCGCTCAATGCCTGCGTTTTCGTCATTTATCAGGGTGTCAGGCATTGCGGGTCCTCTCGCTGTGGTGTTCAACTATGGCGAACCGACTACAGGAGTCCATCCATGCCGATTATCAACCGTATCGCCGATTTTGCCGAAGACATGACCACATGGCGCCGCCATTTACATACGATCCCCGAACTGTGCTTTGATTGCCCTAAAACGGCGGCCTTTATCAAGGAGCGGTTAGAGGAATTTGGCGTTGATGAAATCCATGACGGGATTGCACAGACAGGGATTGTGGCGATCATCAACGGTAAGGGCGCGGGGCGCACGATTGGTTTGCGTGCCGATTTTGACGCGCTGCCGATTGAGGAAGAAACAGGCGTTGATTATGCCTCGACCCACCCGGGCGTAATGCATGCCTGTGGCCATGACGGGCATACGGCGATGTTGCTGGGGGCGGCGAAATACATGGTTGAGACGCGCAATTTTTCGGGCCGCGTTGCGCTGATTTTCCAACCCGCTGAGGAAGAGGGCGGTGGCGCGCAGGTCATGTGCCAAGAGGGCATAATGGATCGGTTTGATATTGCCGAGGTTTACGGCATCCATAACTTCCCAGGGATCGAATTTGGCACGTTCCACACCACGTCAGGGCCGATTATGGCGGCGGTGGATACCTTTATGATTAATATCAAAGGGCGCGGCGGGCATGGCGCTATGCCACATGAAACAGTAGATCCGATTGTGGCGGCTTGTAGCATGGTTCAGGCGATCCAGACGATCATCAGCCGCAACACCCATTCAGGTCAGGAGCGGGTGATTTCGGTGACGCAAATTCACGCGGGATCCGCCAGCAATATCATCCCTGATACGGCTATGATTAACGGAACTGTGCGCACCTTTGATAAAGACACCCAAGAGCTGATCCAAAAGCGGATGCGCGAAATTGTAGAGGGGCAGGCGGCCAGCTTTGGCGTTGAGGCCGAGCTGGACTATGAGGTCGGCTATCCAGCCACCGTCAACACCGCCGAGCAGACCGAATTTGCTGCCAAAGTAGCGGGCGAAGTTGTGGGGGAGGCCAATGTTGACGGTAATGTTGCCAAGGTCGCAGGCGCAGAGGATTTTGCCTATATGTTAGAAGAACGCCCCGGCGCGTATTTGTTCCTTGGCGCGGGTGAGGGCGCAGGGCTGCACCATCCGAAATATAACTTTAACGATGAAATTTCTCCTGTTGGGGCCTCGTTCTTTGTGCGATTGGTTGAGCAAATGCAGCCGGAGGTAGCTTAATGGCGTTAGAAGATGCAAAGACCCAAGTCGATCATGCGATTACACGAGATGATTTAAAGGGCCCGAGTTTCGAAAATGCCTTTGGCGGGGCGACGTCTTTTTTGCGCCGTCGCTATACCAAAGACCTCACCGGTGTTGATATTGCGATCACCGGTGTGCCGTTTGATCAGGCGGTGACCAACCGCACCGGCACCCGTCTGGGGCCGCGTGCCATTCGCGAGGCCAGCAGCCTACAGCCCTATGATCCGCCCTATGGGTGGGATTTTGACGTGATGAGCGAGTTTGCCATCGCAGATTATGGTGATCTGGCGTTTGATTATGCGCAGGTGTCTGCCTTTCCGGCGACATTGACGAACCATATCAAAGGTATTCTGGATGCGGGGGCGGCCTCGGTTTGTTTGGGGGGGGATCACTATATCAGCTTTCCGATCCTCAAAGCCTATGCTGAGAAATTCGGCCCAATGAGCCTGCTGCATTTTGATGCCCATTCCGACACGTGGCCTGATGATGATATGGAGCGGATCGACCATGGAACCATGTTCTATAAGGCGATCAAACTGGGCTATGTGGATCCTGCGACCTCGGTGCAGGTGGGCATTCGCACCCATAACGACGATACAATGGGCGTGACGACCATTGATGCCCGCGAAGTGCACGAAGGGGGCACGGCGGCGGCTGTGAAAAAGATCAAATCGGTGCTGGGGGATAACCCGACCTATCTGACCTTTGACATTGATGCGCTGGACCCTGCCTTTGCGCCGGGGACGGGCACGCCTGTTTGGGGCGGATTAGCCAGCTGGCAGGCCGCGGCGATGCTGCGCGATCTGGCGGGCATAAATATTCAGGGTGGTGACATCGTTGAGGTGTCTCCGGCCTTTGACACAACAGGCGCGACGGCGATTGCGGGCGCGCATGTAGCGACAGAAATATGCTGCCTATTGGGCGCGAGGATGCGAAAGAAATGAGTACTAAGAACCAACCCATTGGTGGCAACGAACTGGCACGGTTTTCAGGGCCGGGGACGTTTATGCGTCTGCCTGCGGTGAATGACCTCAAGGGGCTGGATGTTGCGGTATTGGGTATTCCGATGGATATCGGCACCTCGTGGAGATCGGGGACGCGGTTTGGCCCGAAACAGATCCGCGCCGAAAGCGCGATGTTGCGGCCCTATAACCTTGCCACGGGGGCGGCGCCTTTTGACAGTTTGCAGGTGGCCGATATTGGCGATCTGGCGATCAACACCTTTTCGCTAAGCGATAGCCTGTCGATCATCAAAGAAAGCTATGACCAAATCCTGATGTCGGATGCCATGCCTTTGGCCATGGGGGGGGATCATTCGATCACCTTGCCGATCCTACGCGCGATGGCGAAACGCCACGGGCCTGTGGCCTTGGTGCATGTGGATGCCCATGCTGATGTGAATGACGAGATGTTCGGCGAAAAGGAAACCCACGGCACAGTGTTCCGCCGCGCCTTTGAAGAGGGGCTGATCCGCCCCGAAAAGACTTATCAGATTGGCATTCGCGGCACGGGCTATGCCAGCACGGATTTCTCCGAAGCAACGGGATGGGGATTCCAGCAGTGGCCCGCAGAAGAGCTGTGGAACCGCAGCCTGTCGCAACTGGCCGGAGAAATCCGCCGTGATATCGGTGATACACCGACCTATGTGACCTATGATATCGACAGCCTCGATCCCGCCTATGCACCCGGCACAGGCACGCCAGAGATTGGCGGATTGACCACGCCGCAAGCGTTGGAGCTGATCCGTGGTCTAAAGGGGCTGAACATTGTCGGCTGTGATCTGGTCGAGGTTTCGCCGCCCTATGATCCCTCAGGAAACACAGCGCTAACGGCCGCGAACCTGTTGTACGAACTGTTGTGCGTTCTACCTGGCGTCTCGTATCGCTAGCCTTTCAAACTGGTTTATCCAAAAGGGAAAACAAAATGTTCTGGTTAATCTTGGTGCTTGCAGTTGTCGGGCTGCTTGGCTTTATCCGTTTCGCGCCGAGTGATGTGGCGCGCTGGCACAAACCGATTGGTGATGCCGAAAACGTTGATGGCGAGGGATGGTCGGCCCGTGTGGTGGCGGGGTCATCCGGTTTGTTGTCTGATTTGCATCAGGGCATGCTGGCCCTGCCGCGCACCGATTTGCTGGCGGGGAGCGTGACTGACGGGCGGTTAACCTATGTCACCCGCTCCAAAATCATCGGCTTTCCCGATTACACCACGATTGAGCAGGACGGCGACGCCATCAAGCTGTACGCGCGGCTGCGGTTCGGGCGCAAAGATTTCGGCGTGAATGGCAAACGTTTAGACGGGCTGGTAAAGCGCACCCGCGCTAAACGGGGTGAAGGGGAGCTTTAGCTCCGAACTCAGGCAGCCTTCCCGAGTTTCGCGCCACATGGGCACGTTCAGCGACATCTGGCATTGCGCCATAAACATGCGTCCGTCTACCTGCAGGCAGATCGTTTCTCCCAGCTCGATGCGCGCGCCGGCTTTGTCGGTGCAATAGCAGTCAATTGTTTTCCCTTGCGGGGTTAAAACATCTGCCTGCGCGCCCAGCGGGAGCAGGCAGAAAAGCAGAGCGATATGTTTCATACCCCTATCATAGCATATTGCGGCCCTTGACCAAAGCGCTTTGATCCGTCACTTCCAAACGGATGATACCTATGGACCGCCTTGCCCAGATTACCGCCCGTTTCGAGTACCTCGAAGCGGCGATGTCTACCGCTGGTGGCGATATTTCGAAGCTGGCCAAAGAATATAGCGATCTAAAGCCAGTTGTAGATGAAATCGCTGCTTATCGTGTGCTGCTAGATAATCTTGAGGGGGCGCAGGAGATGCTGTCGGACCCCGATATGAAGGATCTCGCCAGCGAAGAGATTGCCGAAATTCAAGCGGCTTTGCCTGCGGCCGAGGCCTCGTTGCAACTGGCGCTTTTGCCCAAGGATGAGGCCGATGCGCGCCCTGCGATGTTGGAAATCAGGCCCGGGACAGGGGGCGATGAGGCGGCGCTGTTTGCGGCCGATCTGCTGCGCATGTACCAACGCTACGCCGATACGCGCGGCTGGAAGGTTGAGCTGATCGAAGAGCAGGCAACCGAGCTGGGCGGCATCAAAGAGGTGGTGGCCCATATTACGGGCGAAAACGTTTTTGCCCGTTTGAAATACGAAAGCGGCGTGCACCGCGTACAGCGTGTGCCCAGCACCGAAAGCGGCGGGCGCATCCATACCTCGGCGGCGACGGTGGCCGTGCTGCCTGAGGCCGAGGATGTGGATATCCAGATTGCGCCCAACGATATTCGCATTGATACCTATCGTTCCTCCGGCGCGGGGGGGCAGCACGTGAACACCACGGATTCTGCGGTGCGAATTACGCATATTCCCTCGGGGATCGTTGTGACCAGCTCGGAGAAATCCCAGCACCGCAATCGCGAGATCGCGATGCAGGTTCTTAAGACGCGCCTGTATGATGCTGAACGTCAGCGGATCGATTCAGAACGCTCGGACAGCCGTGCATCGCAGGTGGGCAGTGGGGATCGCTCTGAACGCATCCGCACCTATAATTTTCCGCAGGGGCGGATGACGGATCACCGGATTAACCTGACCTTGTACAAATTGGATCAGGTGATGCAGGGCGATCTGGACGAGATTGTCGATGCGCTAACGGCAGATGCGCAGGCGCAGATGTTGGCGGAGATGGCGCAGTGATCACTGCTGCAATGGCGATGGCAACGGCAACGGCGCGTTTGCGCGCCGCCGGCGTAGCGGACCCTGCGCGCGATGCGCGGCTGTTGCTGGCTCATGCGGCCAGTGTGGATGCCTCGCGCATTACCTTGATCGCGCCAGAAGAGATCGCGCCAGAGATTTCGGAACGCTACGAACAGTTGATCGCTTTGCGCGCCGTGCGCGTGCCTGTGTCCCATCTGGTGGGCGAGCGCGCGTTTTACGGTCGGGGGTTTAAGGTCAGCAGTGATGTGTTGGACCCGCGCCCAGAAACCGAAAGCCTGATTGAGGCGGCTCTTGCTGAGCCTTTTGAACGTGTGCTGGACCTTGGGACGGGGTCGGGCTGTATTCTGGTGACGTTGCTGGCCGAGCAGGCCGAGGCGAGGGGAATTGGCGTTGATTTATCCGAGGGCGCGTGCCTGCAGGCCAGCGCCAATGCGGTTTTGCACAAGGTGGCTGATCGCGCCGAGATTGCGCAATCGGATTGGTTTGCCGCTGTTGAGGGGCGGTATGATCTGATCGTCAGCAACCCGCCCTATCTGGCAAAATCCGAAATGGCCGATATCGCGCCAGAGCTGGCCTTGCATGAACCTGAAATGGCGCTGACAGATGGGGCCGATGGCCTGAGCGTTTATCGCCTGATCGCAGAACAAGCACAAAGCTATCTCACCGCAGATGGCCGCGTATTGGCCGAGATCGGTTGGCAGCAGGGCGCGGATGTAAAAGCGATCTTTGAAGCCGCTGGTTGGGCGGATGTTGCGATTTTGCCTGATCTGGATGGGCGAGATCGGGTTTTGCGGGCACAAAATCCAGCTTAGTCTGGATTTTTGACGGATTCTATCGGATTGCCTCTTGCCCCAACGGTACAGAGAAGGCTATGAAAAGGGCGTTGCAGCGGTGAAAGCTCCTAGCGGTCCCGCGCGGCGTTATGCCCAACTTCATCACGTACCGACAATGTGCGCCTGGCGCGCCTACGGTCAGAACGAATAACAGCACCAAAAGGCTGACCCCCTCTATGAAACCTCAAAGATCGCGTTCGCGTAATAATAAAAACCGTAACCGTGGCGGCGGCAATCAGGGTGGCAATGTTGTCAACCGTGTGTTTGACAGCTCGGGGCCCGAGGGCAAAGTGCGTGGCACGCCCAGTCAGGTGATCGAGAAGTATAACCAGTTGGCGCGTGACGCCCAGCTCAGCAATGACCGCGTTGCGATGGAAAACTTCCAGCAGCACGCAGAACACTACCTGCGCCTGTTGTCCGAAGCTCAGAAAGAGCAGGACGCCAAACGCGAAGAGCAGGAGCGCCAGAACCGCGAACGTCAGGCCGAACGCGATCGCGAACGTGCCGAGCGGCAGGAGCGTGAAGCCCAGCAACAGCCCGCCCAGCAGCCAGAGGCCACTGATCCGTCAGAACAGGAGCAGCCAGCAGCGGCCGAAGAGGCCAGCGATCTGGTTGAAACGCCAGAGGCAAAGGCCGAAACCAAGCCAAAGACACGCCGCGCCCCACGGCGCAAGCCAAAGCCAAAGGAAGAGGCCGCATCAGCGCCCAAGCCTGAAGGCAGCGGCGATCAGCCCGAAGCGGCAGAATAATAGAAAGGCCTCGCGATTTGCGGGGCCTTTTCAGTTTTTGGTCTTAGGTCTTAGGGCTTGGCGATTTCGCGGGCGAGGGCACAAAACCCTTCCAGCGGTACCTGTTCGGCGCGGTCTGTGGGTTTCAGGCCTGCGGCGATCAGGCGGTCTTCGATATCTGGTGCTGTGCCTTTGAGGGCCGCGCGCAGCATCTTGCGGCGCTGGTTAAACGCGGCTGCAACGGTGCGCGACAGGATCGCCGCATCGGCGGGAAAGCGGGGCTCGGGCAGGGCGGTGAGGTGGACAACCGCGCTGGAGATCTTTGGCGGCGGGGTAAAGGCCTCGGGCGGGAGGTTAAGCACGATCTTGGCGTCCGCGCGCCATTGCGCCAGCAGGGCAAGGCGGCCATAGGCCTTTGACCCTGGTTGCGCGACGATACGCTCGGCGACTTCGCGCTGGAACATCAGCGTCAGGCTTTGCCAAAACGGGGGCCAATCCGTGGGGGTGAGCCAGCGCACCAGCAGTTCGGTGCCAATGTTATAGGGCAGGTTAGCCGCCACGCGGATTGGCGGTGTGAGGTGGGCAAGGGGATCAACCTCTAGGGCGTCTCCTTCGATCACTTGTAGACGGTCTGGATAGGCCGCAGCGATTTCGGCCAAGGCGGGCATGCAGCGGCGGTCTTTTTCAATGGCCAAGACGCGGCGGGCACCTTCGGCGAGCAGACCACGGGTCAGGCCACCGGGACCAGGGCCAATTTCGAGCACATCACATTCCGTCAAATCCCCCGCCTGACGGGCGATTTTGGCCGTGAGGTTCAGATCCAGAAGAAAGTTCTGCCCCAAGGATTTGCGTGCTTGCAGCTCATGCGTGTTGATCACTTGGCGCAGGGGCGGGAGGTTGTCGATTGTGCTCATGATGATGTTGTTGCCATGCGGTGGGCCATGCGGATGGCCTCGATCATACTGGAGGGGTTGGCGATGCCTTTGCCCGCGATATCAAAGGCAGTGCCGTGGTCGGGTGAGGTGCGGATAAAGGGCAGGCCAAGGGTGACGTTGACGCCTTTGTCAAAATCCAGCGTCTTGATCGGGATCAGCGCCTGATCATGATACATGGCGATGGCGGCGTCATATTTGGCGCGGGCGGCGGCGTGGAACATTGTGTCAGCAGGCAGCGGACCTGCGAGGGTAAACCCTTCGCTGCGCATGTCGTCTATCAGACCGTTGATCCAGTTCAGCTCTTCGTGGCCCATTGCACCGCCTTCGCCCGCATGGGGGTTTAGCCCGCTGATGGCGATGCGCGGTGACACGATGCCAAATTGTTGCTGCAGACCGTGGTGCGTGATTTCGATGGTGCGGCGCAGCAGCGCGGGGGTGAGGGCGGTGGGCACTTCGGCCAAGGCGATGTGGATCGTCGCGGGCACCACGCGCAGCTGCTGTGAGGCGAGCATCATCACCACGTCTTCTTGCCCTGCAAGTGCGGCCAGATATTCCGTATGACCAGGATAGGCGAAATCAGCGCCGTCTTTCAGCGCCTTTTTGTGAATGGGTGCGGTGCAAATGGCCGAAGCCTCGCCCGATTGCACCAGATCAGTGGCGCGCGCGATAACGTCAATCACCCCAACGGCATTGGCAGGGTCTGGTTCGCCTGCAACGGCGTTCCCTGCAAAGGGATGGGCCAAGACGGGCAGAGCGCGTTTGCTGACGGCGCCGGCTTGGGCCGCGTCCGTGATGATTTCATGCGGGGTGCCCTCTGGCAGGTGGCGTGGATCGCCCAGCCATACCAGCGGGATGTCGCGGCCCAGTGCCGCCCAAGCTTGGGCGGCAATCTCGGGGCCTATGCCTGCGGGTTCGCCGCAGGTCATTACAACGGGTTTCATTTAATGCTGATACGCGCTTCCGAGCGGAGCTCGGACAGAAGGCTATCGGCAAAGCCAGACAAGCGGCGCTGGCGGATCGAGCCTGCGACGTCTTCGCGGCTGACTTCTGCGTTTTGCTCGGCGGTGCGGCCACACATCATCAGGAACACCAAAGCTTGCCCATCAGAGCGGGTGAGCGCGGTCGACACTTCGCCTTCGTCCATCTTGCTCAGCTCGATTGCGAAATCTTTAGGCAGCTTGGAGGGCGGCAGGGTTTCACGGTCCAGAACGCTTTCTGGTTGGCCTTTGGCAAAGGCATAGAGGTCGTCGCAAACGTCGACTTCGGCCTTCAGGTTTTCCGCCTGTTGCAGGGTTTCTGCGGAACGGCCGCCAGCCATGTAATAGGCGGCATATTCAATGGCCGAGTATGTGCGCGCAGGGCGGCTGGTTTCTTCGATGTCGCGCAGCTGGAACAGGGCAACAGCATTCGGGATATTCAGCGGCTGGGTCACTTCCCCTGGAGAAAGCGAAAGGATCAGCGGCTGCAAGGCAGGGGGCAGGTTGCTGAGGTCTTGCCATGGTAAACGGCCACCAGCGCCACGGGTGGCTGTGGCAGAATATTTACGGGCAAAGGCCGAAAATTGGTTGGCGGATGTGCTTTGCGCGATGTCTTCGGCAATGGCGGCAACCTGCGCGGCGCGCGGTGGGGGCGCGGGGATGATGATCTCGGATACAAGCACGCGAATGTTGGAGGCGCCTGTGCTTTGCGAGGCTAATGCGCGGTCGATCTCGGCCTCGGAGATGCTCACCCGTGAGCCATAGCGTGCGCGGATCAGATCGCGCCACGTAATGCCATTAAGCACGAAATCGCGGTAGGTTTCTTTTTCCACACCTGCGCGCGCCAAGGCCGAGGTGAATTCCGCGCGTGTCATGTTTGCACGGCCAGCAAATTCCTCAAGCGCGGCGTTGATGCCTTCTTGGCTGAGGTTCAGGCCCGCGTCGCGAATGGCTTCGCCGCGGAGGCGTTCATTGATCAGGCTTTCAACGGCGGCCTTGCGGGTCGCGCCGCGTGCGTTGAGCACTTGCAAGAAACGGATACGCTGTTGGACTTCGAACTCGGTGACAACGCTGTCGTTGACTGTCGCTGCCGGAGCAAACAGGTTTTGCGCGCCCACGGGGGCGGCAAGCGTTGCAATCAGGCCAAAGGCGGCGAGGGTGGGTTTTAGTTTGAACATGAGCGAACGTATCTTTCTGTTCCTGTATCTGCGGAAAAGCCCCGCAGTCCGATGTTAAATCCGAAATCCGTTGAGGGTTCAACGCTGGTTGATGTTGAATAGCTGCGATCGACCGTAAGATCGAGGGTCACACATTCGTTTTCGTATCGCAATCCCAGACCAGCGGTTGAAGCGCGATCGGAGGCAAGGTCATAGCGCCAGTCCGCCGAGGCGGTCCAGAATTGGTTGATCTTATAGCTACCGTCCAAGGTGAATTCCGAAACTTCGCTGTCACGGTCTTCGTCGGCGTCTTCTTGTAGCCAGACATAAGAGCCCCCAATGCGCCCGCGATCAAAGTTGTAGTCTCCGCGGAATTCGGCCTTGGAAAGGGAAAAGTCATTTTCGAACAATCCGCGCCCTGTCAGGATGATACCGTCTTTTGAGCTGACCTGCCCCGCGACCAGCAGATCGGAGGATAGCGTGTTCAGCCCAGAGGTGGTGGAAAACGATGTGTCTAGGTCTTCGCGGAAAACCTGTCCCACGCTGAGCTGCGCATCCCAGCCATCAGGGTTGAACCGCGACCATCCCAGACCAACGGCGGCCATCGCGCCGCGTTCACGCCTGTCAGCGCGCGGGAAATGCGACATGGCCAACAGGTTGCCTTGGTCAAATTCGACACGGGTGCTTTCTTCATTCGGGATATCAAGGCGATCACCGCCCGTCCAACTAAGCTGCACGACAGGTTCCAGCACATGGCTAACGCCCGAGGCTGTTGTTTTCACAAGAGGATAGCGCAGGGTGACCGCAGCATGGGGGGTGATTTCACTGGGGTCTGCTGCTGTTGTGTCATCTTGGCTGATGTTGAAGGTGTGAAAGGCAAGCCCAACAGTGGTATCTGTGCGCAGGCCATTGCGCAGAGTAAAGCTGCGCAACCAATCAATTTCAGCGCTAAGGCGGGTTACATCCCGCCCATCGACCACGTCATCGGCATCGTCGCTATCAACCGCCAGATCGGAAATACGCCCATGGCTATGGGCTTCAAAGCGGGTGCGCAGCTCTCCGCCCAAAGAGGTCGGGAAAAAGCGGCGTTCATATTCGCCATCCAGAACCAGCGTTGGCAGGGTTTCGTTTTCTTCGTCGTCCCTAATGGATTTGAAGTTGTAGAAGCTGGCGCGGATATATTCGTCGCGCCGCGCGCGGCTAATGGTTAGTTCCGTGCGCAGGCGGTCTTTGCTGGAGTAGCCATAAGTATCCAGATAGCCATCGTCACTTACTGTTTCGATCGCGAAATTCAGGACAAAGTCGTTGGGCAGGGCAAACAGGCCATTGCCGAAAACATAACCGCGGGTCTCTGAGGGGCGCAGATCATCGCGGGTGATCGCCCCGTCAAACTGGATGCGGCCATTACGATAAGATTGGCGATAGCGGAATTCCAGCGTGGTGGTGGAAGAGGACAGATAAGGGGTGAGGGTCAGATCACGTTTTTCGCTAAGCTTAAAGAAATACGGGATCTTGACCCCGACGCCCAAACTGGACGTCGAGCGGATCGAGGGCACCAGAAAGCCGCTGGCGCGTTCAACCGTTGGGCCAGGCATTCTGAGGCGCGGCAGCCAAAGCACAGGGATACGTCCAATGCGAAATTGCGCCTCGTCAAAATAGAGCTGCTGTTCGACCTCATCGTGGATCACACGTTTTGCACGGATTTGCCAAAGTGGCGGGCGGCCATCATCACAGATACGGCAGGAGGTAACGGCGGTTTTATACAGCTGGCTATAGCGGCCATCAACGCGGTCAATCTGTACCGCAGCCAGTTGAAGCTGCTGTTTCAGCACCAGCCGCGCGCCTTTCAGGATGCCATTGCGCAAATCGGCGTCCAACTCGGCCGAATTGGCGACAATGACGGTGTCTTCGCCTTCGGTCAGGGTGATGGGCCCTTCGATCTTTAGACCGCCGCCGTTTTGGTTATAGCGGATCGAACTGGCGCTGAGGCGGATGCCGTTCTGGAAGGCTTCGACATTGCCTGACGCAACCAAATCGCGCTCGCGCGTGATATAAAGCTCATCCGCGACAAGCAGCGCCGCAGATTGCTCTTGGGCGGTTGCACGCAGGGGAAGAAGGAGGAGCAAAAGCAAGGAAAGGAGGCGGATCATCTAGCCATCCTCACGTTGCAAGATCAGGCCAAGTGCCAGCAGAATTGCCGCGATCGGCGGGGCCCATGCAGCCAAAAGCACAGGAATCTGGCCATTCTCGCCTAGAATTTGTGCGAAACTGCGGATGAAATACAAACCAAACCCCAATAAAACAGCCGAAAGGACGGCAATGCCTGTGCCTCCTGATCTGGTATGGCGCATGGTGAAGGCGCTCGCAACCAGAACCATGGCAATCAGGAACAAGGGGCGGGCCAGTTCGACCTGTAGCCAGACCTTGTGACGGCGCGGCGAAAAGCCGGAGAATTCCAGCTGATTGATAAAGGCGGGTAGCTCATAAATCGAAATGGCGCCTGCCTTGCCAAAGCTGTCGCGAATGCGATCCAGCGTCAGGGTCGAGGGCAGGGCGAGGCTGTCGTGGGTTTCGGCATTGCCTTCGGCGTTTGTCCCAACCCTCAAAGGCCATGATTTTGCGTTGCGCAGGTGCCAGCCATCGGGGCCAAGGGCCGCGCTTTCTGCTTCGATCCGGCGGATCGGGCCGCCATTTGGCTCGTATGAGATAAAGGTGACGTCATATAAGACCGATCCATCATTGTTGGACCGCCACGCGCGGATCACGGTTTGGCCTTGATCGGTGCCTTGGCGCAGCCACAGACCTTCTTCCGAGATGGAAAGGGTAGAGGCGCCGCCATTGCGGTAGCCTTCTGAAACCTGTTCATAGCGTTTTGAGGTGGCAGCAACGATGGGGTTGAACATGCCCACAACCATCAGTCCGATAAGAAAGGCAACAACAACGGGTGACATCAGCGTTTTCAACGCCGAGCGGCCAGAGGCGCGGGTCACAACCATTTCTGATGTGCGGGCCATGTTCAAAAACAGGATGACAGTGGCCAGAACCATGTTCAGCGGCAGGATCAGATTGATCTTTTGCGGCACGTCCAACAGCGTCAGCGTGACAATATCCCCAAAGCTGACGCTATCGGCATAGTCCTGCCGTGTTTCCTCTAGCAGCCCCGTCAACGCGATCAGGGTAAACAGCACGGCTGTTATCAAAAGAAAGCTCATCCCAAAGCGGCGCGCGAAATAGAGGTGGAGGATCATGCGGTTGCGCCCCTGCGTTTCAGGCGCGCGCGCCAGCTGGGCCGTGCCGCGTGAAGCAGCATCAAGGCCGCGATCATCGCGCCAATCAGCGAGGGCAGATACAGCAAAGGCCAAAGGGTGGCGTTATCCGTAACCTGAGAGGTCAACGTCCCCCGCGTGCCGTCCAATACCACCAACAGAGCAAAGGCAAAGACGATTTCGCGCCAGACGCCAAATCGGGAAAACCCGCCGATCAGCAAGGTGGTAAAGCCGATCATGGCTGCAACGATACAAAAGAGCGGGCGCGCAAACCGCGTATGCAATTCTTCGGCGACAGATCCGATCGAGCTGCCAGACTGCTGCGCGATCTGGGCCCAGCCATGGGTTAGATAGGGGGTCGTGGTGTTGCTGATGTCTAACTCATCCACAGTTTCACTGCGCACAAGGGAAGAGATATCGAAAGAAAAGTCAGCGAATTTGGCGGTCGCCAGACGCAACCCTTCTTGTTCCAGCCGTTGGGCCAGACCATCGACCATGATCAGGGTCGTCGCATCACCGCTGCGCACCATATAGGCCTCGGCCGCGGTGTAGATGATCCCGTGGTTTGGGTCGCGGCGGTCGGACAAAAAGACATCGCGCAGCACGCCATCGCTATCAATCTGGCGGGTGTAAAAAGTAACCTGTTGTGAAGGGTGCAAGAACGTCCCTTCGGTGAGCAGTCGGGCGGTTACATTTTGCGCGATTTCCTGCTCACGTTCTTTGAGTTGGGCTTGCGCCATGGGCACCAAAAAGTTGCTGAGCACAGCCATGGCCAAAGCAATACAAAGGCCAAATACAAAAACAGGCCGTGCCATGCGCCACGGCCCTGTGCCTGTGGCTTGTAATACGGTGATCTCGCTGTCTGTCATCATACGGTTGGTGACGTAGACGGCGGCGGCAAAGGTTGCGATGGGCAGCACGGTTGCGATGAGTTTGGGCAGCCCGAGGGCTGTGAACTCTAGGAAAACAAGGGCGGTTTGGCCGTCTCCGATGAGGCGGTCGAACAAAACAACTGCGCGGTTGATCCAGAATATCGCCACTAAAACGAGCGCGAAAAATCCAAACAGAACCAGCAGCTGCGACAGCATATAGCGGTCGAACTTGGCCACCCGATTCCCTCCTGTTCATGTGCTCTTGCGGCGATTGGGCTGACTTTACCCGAAACTGCTGGGGGGGAAAACTCATATCTGGTCATGCGGGCGGTGGCGCGGTAGGTCTTGGGCAATAGATAGCAAAAAGGCGCACATCATGAGCAATCTCACCCCTGTCACTTTCACCGAAATCGATCTGGACGCCATCGCCGCGCATGAAGGCCGCGTTGCCGTGTTTGTCGATGCTGCAGGCAAGCTGGATCAATGCGCACGCCGTGTGAACCGTCTGACCAAAGGGGCGATTGCCCGTCTGGCGGAAACGTCCCGTTGGGAAAAGATGGCCGAGGGCGATATTGTGAGCCTTGCCTATCCTGCGGGCATGGCTGCTGAGGCGGTGGATGTGATCCGCTTGGAGCGGGCCTCCAAAACGGCACAAGCGCGCAAAGCAGGGGCCGCATTGGCCAAGGCGCGTGGCGGAAAAGGCGATGTTTTAATGCTATGCGGGTTGATCCGCCGCGCTGAAGAGGTCGTCTATGGCTTTGTCATGCGCGATTACGCGTTTGAAGATCACAAGAGCGCGGACACAACGCGGGGCGGTTCTGCAAAAGTCATGCACAGCAAACCATCAGAGCTGGAGGCTGCCTGTGCGCCGCTGCTGGCAGTTGCCGAGGGCGCGCATATGTGCCGCGATCTGACAAATGAGCCAGCCAATGTGCTGACGACGACCAATTATGCCGAGCGTTTGAAAGAGATGGAAAGCCTTGGCTTGAAGGTTGAAGTGCTGGATGAAAAAGCGCTGGAAAAGCTGGGCATGCGCACGTTGCTCTCTGTTGGCCAAGGCTCGGTCAGCCCGTCCTATGTGGTGGCGATGCAGTGGAATGGCGGTGAAAAGGGCGCCGCGCCGCTGGCCTTGGTTGGGAAGGGCGTGGTGTTTGACACGGGCGGGATTTCCCTGAAACCGGGTGCTGGCATGGAAGAGATGACCATGGATATGGGCGGCTCGGCTGTGGTTGCGGGCGTGATGCGCACCTTGGCGCTGCGCGGTGCCAAGGCCAATGTTGTGGGCCTTGTCGGGATTGTCGAGAATATGCCATCGGGCAATGCCTCGCGTCCGGGGGATGTGGTGACCACGATGAAGGGGCTGACGGTTGAGAATATCAACACCGATGCCGAAGGTCGTTTGGTGCTATGTGATGTGATGCATTACGCGCAGGAAAAATACAAACCAGCCGCGATGATTGATCTGGCGACATTGACGGGCGCGATCATCATTGGATTGGGCCATGAAAACGCTGGCGTATTTTCCAACAACACCTCCTTCTGCAATGATTTCCTAAAGGCCGCCGAAGCCGAGGGCGAGGGCGCGTGGCGCATGCCGATGGGCGATGGCTATGACAAGCAGCTCAAAAGCCGTATTGCGGATATGAAAAACGTCGGCGGCCGTCCGGCGGGGTCAATCACCGCGGCGCAATTCCTTGGGCGTTTTGTGCAGGAGGACTGCCCATGGATCCACCTAGATATTGCGGGGGTTGCTTCGGTGAAATCTGAAACCGCGCTGGCGCCTGTTGGGGCTACGGGGTGGGGCGTTGCCTCACTTAACCGTTTGGTTGCAGATAATTACGAGGCGGAGTGAACCTAAATGGGCGTCGCCATGTTCTATCAACTTCAGGAAAAGACGCTGGTGGATACGCTGCGCATGCTGGTGGACAAATCTTTGTCCGCTGGCTGGCGCGTGGCGGTGCGCGGCACAAACCCGATGGGGTTAGAGGCGCTGGACAAGGCGCTATGGCTGGGGCCTGAGGATGGCTTTTTGCCCCATGGTTTGCAGGGCGGCGATCACGATGCCGCCCAGCCTGTTTTGTTGGGGCAATCCAGCGAGAACCTGAATAATGCCAGCTGCATCATGGCGGTGCATTCAGCGGATGTTTCCGCAGATGATGTGACAGGGATGGAACGGGTTTGCATCATCTTTGATGGCTATGACGAAGACGAGCTAACCCATGCGCGCGGCCAGTGGAAAGCCCTGAAAGCGGCGGGTGTTTCTGCGCAATATTGGGCCGAGGATGGCGGGCGTTGGGTGAAAAAGGCGGAAAGCTAGGTTTGGGGCACACTCCCTATTCGGGAGGGGCTGGGAAACCCTGATTTTCTGTCACATGTGGGCAGGGCGCGTGAACATGCGTTAGCGCGTCAGGCGCAGCTCGCCGCCAGAAATCTCGATCCGGCCCCATTTTTCAAGGTATCCCATACCCAGCAGGGAGCCCTGCATCTGGCCGCCATTCACCGATGCGCGCACATCTGTGTCGGTGATGTCACCAAGGCGCACAGTATTGATGCGCACAGGCGCGGTGCGCACTTGGCCATTTGCGGTGTTTGCCGTGCCAAGGAAGACAAGGCTATCGGGATCAATCCCCGCGCGCGCGGCATCGTCACGGGTGAGCACCATGTCGGTTGCTCCTGTATCCACCACAAAACGGATGTTTGCGCCGTTCAGCTCAAGCGTGAGGTAATAGTGCCCGTCAGGCTGACGCGGCACTGAAATTTGACCGTCGCTATGGGTAAGCATCTGATTGTGCGTGGTCTGGCGCTGCACATCGTTCCACAGGCCATAACCCGCAACAACGCCGAGGAAAATAAAGCCCCAGATCAGCGCCTGTTGCATCATTTTTCCGATACCATCACGGTTTTGAACCAAAAACCAGCCGCCGACTGCGCAGCCCAATAGCACAAGGTAAATCAGGTTTGCTGTATTGTCGGCACTCATGGCTGCTCCTTAATGTTCTTTCTAACATATAGGGGCTTTGAGGTGTTATCCAAGCGGGGTGACAAAACCGAATTCGGCCAGACCATCCAGAACGAACTGCACAGATAGCGCGGCCAACAACATGCCTAGGACGCGTGTGATCACGTTGATCGCAACCTTGCTCAGCACCCGTTCTAACAACGAAGACAGGCGCAGCATGACATACATGATTGCCAAAACCACAGTTGTGATGGCGATGACCGAGATCAGCCCCTCACCCCCAGGTTTTTGCCCCACCAACAGGATCACCGAGGCGATCGCACCGGGCCCTGCGATCAAAGGAATGGCAAGGGGAAAGACAGAAGGGTCGTCCTGTTCCATCACCTCAGGCGTTTCCGAGCTGTCTTCGCGGCGTTTTGTGCGGCGTTCAAACAGCATGTCCATCGCCGTTAAGAACAACAATATCCCGCCAGCCACGCGGAAGGCAGCCATTGAAATACCCGCAAATTCCAGCACCGCCTTGCCAAAGAAGGCAAAAAGGACAAGCAGGAAACCACCCACCAAAACAGCCCGCAGCGCAATTTTGCTGCGCTCTTGTGCGGTCATGTCTGGTGTTAGCGCAAGGAAAATGGGCGCAATCGCGATCGGGTCAATGACCACAAACATCGTTACAAAAGCTGCAACCATATAGGCCATATCAACGGTCATGCTTGGGCTTTCTCCAGTTTCTCGGCGGCAGTCATCCAGATGGCTTCGGCACGTTCAAGAGCGGCCATAACCTCTGCGTATTTCTTGTTCCAGACTTCTAGCTCACCAACCTTGTCTTTTTCGTAAAGAGCAGGATCAGCGAGCTTTTTGGCGAGTTTATCGCGCATCTCGTTGATCTTGGTCACGCGCGCTTCTGAGCTGCGCACCTCTGAGCGGAGCGCGATCACGTCTTCGCGGCTAGCACGTTTGGGTTTTGGGGCCTCAACCTTGGGGCGGGCATTTTTGCTGACGGGTTTGTCCACAGTCAGCAACATCTTGCGGTAGGCTTCCAGATCATCCTCATAGGGTTTCACCGTGCCGTTCGATACCAGCCACAAACGATCCGCCACCATCGACAGCAAGTGCATGTCGTGGCTGACAAGGATCACAGCGCCTGAATAGCGCGTCAGCGCCTCAACCAGCGCCTCGCGGCTTTCAATATCAAGGTGGTTTGTCGGTTCATCGAGGATCAACAGATGCGGCGCGTCTAATGTGGCCAGCAGCAGCGACAGCCGCGCCTTTTGCCCCCCAGACAAGCGCCCAACGGCGGTGTCGGCCTGATCAGGCCCAAGGCCAAAACCCGCCAACTGCGCGCGTAGTTTCGATTGCATCACACCCGGACGGGCCGAGATCATGTGCTGAAGCGGCGTTTCTTCCACCATCAGCTCATCCACTTGGTGCTGGGCGAAAAAGCCGATGCGCAGCTTGCTGGAATTGGTGACCTTGCCATCGAACAGCACCAGACGGTTGGACAGCAGTTTCGACAGGGTCGATTTGCCCTGACCGTTTTTGCCCAAAAGCGCGATACGGTCGTCTTGGTCGATGCGCAGGTTCAAGCGGGACAGAACTGGGTTGCCCTCATCATAGCCCGTCGATCCGCCCTCGATGCTGATGATCGGCGGGGACAGCTCATCTGGTTGCGGGAAGGTAAACACCTTGCGCGCTGCCTCTTCTGGCGGCGTGATTGTCACCATCTTTTCAATGGCTTTCATGCGCGACTGCGCCTGCTTCGCCTTGGAGGCTTTGGCCTTAAAGCGATCCACAAAGGCCTGCATATGCGCCTTGTGGGCCTGTTGTTTCTTGGCCGCTGCCGATTGCTGGGCGCGTTTTTCGGCGCGCATTTTGGCAAATTGGTCGTAGTTGCCTTGGTAATAGGTCAGCTTTTTATTCTCGAGATGTAGTATGCCGCCTACAGCGCGGTTCAACAGGCCGCGGTCGTGGCTGATGATGATGACGGTGTGGGGGTATTTGGCCAGATAGTTTTCCAGCCACAGCGCCCCTTCAAGATCGAGATAGTTGGTCGGTTCATCCAACAGCAGCACGTCGGGCTGGGCAAACAAAACCCCCGCCAGTGCCACACGCATGCGCCAGCCGCCCGAATAGGCCGAGCAGGGCTGTTGCTGGTCATGATCGTCAAACCCAAGGCCCTTAAGGATGCTCGCTGCACGGCCCTCAGCGGACCATGCATCAATATCGGCCAGCCGCGCCTGAATCTCGGCGATCCGCGTGGGATCTTTGGCGGTTTCGGATTCTTTCATCAAGGCGTGGCGTTCAACATCGGCCTCTAGAACCGTGTCGATCAACGAGGTCTCGTTTGAGGGGACCTCCTGAGCGATGCCGCCGATTTTGGCGCGCGACGGCAGGATGATTTCACCACCGTCTAGGCCTAACTCCCCGCGAATAATGCGGAAAAGGGTGGTTTTACCCGCCCCGTTGTGGCCCACAACGCCCACTTTGTGACCCTCAGGAATGACGGCGCTAGCCTCCTCAAAGAGGGGGCGGCCTTCGACGGAATAGTTGATCTCGGATATACGTAGCATAGGCGGGGTGTGACCTAAGTCGCCCTTGGCGTCAATCGCCGCTTTTCATGTGGCAGGACCCATGTTAGGGAGCGCCCAAATTAACACCATATTGGAGACGACCCATGGCTCTTGAGCGCACATTCTCAATCATCAAACCAGACGCAACAAAACGCAACCTGACCGGTGCGATTGTTAAGAAATTCGAAGACGCAGGTCTGCGCGTTGTCGCATCCAAGCGTATTCACCTGTCCAAAGCACAAGCCGGCGAGTTCTACAAAGTACACGCCGAGCGTCCTTTCTATGACGAACTGTGCGAATTCATGGCCTCTGCGCCAATCGTTGCGCAGGTTCTGGAAGGCGAAAACGCCATCGCGAAAAACCGCGAAGTTATGGGCGCAACCAACCCAGCAGACGCCGAAGCGGGCACAATCCGCGCCGAGTTCGCTGAATCCGTTGGTGAAAACTCCGTACACGGTTCCGACGCGCCAGAAACAGCAGCGATCGAAATCGCATACTTCTTCTCCGGCCTCGAGCTGGTTGGCTAAGTTTTTCAGTCACTGAGACGTATCAAAGGGTCGCCTTCGGGCGGCCCTTTTTTGTTGGGAAACGGCAGCCTCGTGCCCAATCTAACCGATGCCGCGCCTTGCATGAAAAGCAGCTTTTCAGAGCTTGCGGTTTCAAAGACGTTTCAGGGAATGTATCGGCGGATGGATTTGAGGCATTTCATATTGGAATAGCGTTAACTAGGTGCCAGATGTTGGGCCAAACGGACCGCGTTTGGGAAGTTCTTGGCGGAATTTCGCGCATTAAGGGAGTTTTAATGCGCCCAGACCCACCTGAGATTAAACTTAAATTAACTAAAACTAACAAGTATTCTGGTAAGATAATCCACAGAAAGATATCGGAAATCCCTAAATGTTCACGTCTGTGAGAAAAAACGCCTCGGGTGCCGGCCGCCGCATATCGCATTATGTTTGGATGATGTGTATTGGCGCGCTGGTCTTTAGTATTACGCTGTTTGTCTGTGCTCAATTCGACCGCCAGCAAACGCAGATGCACGGATTGTCAGTTCGGGAAAACACGGCTGAAATAGGGTCTCAGATTGCCAAGTCCATACAGGATGAAATCAGCAAACGACTTGTAACAGCACAAGCTCTTGTCGCCTTCAAAAATGCCGAGCCAGCTTTCAGTAACGAAGGCTTTTTGAAATTCGCGAACCAAATCAAAAATGACGATGCTAGCATTTTGTCGCTTCAATTCGCGCCAGATGGCATTGTTAAATATGTAACAGATCCCGAGCGCAACGCAGCGGCCATTGGCCACAATCTCTTAGCAGATCCCAAGCGTTCTAAGGATGCTTATGATGCGATAAAAAACAATGATTTCATGATCATTGGCCCTGTTGACCTTGTCCAAGGTGGCGTTGGCCTGATTGCGCGCAAGCCTATTTTTGACGTCTCTGAGCAAAACCAAAAACAGTTTTGGGGGTTTGCAATTATCGTTATCGATTTCACTGCTGTAACGAGTTTGTTTCCTGTGCATGGCGCAGAAGAAACGACACGCACCAAGGGACAGAATTTTTACGCTTTGCGCCAATTATCAGACGGAAAGCCGCACCGAGTGCTATGGGGTGAATCTGAAATATTTCAGATGGATCCACATCTGGAGGAAATCGAACTTGCGACGGGAACGTGGCAATTGGCAACTATACCTTCAGCCGGTTGGCCCAGTGCCTGGCCGGGGGCGTTAAATTTCCGAATTGCTTCAATCGCTATTGCGGCGATGCTGACGGCTTTCTCGCTGTTCCTTCTGCGCCAACCGGCTCAACTTCGGCAGGCGGTTGCGGTAGCAACTGCAGATTTAAGGAGAACTGAGGATAGCCTGCGCGAAGCCCATAGGGTCGCAAAGATTGGCGCCCTGACATTATGCCCCGATACAGCGGATATTGGTTTATCCGTTGAGGCGCGGGTATTGCTAGGTGTGAGGGGCGATATAGAACACCTCGAAATGGAGGAATTTGCCCAGTTGGTTCACACTCAAGATCGCGAGCACGTGCACGAGATTTTGAAACAAGCAATCAACAGCAGCAAGGATGCCGAAATTGTTTTCCGAATTACCAAATCCGATGGATCGGACGCCGTCATCAAACTACGCGCGCAGGAGCGGGGTGATTTCTATGATGACGGGCAAATTTTGAGCGCCACGTTACAAGACATCACAGAAGAGACGAGAAAAGAAGAGCAGCTGCGGCGGGCGCAAAAAATGGAAGCCATTGGGAAGCTGACCGGCGGTGTTGCCCATGATTTCAACAACTTGCTTGCAATTATTCAGGGCAACTCTGAATTGCTAGAGGAGAAGTTAGACCACGATCTGGATCTTCTCGATGAAATTCAAAAAGCAACGCGTCGCGGTGCTTCGTTGACGCAGCGCCTGTTGGCTTATTCACGGCAGCAGCCTTTGGTGGCAAAGCAAACTGATCTGACTCTTCTAGTTCGGGGGATGGAGCACATTATTTCCCGCACCATTGGCGAGAACATTGACGTGATCCTCGAATTGCCAAGTGATCTTCGCCACGTAAAAGTGGACTCTGGGCAAATTGAAGACGCTATTTTGAACCTCGCCTTAAATGCGCGCGACGCAATGCCAAGCGGCGGTCAGCTTCGGATCGAATGCGAAAATATTTATCTGGAAAATCAAGATTTTGTTCAGGAACAGGAGCTGATTGAAGGCCGTTACGTTGTCATTTCAATTTCTGACAATGGCGTTGGAATGGATCCCGCCACCATCGAACGTGCGGTTGAGCCATTCTTTACAACCAAAGGTGTCGGGCAGGGGTCGGGCTTGGGCTTGTCTATGGTCAGTGGCCTTGCACAGCAGTCAGGGGGCATGATCACCATTGATAGCCAGACCAGCGTGGGCACAACAGTCCGCATGTATTTGCCTCAATTCGTAGGTGTTGAACAGCCCCTATCAGGGCCAGAACCCAAGGTTGATTTTCCAAGCGGGAATGGAGAAACCATATTGATCGTCGAGGACAATGACGTGATCCTGCATATGCTCAAGCGGATGTTGAAGAAGTTAAACTACACTGTGGTGGAGGCTCAAACCGTTCAAGCAGCACGCCGATTACTGGATGTGCGCTCGGACATTGATCTGGTTTTGACCGATGTCGTTCTTCCAGGTGGTCAAAGCGGCCTTGATCTTGTTGCCTCAATCGAAAACCGTCCATGGCGGCCTGAAATTGTGATTATGTCTGGCAATCCAAACGTTAGTGGCGGCACGGATGAAGGCGTGATCGAGAAACACAGCTTTTTGAAAAAACCATTTAGTCAATATGACTTAGCCGATATCGTCCACAGAAAGCTCAAACACGCAAACGCAAGCAAGAGCATTGCGAAACAAATTTCTTTCTTGGCTTCTTAGATTTCAGTCTCACAGCATTGGCCGCGACAAGCCTCTTCCTGCGCCGCAAAGATCGGTTACTTCAAATGCGTGTTCACGGCTGTGGTTCGCTTTTGACTGACAGCTGCCAAAACACATAACACCAGCCCCTAACGCAACAGCCCCATATCGCTGCCCATCTCCATTCCGGGAAAGACCGTTGTTTCTAGCGTCGAGGCGGGTAGCCCGAATTGGCTGTGCAGTAACCAGCCCAGCACGCTGCGTACATCGCGGGTGGGCATCAGGTCACGGCGGTCATAAAGTTGAGCTTCGTCCAGACCCGGCCAATCGCCCAGCACACGTCCCCCCCGCAGCGCCCCTCCGGCAAGGACCATAAGCCCGCCGGTTCCATGATCGGTCCCGCCAGATCCGTTAATCCGCGCGGTTCGGCCAAATTCGGTCACGGCGACGACGGTGGTTTTGTTCCAGACAGGGCCACGCACGGTTTCTTGCAGCGTCAGGATCGCGTTTGAGAGGCGCCCCAAGGCCTTTGAAAGGGGGCGTTCTTGTTGCTGGTGCGTATCCCAGCCGTTGATTGAAAAGGCCGCAATGCGTGTCTCTTCGCGCAGGCGTTTGCCTGCAAACTCGGCGATGCGGTTCTCAAGCGGCGCGGTTTTGCCTCCTCCGCCGCGCTTTTGGTTGTTGTTGAGCTTTTTTATGATCTCTCTTTGTCCACCCATTGTGGCCACGGCATCACCGTCATTGTCAGAGATGGCCATGGCCTGCTGAAAGGCGGCATCAAACAGCGGGTCTTCCTTCATTATGAGGCCCGCCAGTTTCACGGCTTGCGGGCTCAGCACCAGATCCGATTCCGGTGTCCAGCGTTGCACTTTTTCAGGCCCTGTGAGCAGGCTCAGCTGGTCGCGGCCAATGGCAAATGCGGTTTCGCCATGACTATTGGGAAGCTGTTGCAAGACCCGATTAAGCCATCCATCACGGGACAAACCATCGCTTAAACTGCTCAGACCAGCCTCAAGAAGGTCTTGGCCATCGAAATGACTGCGCTGATCGCGATAGGGGGTAGATACCGCATGGGCAAAGCCAAGCTGACCTTGTTTCCAAAGAGGGTGCAACGCCCGCAGCGCCGGATGCAGCGCGAAATACCCGTCTAGGTCAATCGCCCCCTCATCACCGCCTATTTGGGGGGCACCGCGCAGGGCAGCATAGGCAGGGTCGCCATAGGGGCGCACCACGTCCAGACCATCCATACCGCCACGCAGCAAAATGACCACCAGACGGTTTTCACCAGGTGTTGCGGCAAGGCTGACAGGCGTCACCAAGGGGCTTGCCGCAAGCGAGCACCCCAGCAAAGCAGAGCGGGCAAGAAAGGCACGGCGGTTGAGAGATGTGCTCATGAGGTCATGTCCTTTGAAACGCGGGTGAGGCAAGGATCAGGCCCACGCCGTCTGATCGGGTTTCCGCGGCTTTCGCAGCGAAGGTCACAGCGGGTGAGGCATAGTTGCCCAAGGCAGTGGTGACAAAATCGCGCGGGTCGGGCAGGGGATCTAGCAAAAGTTGTGGGATCGTAATGGCCCATTGCAGACGCGCTGCGATGCCTTGCGGCGCAATCCAAAGGCTGTCTTCCTCGGGGAGGCCATCGGGGCCATCGGGTTTTTCCCAGATATGGCCCATCCTGCTCATTGGATTGACGAACAAATGACGGGCTCTCTTTTCTGTTAGGTCGGTGATGGCTTTTGGGGGAACGGCGAGGGCTCGCGCCGCCGAGCCAACAAAATGAAAGGGCGGTTTTACATTGTTTCTGGGCAAGGCCCATGCAGCGGGGTGGGTGAGCAAGGCTTTGTTCACTTCGGCCAGATCACCGTTTGTTTCCAAAAACCGCTGTTCCAAGGCGGTGATCAATGCGGGGTCAGGGGTGTCTGATGTAAAATGCACGGCCATTTTCCACGCAATGTGGCGCGCGGTTGCGGGGTGTTTGGCAAGGTCCCGCAAAACGGCTGTGACATCGCGGATATGACCCGCCCCGCCGCCGTAAGTTGTACCTAAAACGGTTTCGGCTCCGGGTTCGGCCTGATCCTTTCGAAACTTCAGCGCCATAGTCGGGCCATATGTGACGCCAGTCAAAAGTTCGGCCAATTGGGTGACATCGGTCTGTGTATAAGGGCCGCCAGCCCCCAGCGTGTGCAGTTCTAACACTTCGCGGGCGAGGTTTTCGTTTAGCCCAACCAGTTTGCCGCCTCTGCTTGCCCGAACCGAATTTGCACCGATCGAGCGGTGCTGATCCAGAAAATGGATCATCAACGGGTGTAGAACAGCGGCGATCAAAAGATCCTCAAAGGTGCCGTTAATGTTCGGGCGGATTGCGCTTTCGATATAGGGAGAGGTTGCGCGCCTGATTTGTCCCGCTTTTCCTGTCGCTGTAAAATGATCGGCCCAAAACAGGGTGAGGCGTTCGCGCAGGGGCGCATTGGTCCAGACCCACCGGTTGATATGCTGACCCAGCCAGCCAATTTGGGCAATGCGGGCTTCTTTGTTCAGCACGCGGCGGCCCTTTTTCGCGGTTAACGCTTCGGGAGAGCCGCGGTTTTTCTTGCGGATTTTTTGCAAAACCTGACCTGCGGCGATCCTTTCTTGAAAGGTTTCAAAGGTTTCGATGGGGAACCGTCTGGCGATATCATCCTCTGCCGCAAGAGATTGCAGCATGTCTGACACCGAGCGGGGAGGAGCGATGTTGGGCGATAGGCCGCATCCAAAACGGATTTCCGCGAGTTGTGGGTCGAAGGGCATCTACCGCTCCCTTGTTTCAGCTTGGCCAGAATATAACACTGATGTGAATTGATAACAGGTGGTTGCAAGGATGCTGCCTGCCGTGGTGGCGATTAACCGCCAAAGGGGTGGCTTAGCGCCGCTTGCCGCGCCGTTTGGGCGTTTGATTGCTTTTGGGGCCAGTTTTATCGGGGGTGTTGGCGTTGTTTTCTTCTTGCAGCTTGCGCCAGCGTTCCAGCCGCGCAGGGTCTATCCGCCCATCGCTCACTGCGGCCTGAATTGCACATCCGGGTTCATGGGCATGTGTGCAGTCGCGAAAACGGCAATTTGGGGCCAGCTCGGTGATTTCGGCGAACAAGATGTCCAGCCCCTCGGACATATCGGCAAGGTGCAAGGTGCGGATGCCCGGTGTGTCAATCACCCAGCCGCCACCTTTGATCTTATGCAGGGATCGCGAGGTGGTGGTATGGCGCCCTTTGGCGTCGTCTTCGCGGATGCCACCAGTGAGCTGTGCCTCGTCGCCCGTTTTTGCGGCCAAAGTGTTAAGCAAGGTCGATTTCCCCACGCCTGAGGACCCGACCAGCGCAACAGTTTGCCCCGCGCCACACCAAGGGGCCAAAGTGTCGGCCGCATCAGCAATCTTGGCGTTCAGGGTCACAACCTTTAGGCCTCGTTGCAGCGCGCTGGCGGTTTCAACATAAGATGATGTTTCTGCGACTTTGTCAGCTTTTGTAAGGACGATCACCGGATCGGTGCCCGCTTCATTCGCTAGCGCAAGATAGCGTTCCAGTCGGGCGGGGTTAAAATCATCGTTGCAGGAGGTGACGATAAACAACGTGTCCACATTGGAGGCGATCAGCTGGGGAAAACGCGCGCCTTCGGTTTTGCGCTGCAACAGGGCGTGGCGATCTAGGCGGCGTACAACCATGTGTGTTTGCGGCTCGGCGATGATCCAGTCGCCTACGGCGAAATCGGTGGTTTTCATGCCCACGGGAAGGGCAAGTTTAACTTGGCCATCGGGTGATTGTGCTGACATGCGGGATCGGTGAACGGTCGCAATGCGCAAGCGCTCCATCGCATCCTCATCCGAGGTCAGCTGATCCTCGAAAAAGGATGTCCAGCCCAAGGAAGAAAGGGCCAAGGGGATATGATCTGGTTTTTCTGTCACTTTGTCCTGAATGAAACCAAGCCCGCCTGATTGCAAGGGTTTAGGTGAATTTGATGGCGAGGGGTTGAGCCATTGGTCAGCCTCAGCCCAGCACAGACAGCCAAACCCAGACCGTAACAATTGACAACCCAGTGGCGATAAGAACCGAAGAAGCAGCAACGCGTTTGCTGCGCCCGTACATATTGGCAAAGATATAGGCGTTAAACCCTGGTGCCATGGACGCGGTTAAAACGCCTGAGCGAAACAGATCGGTCGGAACAGATAGCGCCGATCCCATCAGCCAAACGATTGCAGGGTGGGCCAACAAGGCGATGACGCAAACCATTGCAATGGCTTTCATGTCGCCCTCTGGGCGGTATTGAAACAACACCCCTCCCAGCGCAAACAAGGCCGCAGGCAGGGCCGAGCGAACAACCAATGATAATGCGTCATCCAAAACAGTGGGGATCATCAACCCGCTGAGGTTCACGGTAAAGCCTGCGATAATACCAATAACCAGCGGGTTGTTGAACATCGCGCGTGCAACTGAGGTGGCCAGCTTTGCGCTGCTTTGCCCACGGTTTCGCACGAACTCCATCACCGTGATCCCCAACCCATAGCAAAAGGGCGAGTGCATAGCGATGATCATATAGTTCCCCGACAGGTTATCTGAACCATATGCGCGCTCAGAGATGGGCAGGCCTAAAAGGACCGAGTTTGAGAACAGGCAGCAAAAACCGATCGCCACGCAGTCTTCCCAATCGCGGCCAAAGAACAGGCGCGCGCCAATGGTCCCAAGGGCAAAGCAAATCGCGGCGCCTGAATAAAAGCTGAACAAGAGCTTGGCATCAAAGGCGCTGCTTAGATCAAGGTTGGCAATGGCATAGAACAGCAGGCAGGGTACGGCAAAGCTTTGGGCGTAGCGCAAAATGCCATCGACACCTGATTCAGACAGCCAGCCGCGCCAGACACCGATATAGCCAAACCCGATCACGATAAAGACGGGCAGGATGACATCAAGAAGGGTTTGCATGATCTGGGCTCGTCCGTGAAAGGGGCAGGTGGCAGGCGGGGTAACGTTAGTTCAGGGTGAACTCCAGCTGCATGCCGTCATAGGCAGGATCAATGTGATCCGGTGTCTCTGCGGCAAGGGTCGCATAGTCGAGATCAGTGTGCATATTGGTCAGGACAGCGCGTTTGGGGCGCATCTTGTCGATCCAGCCCAGTGTCTGTTCGAGGTGGCTGTGGGTGGGGTGGGGATCGCGGCGCAATGTATCTACGATCCAGCAATCAAGGCCTTCTAGGTTCGGCCAAATATGGTCAGGTATTGTTGCAACATCAGGTAGATAGGCGACGTTGTTCATGCGAAACCCTAAGGCATCCATGCCGCCATGCGGAACTTCAAATGGGGTGAACTTTAATGTGCCACCCGGGCCTTCGATCTCGATGTCACCCTCCATCAGGTTCATCTCAAGGATCGGCGGATACATCGAGCCTTCGGGCTGGATAAAGGCATAGCCAAACCTGTCCATCAGCGCATCATGGGTCGGCTGGTCGGCCCAAACGGGAAGGCGTTTGCGCATGTTGATCACAATCATCCGCAGATCATCGATGCCATGCATGTGATCCGCATGGGCATGGGTATACAAAACCGCATCCAGCCGCCCGATGCCTGCGTCCAGCAACTGGCTGCGCATATCTGGCGAGGTGTCGATCAAAACAGATGTGGTGCCCGCATCGCTGATCCGCTCAACCAAAGCCGAGCAGCGCCGCCGTGCGTTGCGCGGTTCATTCGGATCACAGGCCCCCCATGAACCGCCAAGGCGTGGCACGCCACCTGACGACCCACAGCCAAGGATGGTGACCCGCATCACATCGCTCATGCGGCACCGCCATAGTTGGCTGCTTTGGTAAAGAGGCGCTCGAAGTTGGCTTCGGATTGTGCGGCGAACTCGGCATAGTCGATGCCAAAGGTCTCGGCCGCGCGGCGCGCGGTATGGGCGCTAAAGGCGGGTTCGTTGCGTTTGCCGCGATGGGGCGGCGGCGCAAGATAGGGGCTGTCTGTCTCGACCAGCACACGGTCCAGCGGAGCGGCGGCAAAGATATCGCGCAGCTCTTGGCTTTTGGGAAAGGCGGTGATGCCCGACATGCTGAGGTAAAATCCAAGGTCCAGCGCAGCACGCCCCAATTCGGCAGAGGAGGAAAAGCAATGCATAACGCAGCTATAGGCGCCCTTTGCGTGTTCATCGCGCAGGATTTCGGCCATATCTTCATCGGCATCGCGGCTGTGGATGATCAGGGGCAGGCCCGTTTCCCGCGCCGCAGCGATGTGAATGCGCAGGCTATCGCGCTGAATTTGCGCGCTTTCTGCTGTATAATGGTAATCCAGCCCCGTTTCACCAATACCGACCATCTTGGGGTGGTGTGCGATTTCGATCAGCTGGTCGAGCGTCGCCATCGGCTCGGATGCCACGCTCATCGGGTGGGTGCCAGCGGCATAAAACACCGAAGGATGGGCCTCGGCGATGGCGCGTACATCGGGTTCGTTTTTCAGCTTGGTGCAGATGGTGACCATCCGCGCCACACCTGCTTCATGCGCCCGCGCAATAACCTCGGGGAGTTCCGCGATGAGTTCGGGGAAATCAAGGTGACAGTGGCTGTCGGTGATCTGGGGTATTTGGGTCATAAAGCTCCGTAGGTGCTTATCTGGGGGCGGCTTTGGCCATCTTGATGAAGGTATCTAGAACCAGTGCGGCAGGGTCAAGGTTGACGGCGATGCCGTGGCGGGCGCGGGTGCCGATTTCGGCGGCAAGGTCAGCCCAAACACGGGCCTGATGTGGATTTGGGGCCAAACGCATCAGGGTTTGGGTTTCCCCCACGCAGGCCTCATAGGCCGGAGGGGTTCCCGTCGCGCCGGCACGGGCCATGCGGCTGAGCAGCAAATCAATCAGCGAAAACAACAGATCGCGCTTTGCCTCGCCGCCACGGGCTGCGGCCATTTCGGCCAGCTTTAGGGCGCGGCCACGGTCCATATGGGGCAGGGTGCCCATAATGCCGACCAGCTCAGCATAAAGGGCCGCACCCCCAAGAAGCGATAGGCGCATGGCCCCGCCAACCGATCCGCCCGACAGCGCAGCCAAAGCGTGGGCATTGGCGGCCTGAACATCTGCTTGGGCCATGGCCGCGCTGACGTCTTCGGGATTCAATGTGTGCAGGTTTAGGGTTCGGCATCTTGATTTGATCGTGGGCAGCAACGCAGAAGGCTGGTGTGAGATCAGCAGAAAATACGTGCGCGCTGGTGGCTCTTCGAGCATTTTCAACAATGCGTTCGAGGCGTTGGGGTTCATCAGATCGGCATCATCCACAATGACAACCCGCCGACCGCCATCTGCTGCGCTCATATGGATAAAAGAGCTGAGTTCGCGAATTTCATCAACACGGATAACGCTGGAATATTTCTTGTCGGCAAAGTTCTTGATCCGGTCAGAGTCGGTACTCCCTTTGCCGCCCAGCCTGACAAGGTGGACGCTGGGTTCGGCCCCCGCTGCGATGCGATGCGTTACGGGGTGATCTGCTGGGATGTCCAGATTTGTCGGGGGCGGCAGGCTATCGCCGAACATGCCGCCGTCATTTGCCTCTGGTGTGGCCAAAAGAAACCTTGCGATGCGCCATGCCAGCGTGGCTTTGCCAATTCCGCGCGGCCCTGTCAGCATCCACGCATGGTGCAAGCGGCCTGTGTTGAACGCATCTAAAAAGGCCTCCTGCGCGGCGTCTTGGCCGATCAGGTTCAGGGTGTCACGCGGATGCGGCGCACCTTCGAGGCGTTCTGGCTGTGGAGGTGTTTCATCGCTCATACAGGCGGTTTATCTTGGATTGTGAGGGTTGGGAATGGTGTGCTGTGGCGAAAGCTGGATTCTGTCACGAGAAGCAGGTCTGAAAAGAGGCAATTAACGCCGCTGTTCAAGGGCAAGATCGGTGGCAACCGCGATGTCTTGGGCGACTTGGTCAATGCTTTGGCTGCCGTCAATGACGCGAAATCGGTCGCTAAACTCTTCTGATAGCTTCAGAAAACCTGCGCGCATGGCTTCTTGGAGGCTGGTGCCAAAATCTTCAAACCGCTCTTCATGGCCTTGGCGGCCCTTGGCACGCTTCAACCCTTCGGTCGGGTCCATATCAATGAGGATGGTCAGATCAGGCTCAACCCCGATCATCAGCTCGTGTAGCTGGTCAACTGTTGCACGCAAATCGCCGCGGCTGAGGCCCTGATACATGCGTGTGCTATCGGCAAAGCGGTCGCAAATCACGATTTTACCTTGGGCAAGGGCAGGGGTGATCAGGCGCTCTAGGTGGTCGCGCCGCGCGGCGGTGAACAACAGCGTTTCAGTTTCCGCAGACCAGCGGTCGGGATCGCCTTGCAGAACAAGGGCGCGGATTTCCTCGGCCCCTTCAGAGCCTCCAGGCTCTCTGGTGAGGACAACATCATGGCCGCGCGCGCGCAAATGATCCGCCAGCCGCGCCACCTGAGTGGATTTGCCCGACCCGTCGATGCCTTCGAAACTAATAAACAACCCAAGCGGCGTTGGTTTAGGGGTCACGATGCCTCCGGCGCGGGGCCGTTGTTGATCCGTTCAACGATATGCAGGGCTGCGGCCACAACACGCCCAACAAAGCCGTGACGCGCAACAGCGTGATCGGCCAACAGGGGAACGCGTTGTTCTGGCAACCCTTCGGGGCTGATGATCAGCTCACCAATCTGGTCACCCTTTTTGATGGGTGCCTTTAGGGGGCCGTTATAGACAACTTCGGTTTTCAGAGGCTCAATCGGGTTCACGGGCAAAAGCAGCGAAATATCTTCGCCCAATACCATCCCTACGGTTTTTTCCGCGCCGATCGATACCTCGGCATCGGCAATCTTTGTGCCGCTGGTGCCAAGCTCGGTTTGTGCAAATTGGCGAAAGGCCCAATTTGTCACGGCTTCGGCTTCGTTTGCACGTGCCTGCGAGGATTGCAGCCCAGACAGCACAAAAATGATCCGGCGCTTACCCTGAAGGGCAGAGCCAACCAGACCATATCCCGCTTCTTGGGTGTGTCCTGTTTTCAAACCATCTGCGCCGATACCTAAACCCAAAAGAGGGTTTCGGTTTAGGCGGTTGGCGGATTCTGCTGGGTCAAAAAGGAACTCTTTTTGCGAGAACATAGAGTAATATTGCGGGTAGTCGTTGATGAGCTTGGTCGCAAGCAACCCCAGATCACGCATCGACATGCGGTGGCCTGCCTTTGGCCAGCCGTTTGAATTGCTAAAGGTCGAGTTGGTCATGCCCAACTGCTGCGCGCGCATTGTCATTTGGCGCGCAAATTTCGCCTCGGTTCCTGCCAGCGCCTCGGCGATGACCACACAGGCGTCATTACCAGAAAGAACGATGATCCCGCGGATCAGGTCTTCGACGCGCACCCGCTCACCTGCTTTTAGGAACAGGGTTGAACCGCCATAGCTTTGGGCCGCTGCGGAAACCGGCAGCATTTGGTCCAGATCAAGGATGCCGTTTTCGATTGCTTCAAACGCCATGTACAATGTCATGAGTTTGGACATAGAGGCCGGCGGCAAGGGGTTATCGGCGTCTTTGGCCATCAAAACCGTACCAGTATTGTAGTCGAGGACATAAGCGGCCTTGGCGCGGGTATCAAAGGCCTGAGCAGTCACCGAGGAGGCAAGTAGGGCGAATGCACTAAGGGTTAATTTTAATCCGCGCATGAGGGGCACCTTTATGTCTTAACTAGAAACGGCATAGGCATCGGTGAAGCCTTCCGATTTGATGGTCGATAGGATTTTGGAGCGCTCAGAGCTGGTGGCCGCAGGGCCAACAACAACGCGCCAAAAGGTCTTACCGTTAATCTTGCTTTGTTTGACCGTCGGGGCAAGGCCCGCACCGCGCATTTGTTTTGCCGCCCGATTGGCGTTGGCTTCTATGCTGAAGATACCAATCTGGATGAAGGGCTTGGCCAAGTTTGAGGATTGCGTGGGCGCAACGGGTGTCGGTTTTGGCGTGCTAGGCGCTGCGGCATCAATCGCGGCACTTGCAGCGGTTGTGACGGGATCAAGCGTCGTCGCGCTGACCTCTGGTGCGGCTTGCACGGTGGCAGCGGTCTCTGTTGCTGTTTCTTCAGCCTGAGCAGCCTCTTGGACCTTACGCAGGGCAGTTACGTTCAGCTTTGCAGGGGCACCGGCCAAAATACCAAGAGAGGCAGCAGCATCGGAAGAGATTTGCAAGCTGGGGCCCGGGATGTCGCGCTCACGGCGGAACAGGGCGCCAACGACGAATTTTCCATTGTCTTGATTGCGGATGATCACCCGCTCGGGGTCTTGCACGTCAGGGTGGGCGACCCAAACCCCACCAAGGCTGGGTCGTCCGTCCCACAGCCCCTGATCGGTAACAGAAAACACTTCTGGCGCTTCGACGTCGCGTTCTACTGTCGGGCCTGTCGGCGCGGCCGCCGCCTGTGTGCCGTTTGCAGAGTTTGCCGTGGGGAAAGCGAATTTCCCCTGCTCGTCGCACCCCGCCAGCAAGGTCGCTGCCAAAAGGGTTCCAACGATTGTGCGCATCGCTCGCCCATCGGAAACCGAAGAAAAATATTTGATCTGACTGCCCATGTTCTCTCGTCCTTGCCTGTGCGCGGACCATTTTCTCATGGCACACCGCATCACTCCTTTTGCGGAGTATTTCGGGCACTCTAACGCGCTCAGGCCCCACGCGACAAGAGTCGGCACAGGCAATCGGCAAATTTCCCCGATAGGCGCGTGAATTTTGCACGATTGCAGAATCATTTCAGGCGGATTAGGAAGCGCGCACTGCGGAGGTTTGGCAGAGTGGTCGAATGCACCGGTCTTGAAAACCGACGGGCGTCAAAAGCGTCCCCAGGGTTCGAATCCCTGAGCCTCCGCCACTTTATGGCATTCACTCTCTGATTTTGCTGATAGAGTAAAAAGCCAATCCCCGCATTGCATCGGACCCTAAAAGTAGTACTCGGTACATTTGGGCATCAACACTTATTACGTCTTAGGAACTCAGTCAGGTCATCACGACTCATGTTTGAAAAATCGGCCATGTCGTCGAGTAAGAGATCGAGTTCCTGCTTCAAAGAGGTTTTCCGTTTCCGATTGTATTTAGTCGGGTGCATGCTTTTGGTTTTTGGCGGGAAGGGTGCAAAAAAACCTCCCTCATTCTGCCTGACGCGTTTTCGTTCCTTTAGAAGCTTTCTCAGCCTTCGTTTGTGTGGGCTTTCTTGCTCGCTCAGATACCTCCCGCTTCCGGGTATTCTGCAGCACCAGAGGGGGGCGTTGGTTGCGTCGTAGCTTGTGACTTTCGGGGCAGGTCATGCTAAAATAGCTTTCTGCGATAGTGCCCGCAATAGGCTGCGCTCCGATCCATACCTGTTGAGCCTGCTTCGCGCTGTTCCGCTGCGCGCTTGCCACTGTTACCAACCGCCAATGTCAGGGCATTCTGTGTCTTGTGGCCCTCGCATTGGAAAGCGGGGCAAGGTGCGCATCCATAGCGGCCATACCCCTTTCCACGAAGGGGGTGTCAGTTTCTTTGCATCCATCATCACAAAGTCCCCCAAGCTAGGGAGAGCGTACAGCGCATGTGGCGAGACACAGAAATTGCAAAACCGCTGCCATTCGATGTTATGAGACTGTCAGCTGTCCTGCTGATGTGCTGTGCTGGTCTGCGTTGCGCGGTATAGTTTGGATGTAAGCCGCTACCGCGTGGCTCTCTACCCGGCCCGGTCCCTGCTTTAACAGGTTTCGGGCCACTTTGTTTTGCGGCTCATGGCTGAACTTCGCCCTCTGTGAAGCTGTCGAGCCATTGGATAATATCCGATTAGCGCCAACCAACCGCACGTTTTCCAAGCTTTAATGGCTTTGGAAAAACCTCGCCCGATATCTGTCGATAGATCGTGCTGCGGGAAAGTCCGGTCATGAGTTCGACAGCCGGACGGCGTAGTATTGTCGTGTTTGATCAATTTGGCATGCTATGTCCTCTCACCAATCCCGATAAGGAGGTGAGTAGGAAAAGGCGCAATCCGTCCGGCTACATCAGCCCCGAAGGTGAACCGCTCAAGCAGTTCCGGCGCAATTATTCGGATCCAAGTCGTAAACCCATGCGGCGCAAATGACGAATTCTTGCTCGCTGCTACCGCCCAAATCTGCCCTTCACGCTGGCTGTGCAGGTTGCGGCGAGGCATCCTGAGGCAGCGTTCGCCTTTTGTGCAAAAATCTGATGGTCCAGAGGTTTGCCCTACAGACAAAATGGACATCCGGCCGGCATGGCCAACTGTTCGTATCTTCAACCAACCACACCAAACCCGCCATCCAGAGCGTTTCAGTCCTCAATGCAATCGGACGGTGGCGGCGGGAATAAAGGAATATCGCTGAATGCTTCCCAGAATGCCTCACTGTGCGATATTCATTTGAACGTTACATGTTGTTCATATGAACGTTACGTACCTCCTGTCCAATCTGGGTAAACGAAGCCTCTCTGGACAGATCCCATTTTATACTCTGAGCGCCAAAACCACATTATGCGACATGTTCACAGCTCTGGCTTTGTGAGCATCGACCATTTGGCTGAGCAGCATAATGTCTCCCCACAGACCATCCGCAGGGACGTCAATTTCTTGACCGAAGCCGGCGAGATACGGCGTGTGCGTGGCGGCGTGGACATTCCGGTGCAAAGCAAAAATCTGCTCTATGCGCACCGAAGCGCGCTCAATCTGGGTGCCAAGCAACGTATTGCCCAATTGGTCGCTGAGCATATCGAAGACGGCGTCTCTTTGGCGGTCTCGATCGGAACGACACCTGAGCTGGTGGTCGCGGCTTTAAAAGACAAATCAGAACTCAGTATCTTCACCAACAATCTCAATGTGGCAATGCTGGCCTGTCAGCACCCGGATTGGTCCGTCACTCTGCCTGGCGGTGCTGTGCGCCTAAGCGACTGCGACATCTTAGGGCCGCAGGTCGAGGATTTCTTCGCGCGCTACTGCGTCGATTACGGGATCTTTGGGGTCGGCGGTGTCGCGCCCGATGGCAGCTTGCTCGACTTCACAGAAGAAGAAGTGCAATGCCGCGCTGCCATTCAGGCCAATTGCAACGCCGCTTACCTCGCCTTGGATCACTCAAAGTTTGGCAGACGCGCCCATGTGCGCGGCGGCGACATTGCGGCGTTAGACAAGGTGTTTTGCGACGCACTGCCTCCAGCTGCAATCTCGGACGTTTTGGCCAAATCGAACACGCCGATCTTTACCCCTCAAGAAAGTTTGAGCCATGTCTGACCTCACTCTGAAGGGCCGCTCAATCCGTTTGCACGCCTTGACCAAAAACTGGGGAGACGCCACAGCTTTGAGCGACATCAACTTGTCGATCCCCGCCGGCTCCTTCACAGCTTTGCTTGGACCATCAGGCTGCGGAAAATCGACACTGCTGCGTATGATTTCCGGTTTGGACACCCCGACCAGCGGCGAGGTCTATGTGGATGAAGAGGCAGTGACTTCGCAGCCTCCGAGCGCGCGCGATTTGGCGATGGTGTTTCAGTCCTATGCCTTGTTTCCGCATCTTTCGGTGGCGGAAAACATCATCTTTGGCCTGCGCACCCGCCGTACCCCAAAGGCCGAACGCAGCCGTAAATTGGAGCAGGTCGCCGAGCTTTTGGAGCTGTCCCATCTGTTGAAGCGCAAGCCAAGCGAATTGTCTGGCGGGCAACAACAGCGCGCCGCCTTGGGCCGTGCGATCATTGCAGAGCGCAGCATTTGCCTGATGGATGAGCCACTTTCGAACCTTGATGCGAAACTGCGTCAAGACATGCGCGCCGAGCTTCGCGAACTGCAACGCAGCCTAGGTTTCACGATGGTTTATGTGACCCACGATCAAGCCGAAGCGATGACCATGGCCGACCAAGTCGTCCTCATGAACAAAGGGCGCATCGAACAGGTCGACGCCCCGCGTGCGTTATACGCCCGCCCACAAACCCCCTTTGCAGGCCAATTCATAGGCACGCCGCCGATGAATATCTTGCGCGCCGCCGATATTCCCGATGCGGATGTATTCGCCCCACATCGCGCGCAAGGATGTCTGCTTGGATTACGCCCAGAAGACCTGCGGGTCATCCGAGGTGGCCCCTTGAACGGGCATGTCGAAGCGATTGAATATTTTGGCGCCGATGCCTTGGTCACCTGCCGCATTGGCGCCGCTGCACTGCGTGTGCGCTGTGCGGGCCGAACCGAATTTCCGCTGAATTCACCCATCTCTTTGGGTTTCGATTTGTCGGATTTATCCGTTTTCGCCGCAGACAGCGGCGAGCGGGTTCCCCAAGACCTCATCTCCGAGGTCAGCTTCACTTGATGACACCCAAACGCAAATTCCTGTGCAGGGCTGCGGCCTTGCCTCTTCAACTTAATAAGGATCTGAAATCCATGCTTGTGAATTTCCTAAAGACATCAGTTGCCGGTGCCGCCTTGGCCTTTGCAACACCTGCATTCGCCGTAGATCTAGAGTTCTACTTCCCTGTTGCTGTGGGTGGCGCAGCTGCTGACACCATCGAAGCGCTGACAGCTGAATATGCCGCTGCCCACCCAGAGCTGAACATCGAAGCGATTTATGCGGGTTCATACACTGATGCCTCAACGAAAGCCGTGACGGCTGCCCGCGGCGGCAACGCGCCACAGCTGTCTGTTTTACTGTCCACCGAGATGTTCACCTTGATCGACGAAGACCTGATCGAGCCGTTCGATTTGCACCTCACTGAGGCCGAAAAATCCGAGTGGATCGATGGGTTCTTCCCAGCGTTCATGCAGAACTCCCAAACTGGCGGTCACACTTGGGGCATCCCATTCCAGCGCTCAACACCGATCATGTATTGGAACAAAGAAGCCTTTGCTGAGGCCGGTCTTGAGCCTGATGTGGCCCCTGCAAACTGGGATGAGCTGCTCACGGCCGCGACTGCATTGACCCAAAAAGACGACGCGGGCAACGTCACACAGTGGGGTCTGCGCATCCCATCTGCGGGCTTCCCATACTGGTTGTTCCAAGGCCTCTCCACGCCGGCTGGCGCGATTCTGGCGAATGCGGACGGCAACGAAACCAACTTTGATGACCCAAAGGTTGTGCGTGCGCTTGAGTTCCTCGTGGACCTCTCCAAAGAGCACGGCGTTATGGCAGAAGGATCCATCGATTGGGGCGCAACACCCAAGGCGTTCTTTGAAGGCGAATCCGCGATCATTTGGACGTCCACGGGCAACCTGACAAACATCCGCACCAATGCGCCGTTTGAATTTGGTGTCGGCTTCTTGCCTGCGGATGAGCGCTTTGGTGCCCCGACAGGTGGCGGCAACTTCTACTTGTTCAAGGACTCAACCGAAGAGCAAAAAGAAGCGGCTGTTGATTTCGTTCAGTGGATTTCAGCCCCTGAGCAAGCGGCCAAATGGTCCATCGCAACGGGCTACGTTGCGCCGCGTGCAGATGCTTGGGAAACCGAAGCCATGACGGCTTACGCTGAAGAAGTGCCCGCAGCCTTGATCACACGCGATCACCTTGAGCACGCGGTTGCCGAGCTTTCGACCTATGAAAATGCTCGCGTCACCAGCTTCCTAAATGATGCCTTGTCTGCCGCGATTGCGGGCGAGAAGTCAGCAGAAGAAGCGCTCAAAGAAGCTCAGGCCCAAGCCGAGGCCGTCCTCTCTGCTTACCGCTAAATCTTCAACCCAAAGAGGGGGCGAGCCATTGCCCCCTCACTCAATTCAATTCGGAAACACATATGCGCCGCGACTGGATATATGCTTGGCTTCTTTTGCTGCCTGCGATGATCATTTTGATCGGGTTCACGCATCTGCCGGCGCTTGAAACCATCATCAACAGCTTCTTCTCAACCGCACGGGGACGTCGCCCTTCGGTGTTTGTTGGCGGCGATAATTATGTGACCTTGCTGGCCGATCCGGTGTTCATAAAGGCACTTCTCAACAATCTGATCTATGCAGCGGTGACCATCCCAGCCTCGATCATTTTGGCTTTGCTTATGGCGGTCTTCGTCAACGAAAAGCTGCGCGGGCGCGCGTTTTTACGCATGGCATTTTTCACGCCAACGGTTTTGCCGCTCATCGCTGTCGCCAATATTTGGATGTTCTTTTACACGCCGGGTTTCGGCTTGATTGACCAGATCCGCGGCCTATTCGATTTGCCTGCGCAAAATTGGGTCGGGCAAACCGATACTGTTCTCTACACCATGATCGCCGTTGCGGTCTGGAAAGAGGCGGGATTCTTTATGATCTTCTATCTCGCAGCGCTTCAGACCATTCCGCCATCGCTGCGCGAAGCGGCCGCTTTGGAAGGGTCGGGCGGCTGGAATTTCTTTCGCCGCGTGACCCTGCCGCTGATTATGCCCACGACATTGTTTGTGTCGATCAATGCGGTGATCAACTCTGTGCGTCTCATCGACCATATCTTTGTGATGACCCAAGGCGGGCCGAACAACGCCTCCAAGCTGTTGCTCTTTTATGTCTACGAAGTTGCGTTTCAGTTTTGGGATACGGCCTATGCGGCGACATTGACCGTTGTGATCTTGGGGATCCTATGCGCCCTCGCCATCGGACAGTTCTTCTTTCTGGATCGCAAGGTGCATTACAAATGAGTCCTTTCAGCTTTTCATGGGATCGCACCCTGACGACGCTTGCGGCTTGGGCCTTGGCTTTGCTCTGGATACTGCCGTTGCTCTATGCGGCATGGACCGCGTTTCACCCCGCAGAATATGAAACCCACTTCGACCTAACAGCACCGCTCACCCTGACCAATTTTGCAGACGCATGGGTTCAGGCGCCGTTCGCGCGCTATTTCCTCAACACCACACTCCTCGTGACCATGATCCTCTTTGGTCAAATCCTGCTGGGTACGCTCGCGGCCTATGCTTTTGCCCGCCTTGAATTTCGCGGGCGGGGCATTCTGTTCTCGCTCGTTTTGATGCAGCTGATGATCATGCCCGATATCTTGTTGGTGGAAAATTACAAAACCATGCGCGACCTTGGGCTTGTCGATACAATCTTGGCCATTGGCCTGCCGTATATGGCCTCTGGGTTTGGGATATTTTTGCTGCGGCAGAGCTTTATGACCATCCCGCAAGAGCTTGACGATGCTGCTCGTATCGAGGGCACCTCCATCATGGGGCGGATTTGGCGGCTCTATGTGCCGCTTGCGAAACCGACCTATTTGGCTTTCGGCTTGGTGTCGGTCTCGGCCCATTGGAACAATTTTCTTTGGCCGCTCATCATCACCAATTCCGTTGAAACACGTCCCCTAACTGTCGGTCTTTCCATCTTTGCTTCGACAGATTCTGGCATCCAATGGTCCAGCATCAACGCTGCTACGCTGCTCACTTCGGCGCCTTTGTTGCTGGCATTTCTACTCTTTCAACGCCAATTCGTGCAGAGCTTCATGCGCGCTGGCATCAAATAGGATTTTCCCATGTCTACCCTTCCACGCCTTGGTGCAGCACTCAAACTTGATGCGTTTAAACAGTTGGAACATTGGATGCGTGATCATAATCGCGCGCTCGAAATCCAAGATTTTGTCACCTACACATCTCTGCATTCTGATCGTGACGGTTTGCTCTCTGCCTATGCGCCGCTGCTGGACGGCTACCAAGGGGACATCGGTATCCATGGTCCATTTCTAGGCCTGGATATGTCCAACCCCGATCCCGAAATTCGCACGCTGATCACCAAGCGTTTGATCCAAGGGCTTGAGGTCGCCGAAGCGCTTGGCGGCACCCATATGGTTGTGCATAGCCCGTTTACGTTCTGGCACAAATTAAACGAACAGAACTATGAGTGGCTGCGCCGTGACCTCTTTAGCGCCAGCATCGAATGTCTTGAGCCGGTCTTGATCCGCGCACGCGAGATTGGCTGTGTTCTGATGCTTGAAAATATCGACGATGCCGATCCCTTTGTGCGTGTCGATCTGGTGCGTGACATTGGGTCAGATTTCTTAAAAACCTCCATCGATACAGGGCACGCCCAGCTTGCCAATGGCCAATACAAAGCGCCGCCTGTACCAGATTTCATCGCTGCGGCAGGGGACACCTTGGGCCATGTTCATCTGCAAGACGCCGACGGCTATGCGGATCGTCATTGGCACCCTGGCGAAGGGACTTTGCCTTGGCCGGCTATTTTCAACGCGATCCACAAAATCAGTGCTACCCCGCGACTTTTGATCGAGCCACGTGATCGCGAACATCAATTGCCCCAAACCGTTGAGGCACTGGAAGCGCGTGGGCTCGCGTGTTGAGGTGCAAAAGCCCTATGACGCCGGTGTCACGTCTTGGCCATGTTCCTCTGTCGATGATAGCGGTACACGAGGGCAGTTCAACCATCATTGTAGCCTCAAACTCGGGAAGTTTTTAGAGGCTGGCTTAAGAGGTTTGACTGGAGGCTTTCTTATAAGATTATGCGTTATTGTGCACCCTCAGCGAAACTCCGCTTTCTGCCCTCCGCGCCAAGTTGCTGATCAATGACCTGTCGCCTGCGGCGTCCTACCTTGCGGCCGAACGCGTCATTTCCAGCTTCGTGAAAAGCGCGGCAAAGCTCAGGTATTGGCGCAGTGTCTTCTCCTCAATGCCTTCAGTGCGCTTGATGGTGTTCATACGCTCAACGATGGCCCGCAGGGTGGAAGGGGGCAGGGAAGGGGTGCTACTGGGCTTTGCCTTGGCCGTCAGGACCTCTGTTGGGGCCTCTCCGGCCCACGCTTTTGCTTTTCCGGACACAAACAGGTCCATAACCTGCATGTATTCCAGCGCTGACAGTTGATCCTGCCCTGTTTGTTCTTGGTAAACCCTCTTGAGGGCCTGCTTGCGAGCATGGCTGCTCAGGTCGCTGCGGATCAAATCGATATTATCGCGCACCAGATCGGACGCTTCCTCCGAAACGTTGTGATTAATGCCATGCGACGAGATACGTTGCCATGCCTCGGCCATAGCGGCATCGTGGCGGGCGTCGTCATCTGGATCAAGGCTGTCCACGCGACTGAACATGCCCAGCTGGGCAATCTTTGCCCGTTCTTTACGGATCACCTCAGACAGAAACGCACGACCATGTTCTGGCGTGATCCGACTTCCAACGATTTGTTCCATGATCATATCACTCTCAGCACTGACCTTCCGTGCCAAGATAAGAGCGTGCTGACGATCTGTCGTCCCTAAGGACAGCTTGATATCGATGTTTCCTGTGGAAAAACGTCTGGTTTTGCACCGCCATTGATAAACATCGCCGGGTTTCGACAGGTGGGGCTGTGTGTTCATCATCGTTCCGTTCTTTGAAAACGGATGGAACGCAAATGGCTGAAATGGTGCTACACTGCGGTGCCGCAGTTAAAGACCATTCCCCTCATAAGGGCTTATATAACAAGTGCTTATGTTGCAAATGGCTCCGACGGTAGGGATCGAAGCCATGTCACGGGTTCTCATGAGCCCTTGCATTACAAGGCTTATCAAAGCGTCCATCCGGCGGCGGTGCCGCAGTCTGGTGGGACACTTTTAGGAAAAAACGGCGCTGATGACAAGATGATCTGGGGGCAGGGCAGGGTAAACCAACGCTTCCTCACCCAAGTGATGGCCCGTCTTCTTTTAGCTCATCGCTGGCGGACTTCAGGCGACCAAGAATGGCACGGAGTGATCGACCGACACCAAGGCGGTCAGCTACATCGTTGATGAGCTTGCCGATTTCATCCGTAATTCGATCCAAGATGCCTTCACGGCGAACTACTTCTTTCTCGCGTGCCGACAACTCCGTGTCGCGATGATCAATCATGATTTCGCGCTCATCCATCTGTTCTTCTGCCGTATCCAGAACGCGCTCTTTGATGTTCAGGGCTTCCTCCCGCTGGTCAGTGGCCTGAACCTTAGAGGTCAGCACTGCCTTCGCTTCGGTGTATTCTTCTAACCTTGCTGCAAGGCGATTGCGGTAAGTTGCCAACCGTTTGGCTTCCTTCGCGTTCAATTCCTCCTTCGCTTCCAGCTTTTCAACACGCGCGCGCATTTCGTCGACCCGATCACTGAATTGCTTCAGATCTTGGCGCTTGGCTTCCAGTTCGAGAGGCAGGTCTTGGTGCAGTTGCTGTACTGAACGGTTGTAGATTTGGCTTGGTTTGTCACCACGGGCGATGCGCACGGATTTACGAACCCCTCGCTCGATACCAGCGGCATGTCTTTGAATGACTTCGGCTGCGATATCTTGCAGCCTTGATCCCTTCATTACCTGCGACATTGGCACGCCTTCATGATTACGGCAGTCCCATACGACATGCGCATGATGAGCGGTTTCGTCTACATGAACGACCAGACCGCGAATGGTTGTGCCGTACTCGTCTGCGACGCACTGAGCGACCTCAAGATACGCGTCATCTTGCTGTGACGTTGTCAGAGCTTCGAAGATCGGTTGAGCGGCATGTCCAAAGGTGATGATGCCAATGGTGGCCACGGCTGCATCCGCTCGCATTGCACGGCTTGGGTTTGTCTTTTCACGCAGCTCTTTTGCCCGTGCTGTGATTGCGGCTGGCATTGGCAGGTCAACCAGAACACGGTTCAGCTCAGAGCGTTCAACCTGAACGTAACTCGGTGGAAGTCCGATGCGCAGATCATGGCGACGCTGGTTCTTGTACTTGGAGCGGTGCGTGTGTTTTACTCGGACGGAGATAGCATATGATGGTTCTTGATCGGACATAATCGGGTTCCTTGGGGTGGGTTACCCCATGATCCGCCAAGTCCGCGAAAGTACAAAATCAGTTTCTTTGATTTATAACCTACTAGCGCTAACCACCCCGATGGGGAGGTTAGCGCTTTCCGGCAAAGGGGCGCGCTGCCCCCTTTTGAAACCCCAAGCCAAGGGCGCTCCGCCCCTTTGGAAACCCAGATACAGCATTCCGCTGTTCTACTTCCGCTATGCTGTATCTGATTGGCTATATCGGCCCAAACCGGACATTGACCTAACCTCGCGTCGCCGCGTCGCAGCTTCCCCGAAGCGGACTTTGGAGCAGTTGCGCAGCATTTTGATCTGTTCGATGACAGCAATGCGGACGAAGCCGACCTCCACTTAAGAAGCCCGAATGTCGGTTTTCAGGAAACCGTTCAACAAACGGTCGTTTTTGGAAGATATCTTTACATTCCTCCAAGCGGCTCTTTCAGAGCTTTATAGCCTTCTTATTTTTGCTTCGTTACGTTACCTGTGACTAGCAATTGCGTGAGAAAAATTTTGGCCGCCAAATCAATCACATTAGGAGAAGAACTCTCCGAAAATTTTGCCGCAAAATCTGATCTCAATATCGGCGCGCAGTTTCGTAGGTACTTGATGATAATCATAAAATGCTTCGTGCTGGCTTGCATTTCCATGATGGTCATCTGGTGGTTCTTGGGGCAACCAGACGTGGACAAGATCCCGGCTTTGATATTTTTAACGGCACTGACCATCTTCTGGTTGTTTGTGAATCGCAAATTGTTTGTGAATCGCAAAGTTCGCGGAAACAAATCACACTTCTTCAAATCACACTTCTTGTTGGACAATGATCGACAAGGTTTCATGCATGGTCTTCGATTGGATGAGAAAGCGGCCGTCATTGATGGAAGTAATATTTACCATCTCGGGCACGACAACAAACTAGACGCCCAACCATTGGGCGAGATCGCGCACCAACTTCGCTCAGAGGGATATCGTGTCGTTTGTTTCTTTGACGCAAATATCTTTCACACACTTGGCGAACACGGGGCTTTCCGACGCGATATACGGCATTCCGTGGCAATACTTGAAGATATTTTTGGGCTTATGAACGACGAAATTTATGTCGTTCCGAGCGGGGTTCAAGCAGATAAATACATTCTGGAGTGTCTCAAATACATGCCAATATGCTTTGCCGTGACCAACGATAGGTTTCGTGACTACGCAAACCAATATCCGACGGTGATGAAAGATAACCTTTGGCGCAAAGGCGTGGCAATTTCAGGCAGTGAAATCAAGTTGCTGCAACATCGACAATAAAACTCATAAAAGGGGTTTGACGGGTAGCTGTTGGGGCCGTACAGCCGACCTTAATGACCGTCGCTAAAACCCTCGTTTTTGGCACAGCTGAAAACGTCCCATTTTCGGCTGCCAAAAACGTCATTCAAAACCCAAGCAGTTGTTGAAGGTTTTTGAGCCGCGCGTGATATCAGACATTCGCGGCATCGCAGCAATCCAGCAAAATGGGCTCCTTGCTGCCGTTCGCTGCGGTTGCACACAAAAATAACCGCCAAATCGGGGGGGCGAGAGGCTGCAATGCGGACTTTGCCGCCGTGGGAGATCGCCTTCCGAAGGTCAGCTCTCGGATATCAACACCCAATCTTGTGCTTTGATTTCGAGGGTTTCATCTTTCAAATAGAAATGAAAATGCTTTGCCCCGACGCCTTCCATCTTAATCCAATGCGTAAAGTTCATGTTGTCTTGAGTGTTGCCTGAAATTTCGTAGAACTCACCCCATTCTGGTGCAAGCCTGCTGAAACGGCACTGGCCCGAATACCAGCCTTCATCGTTGACTGGCGTAACGCGATATTTGGAGCAATTTACGAACCTAACAGCGATTTCGGGAACATTGTCGTATTGGCGATAGGCGTACGGATTTGGTTTCATGCGAGCAATCAACTCATCTCCGCTTTTTTCCAGCCTGAGACCCACATCATTCGGATGAGCGTTCCAGTCTTCATTCAGTCGGGTGAACTTGGGAAGGTCGACTGTCTTGAAGTGCCATGGCAAATCCGCTTTTGGTTTCCAAGTTACCCAAAGACGGTTTGGATACCTTGCTAAGGGTTTCAATTCCTCTGTTGGCGCGTTGACCAATACGGCGATACTGCCAAGGCCAACCAGCGGCCAACCCGTCAGGCAACTTCGCATCCGCTGTCTATCAACTTGTGCAATCGACAAGTTACGATCTGACACCTGAAGCACATCCCCAACCTCGGGAACGTGGGTAAGTTGATCAAGCATAAGAACCGACTGAGGTTGCCCAGAACCATCAGTGGTAAGGTTGAATATGTCGGTCAGACGACCCTTCGGTTCGTGCATCCTCGGCCCCTTAGAAATTTCAACTGCCAACCACGAAGAAAGGCAGTTTGTCGTTTTTTTCATCATAGCAGACCTTTGTGCGCTGCGCAGCATCGGTCAAATTGGGCTGATTTTGTTGAAAAACACATGCTTGATCGTCGGTACAGCTACTGATTCAATTCTCTCAACGACCGGGAGGATTGGCGATGATGGGACCGAGACAGGAAGCGCAGGCGGCTTTGTTCTACGAGTTCTCGCTTGAAGATCACGTTCCCCATAGTCACCTGGTGCGGTCGATTGATCGGTTTGTTGATCTGACCAGCGTCCGCGCTCATCTGGCGGATTTCTACAGCCATACGGGTCGCCCCTCCATTGACCCAGAACTTCTGATCCGGATGCTTCTGATCGGGTATTGCTTTGGCATCCGGTCGGAACGGCGGCTTTGCGAAGAGGTGCATCTGAACCTCGCGTATCGCTGGTTTTGCCGCCTCGATCTGACGGATCGTATCCCGGATCATTCGAGCTTTTCAAAGAACCGTCACGGTCGCTTCCGCGAAAGCGATCTGCTCCGCCACGTATTCGAGACGACCGTTGCTCGATGCATGGCAGAGGGGTTGGTTGGTGGCCACGGCTTCGCGGTCGACGCCAGCCTGATCAGCCCCGACGTCCAGAAACAGAACTCCAGCAACCCCGAAGACTGGGCTGCCCGCGCGATTGATCCCGCTGATGCACCGCGTGCAGTGCGCGAGTACCTCGACACGTTGGACGACGAAGCCTTCGGAGCGGCGACAACAGCAAAACCCAAGTTCACCGCCCATGCGGACCCCGCCAGTCAATGGACGGCGGCCCGCAAGGGGCCTGCGTTCTTTGCTTATTCTGACAATTACCTGATCGATACCGACCACGCCATCATCATGGATGTGGACGCCAGCAGGTCGAACAAGACCGCCGAGGTCGGTGCCATGCGCAAGATGCTCGACCGGACCGCAGAGCGCTTTGGCGTGAAGCCCGATTGGATCGCTGCAGACACGGCCTATGGATCGTCTGACACTCTGGTCTGGCTGGCTCTGAAGCGCCAAATCCTGCCCTTCATTCCCGTCTTCGACAAAGGCGAGCGAACCGACGGAACCTTCTCACGATCCGACTTCACATGGGATGACGAGAACGACCGCTACATCTGCCCGGGCGGCAAAGAGATGCGGCATACATGGCGAACATATTCTGATCCAAAACGGAATGCGCCAGTTTGGAAATCCAGAAACTATCGGGCACTGAAATCAGACTGCACAAGATGCGAGCTGAAGGCAAAGTGCTGCCCCAACGCTGAAACGCGTTCGGTTCATCGCGATAAATATTAGATCGTCAGAGACTTTGCTCGCCAATGCACCGCTTCCGAGTTCAATCCGAAAGCGCAGGCGCGACGGAAGAAGGTCGAAATGCTCTTCGCCCACCTCAAACGCATCCTCGGCCTGGGACGGCTCCGATTACGAGGTCCATGCGGCGTTCAAGACGAATTTACCCTCGCCGCCACCGCCCAAAACCTCCGGAAACTCGCAAAGCTCAAACCGATGGAGCCTGCCGTAAGCTGAAGCGGCCACTATGCCTTCGACACCTCAACCAAATCAGTGCGGTAGCTCAAACTGACGCGCCACAATCGAAGACTTTTTCAACAAAATCGGCTCGTTGCCGCCGTTCGCTGCGCTTGAAAGTGCAACGCAATGCCGAACGTCTGCTTTCTCATACGGTGGACCTATACTTTGAAATTGCGGCGAATGTCGGCTTCCCGCCCTTTTGTAGCGCATTCACAACAATGCGAACGGCCCTTAGCTGCCATTGATCGGATGTCTATTTGCTGCATAGCAGCTTCCCCGAAGCAGACATTGACCCGTTAGCGCAGCATTTTTCCTTATTGGATGGCTGCATCGCGGACTTAGCTGCCATCACTCGTTTGCGCTTCGCTGTTCCATGTCACTGAAAACGAATTTCGCGGTAGCACTCATGGCGATAGAAAAGTGAAATGTCTCGACGTCGGTTTCGCTTCTACAGAGCCCAAACATCGAAATTCCCAAATCTCGCTCGGAGGCGTCAGCTTGCTCGAGCCTACAATCGGAAAACGACGCGCTGCCTGTGTGCCCGATTTCAGACATACGCTTGAAGTAATAGGATGTTGTGGTGATGAGATATTCATGGTCGGTTGGTCGGTAAAACGACACAAATAGAAGCCATGCCACCGCAAAACTGGCAACTGCTGTGCCGATTATTTTCCAAGTAACTGGCATCTATCGCCTCAAATCTGGTTCTCTGCACCGTCGGCAATGTTTTAAATACTGCATTCCAGAGGCAGCGAGGTCAACATGGGCTCTTTGCCGACTTTCGCTGCACGTGCCAACGGTTCTGAGAGCAAGTCGGCAGTATCAAGGTCTGCTATGCGGACAAAGTGACCGTTGTCCACCGCTGCAGCAGTCATTCGTCGGAACGTTTTCTTAGCGCCGTAACCTGTGCTTGACGAAGCGCACGCAGTCTTCGCTTTTTCCGCAAAACGTATACCGGCGGCGCAACCAAAGCGCTTAACATCAAAGCAAGAATACCGAATTTCAAAGTGGTATTGGTTATGCCAAACAGGATGACCGGCACCGACAAAATCAAAACAAAATAGTAATATACCAGCGATCGGCCCAACCCAGAAGCTGGCACATGATTTGCCGCGTGCAGATCTATTTCATTGGTCATCAAACTACCTCCAAGAAAAAAAGCTCCAGTAAGATTAGCCATTGCTGCATTTAGCTTTTCATCCCCCCTATTACCATAGTCTGAGCCCACAAGTTGGTCGAGAGCTTCTGGTCAAGAAGGGCTCACACCTGCCGTTCGCCGCGTTTGCACACAAAATCAGCGTCGAGGCGGGAAGCGACTGTCCGCTCTGCGGACTTTTCTGCCGTTCGAAGGCCTAGATCGAAGGCCCGCTTCCGGCGTCGAACGACCAGTCTTGCGCTTTCACCTCAAGGGCCTCGTCTCTTAGATAGAAGTGGAAATGCCGTGTTCCAGACCCCTTCATCAAATTCCAAGGTGTCGACTCCATGTCGTCTCGTGTATCGCCAGAAATTTCGTAGAACTCGGCCCATGACGGTGCGAGCCCGCTGAAACGGCATTGCCCCCCGTACCAGCCGTGGTCATTCACTGGCGTCACACGATACTGCGCGCAGCCTTTGAAGCAGACTACAATTTCGGGTATATTTTCGTACTGACGATAGACATACGGGTTTGGTCGCATACGAGCCAATAGCGTTTGCCCATTATGCTCAATCTTGAGGCCAACATCGTTTGGATGCGCGTTCCATTCTATATTGAGCTGCGTAAAAGCTGGCAAATCGTCAGTTGTGAAGTGCCAAGGCAATTCGTCTTTAGGAGTCCAAGTGACTAAAAGCCAGTCTGGGCGCTGTGCGAATGGTCGTAGAGCGTCTGTAGGCTCGTTGACCAGGACGGCAACACTACCCCGCCCAGCCATCTTCCATCCTGTCAGGCAATTCCTTATCCGCCGCCCATCAACTTGAGCAATCGTCAGTTTCCGGTTGGCGACCTGCAATACGTCTCCGGTCTCTGGAACGTGTGTGAGCTGATCTAACATCAGGACGGTTCGAGGCTCACCAGATTCATCGTCTGGCAAGTTAAATACATCAGTCAGTCGGCCCTGCGGTTTGTGCACAGTGTTGCTCCAGAAATCTCAGCTCACCTTACTCCAAAATGGCCAACCGTTGGAAGCAGACATCCGTGCGCCATGCAGCAATTGGTAGGTCTGGGCTCTTTGCTGCAGTTAGCTGCGCTTGAAAGTGCAACGTGCTGCAGAACCTCTGCTTTCTCATACGGTGAACCCACACCACGCAACTGCAACGAAGGTCCGGTTTCCGCCCTTTGTAACGCCTCAATGATGGGTGATGTTGGCGAGGTCAGATGATTTTGGGGAGTATTTCGAGGGCCTCAACAAGAGACTGCATCGGCGACGCCTTTCGATAAACCTTGTCGTGGATGTCCTTGCCTTCATGTCCGGTGATATCGCGAACCACCTTGTCATCAATACCAGCATGATCAAGCTGGTTCTGCACGTAGTGCCGAAAACTGTGAAAGGAGAGTTTTTTGCCTTCCGCGCCAAGCTGCTGATCAATGATCTGTCGCATCCGGCGTCCTACCTTGCGGCCGAACGCGTCATTCCCAGCTTCGTATAGTTCGGGGAAGAGGCTGGTTTGTTTGTTCCTTCTTGCTTCCTGCACATAATCCAAAAAGCCAAGATCTATCAGGTGGGAATGGATGGGGATCAAACGGCGTGAAGACAGGTTTTTGATTCGGCGCAGCTCTGAATCTTCGATTGAGAAGCAGGCAACGCCATCACTTTCTACAATGTCAGAGGGGGCAAGGCCCGCGATTTCTTCTCTGCGAGCGCCAGTATAGGCGCCAATCAAGGGACACCAGTAGATGCCGTTCTTGAAAATTTCTTGTCCAACTTTCGTCTGGTGATGCTCCGAATGTGAGCCAGTCCAGACTGGGTTTTGAAAGACCACATGCAGTTGCTCAACAGAGAACGCGTCGCGTTTATCGCGCGCGCGGACGGTTTCTTTGCGGCGCAGCTTCGATGGCTTGAGATTGAGGTCAACGGCCAAGCCTTCATCCCGCGCCCAATCCGCAATCTGATTGAGGTGATCAAGGTGACGGTTGATGGTCCCGACTGACAGGCCAACCTTATCAGGGGGCAGCGAAGCAGCTTTCGCCATTACCTCGTCGCGTGTTGAAGCCTGATCCTTGGGGCTTTTACCCCAGTTTTTCGGCATCTGGGCGAGGTCGGCGCGGAAGGCCTTCACATCCGGTTGGCGAATTTGAGTAATGTCATCATGTCCCATCAGCATCTCAAAGAGCGCCGCAAAGCTCAGGTATTGGCGTAGCGTCTTTTCCTCGATGCCTTCAGTGCGCTTGATGGCGTTCATACGTTCAACGATGGCCCGGAGGTTAGAAGAGGGCAGGGCAGGGTCACCACTGGGCGCGCTGCTCAACACATTGGCCTTCAGGGCCTCTGTGGGATCGTCTTCGATCCACGCTTTTGCTTTTCCGGATACAAACAAGTCAATAACCTGCATGTATTCCAGCGCTGACAACTGATCCTGCCCTGTTTGTTCTTGGAAGATCCGCTGGAGGGCCTGCTTGCGAGGATGGCTGTTCAGGTCGCTGCGGATCAAATCGATATTATCGCGCACCAGATCGGACGCTTCCTCCGAAACGTGGTGATTGATGCCATGCAACGAGATACGTTGCCATGCCTCGGCCATAGCGGCATCGTGGCGGGCGTCGTCATCTGGATCAAGGCTGTCCACGCGACTGAACATGCTGAGCTGGGCAATCTTAGCCCGTTCTTTACGGATCACCTCAGACAGAAACGCACGACCATGTTCTGGCGTGATCCGACTTCCAACGATTTGTTCCATGATCATATCACTCTCAGCACTGACCTTGCGTGCCAAGATAAGCGCGTGCTGACGATCTGTCGTCCCTAACGACAGCTTGATATCGATGTTTCCTGTGGAAAAGCGTCTGGTCTTGCGTCGCCATTGGTAAACATCGCCGCGTTTTGAAAGGTGGGGCTGTGTGTTCATCATCGTTCCGTTCTCTGAAAACGGATGGAACGCAAATGGCAGAGATGGTGGTACACTGCGGTGCCGCAGTTAAAGACCATTCCCCTCATAAGGGCTTATATAACAAGTACTTATGAGGGAAATGGCTCCGACGGTAGGGATCGAACCTACGACCAATTGATTAACAGGCGAAAAATGAGACTTACCGATATATACTTAGACTTACTAAATCCCCTAAGTATCTAATTTATTTCAGGATTTTAAGGAAGCAACCTACAGATTATAACTATGCCATACCGATTTTAACCGGAGGCTTGTGTCCTATATGCGCCCTAAAAAACTGAAACGAAAACTCGTTAAGCGTAGTTCATCGCCTTTAACCCGCGAACCAACATTTACTGAGGCAGGCCTTAGAATAGCTGAACCGCGCGGTTCCGACTACACGATTAACGACCCTAAAACTGCCGGGCTGTCTTTGAAGGTAACACCGACTGGCCGCAAGGTATTTGTTTATAGGTATCGGACAGAGTTTGGTCGGCAGCGAAAGGTAAACATAGGGAAGTTCTCAGAGTTCACTGTAGCAGAGGTAAGACGTAAAGCACTCACACTTGCTGCCGATATCAGCTCCGGCGGTGATCCCGCAAGTGATCGGCTCGGCAAGCGTCATGCGGTCACTGTTGCTGAGTTCGCGGAGAAATACCTTGAAGAACAAGCTAAACCTCGATTGGCCCCATCTACCTACAAAGAGTATGACCGGGTTCTTCGTTCACGAGTTTTACCGCGCATTGGCAGGCTGGCGATGGTTGAGGTCAAGCGCTCGGATGTTGAGGCAATTCACTTTGCTATGGCTGATACACCTGTTCGAGCAAACCGAATGCTGAGTGTGTTGAAAGCAATGATGTTTAAGGCAGAGGATTGGGAGATAATTCCGAGGGG